>JBHIAG010000102.1:0-6282 GCA_046758465.1 Terriglobia bacterium | reverse complement strand
TGGAGGTCGCCTGGGAATACCATACCGGCGACTTTTCCGATGGCTCCGATGGCAGGCAGCGTACCTCCTTCCAGGCCACGCCGATCCTGGTGGATGGTGTCCTCTACCTCAGCACGGCATACAGCCGGGCTATTGCGCTGGACTCTGAGACGGGGGCCGAGCTCTGGACCTATGACCCCGGCATCGACCGAGACGTCCACCGGGCTGAGAGCGCCTCGCGTGGCGTCACATCCTGGCTGGATGAGCAGCGTGACACAGGCGAGCCATGCCGCCGCAGGATTTTTGTCGCAACCCGCGACGCCCGGTTGATTGCCCTGGATGCCGCAACCGGAAAGCCCTGCGCAGATTTTGGCCTGAACGGGCAGGTCGATCTCTCCGAAGGGGTCGACTTGGGGGACTACACGGTAGACAGAACGCAGTATGGCGTGACCTCCCCGCCCGCTGTGATCGGCGACCTGGTGGTGGTCGGGTCAGCCATCGGCGACAACCGGGCCGTGACGCTGGAGCGCGGCCTCGTGCGCGCTTTTGACGCCCGCACGGGTGAGCTACGCTGGTTCTTTGATCCCATCCCGCGCGATCCTGACGATCCAGCCCGTGAGACCTGGGAAGGGGACAGCGCCGAGCGGACCGGGGCGGCCAACGTCTGGGCGCCTATATCGGCGGACCCGGAGCGGAACCTGGTTTTCGTCCCGACCAGCAGTCCAAGCCCGGACTACTACGGCGGTGAGCGGTTAGGGAGCAACCTCTACGCGGATTCGGTCGTTGCGCTCCGCGGCTCCACCGGGGCGGTCGTCTGGTACTACCAGATCGTCCACCACAACGTCTGGGACTACGACCTGCCCGCCCAGCCTACGCTGGTCACGGTACGAAAAGACGGGGAGGACATCCCCGCCGTGGCGCAGGCCACCAAAATGGGGTTCCTCTTCCTGCTGAACAGGGATACTGGAGAACCGATTTTTCCGGTCGAGGAACGTTCTGTCCCGCAGACGGACGTGCCGGGAGAGCAAACCTGGCCCACGCAACCTTTCCCCACCGTCCCGCAACCGCTCGCACCGATGACCCTCTCGCCAGACGACGCCTGGGGCCTCACCCCCTGGGATCACGGCAAATGCCGTGAGCTCATCGAGCAATACCGCTACGAGGGCATCTTCACACCGCCGAGCCTCGAGGGATCGATCGTGTTTCCAGGGGCGCTTGGAGGCACCAACTGGGGAAGCGTCGCCTTTGAGCCTGAGCGAGGATTGGCGGTGCTCAACATGACCCACTCCCCCTGGGTCATCAAACTTATCCCTCGCCAGGACCTGGCGGCGGAGCGGCAGAATCGTATGGATTTTACCCAGATCACCGCCCAAGAAGGCACACCCTACGGAATGAGCCGAGGTCCCCTCGTTTCGCCCCTGGGTATCCCAGTCTGCAACAAGCCGCCCTGGGGGACCATCCTGGCGGTGGAGCTGGCCACTGGCGAGGTGAAGTGGGAGGTGCCCCTGGGTTTCATGCTGGACATCGGCCCTTTTCAGTTACCCATAAAATACGGAACTCCGAACCTAGGCGGCCCCATCGTGACTGGCGGCGGACTGGTCCTTATTGGCGCCGCAATGGACAATTACTTGCGCGCCTTCGACCTGGAGACCGGAGAGGAGCTTTGGAGGGGACGTTTGCCCGCCGGAGGTCAGGCCACACCCATGACCTACCGCCTGCACGAGAACGGCCGGCAATTCGTGGTAATTGCGGCCGGTGGTCATCCCCTGGGTACCACCATCGGGGATTCCGTTGTCGCATTTGCTCTCCCAGAGACCAGAACCAGGGTACTAGTCAGGTCTATCAGGGAGACTTTGCTTTACGTTGGCCCGGCGTTGGTCATCGCCTTCCTGCTTATACGATTCCGCAAGTATCTTCTCAGCAAGTGGCTGTGGTTCGGCGTGCTGGTGGTATTTGTCATCTTTTCCACGGAAACCACCTGGCTGATGACCCAGTCTACCCTGGCGATGGTGCTTTCCTTTGGCCTGGTGTTGGTCATCGCCTTTCTGCTTACGCGCGTCCGCAAGTACCTTCTTAGCCGGCAGCGTGGCTACGGCGGTACTAGGACGCACTAGCGGGTACTCGGCGGATACGTCGCGCAAAAAAAACTACTTCGCTGCGCCCCGGCTGCCGGCCCGCGAACCCTTCGCCCCCGAGGCCTCCCAACGCCCCACCTCGGCCCATCTGTTTTTCACCGCATTAGAACGCGCCCTGACCTAGCCCCCCCTGGCGCCCCGGCCCGCACCCTTGGTGGCACTGGCGTCCCGCCAGTGTGATGCCCACTCGCAAACCGGGGTAGGGCAGGGGCTTGTCCCCTGCCGGGCCTGTTCACCCGTCTGGCAAGGCGCAAGGCCTTGCTCTACCCAAACAAATGCGGCGAGCCCCAAGGCTTGACCGGCTCGCCCTGAGTCCCGCAAACCGCGATCGCAGGGTCGCTGCGGCCGGGCCGGTTTCTAGTTGCGGGCGAGGTACATGACCAGGCGCGAGACTTTGTAGGCGACGCCCATGTCGGGCGCGCTATAGCTGACCACGCGGCCGCTGACGCGTTGCATTCCGGGCACCAGCATGGCGGCGTCAGCCTGGGCGGAGCGGGCGAGCTCGAGCGCGAGGGTCACGGGGCGGGCGAGTTGCACGGGCTGAATTTGGTTACGGCGTGCCAGGGCAGCGCGGATGCCGGTGGCAATCTTTTCGCGAGCGGCGTCGGGGTGGAGGGTGCGGGCGGCGGTTTGCCCGATGCCTTCTTTGACGGCCAGGGCTTCGATGCCGGGGATGAAGGCGCGGGCCTGCTCGGCGACGGCGCGGTCGCCGGAGATGAACACGACCGGGACGCCGAAGTGGCCGGCAAGAGCGGCATTCAGGCCGTATTCGCCCACCGCCTGGCCGTTCAGCCGCACGCTTTTGAGTTGCCCGCTGAAGGTGTGGTCGAGGACGCCGTCGGTGGTGGAGGCGCGGGGGTGGTAGCCGATGAAAATTACCGCCGCGAAGCTCGCGTCAATGCCCTGCATCATCCCAAAGGGCTTGGGGGAGCCGGTGATGAGGACGGCGCGGGGGTCGAGCTGGTCGGGGAGGAGGTTGGTCTGGCTGCCGTGGGAGTCGTTGACGACGACGGCGGTGGCGCCGGCGTCGAAGGCGGCGGCGATGGCGGCGTTGACCTCGGCGGTCATCAGCCGGCGGCCGAGGGCGTAGTCGTGGCCGCGGGTCGACACCTGGCTGGAAGCCACCAGGCCGGTGATGCCCTCCATGTCGGCGGAGATGTAGACCTTGAAGCCCTGCTGCGCCCCAGCCGGGATGGCCGAGGCCAGGAGGAGAGCTAAAAAGAAAAGCCCAGTGGGAATGCGATGCATGGGTGCCTCCTTGCAGCGTGAACTACGCATCCGTGTGTCGCCGCCGTTCTCTATCGGGTTGCCCCTTTGTAGCCGGGGCCACGGACGATGCGGCCGGGCGTGGCACCGCTGTGGGTGCCGTCGCGGACGACGGCGGTGCCGTTGACGAAAACGTAGCGCATGCCGACCGAGAGCTGGTGGGGCTTCTCGAAGCTAGCGCGGTCGCCGATGGTGTTCGCGTCGAAGACCACCACATCGGCGTACATGCCTTCGCGCAGCAGACCGCGCTCGCGGATCGAAAGCCGGTTGGCGACGGCCGAGGTCATCTTCCGGATCGCTTCCTCCAGCGGCATCACTCGCTCTTCCCGCACGTACTTGCCCAGGATTCGCGGGTAGGTGCCATAGCTGCGCGGGTGAACGAGCTCAGTGGTGCTTTCGGGGTCGAATCCCCCGGCATCGGTGCCGAATTTGATCCAGGGCTGGCGCATCTGCCGCTGTACGTTCTCCTCGGTCATCATGAAGTAGATGGTGCCCACCCGCTGCCGCTCCGACAGAATCAAGTCGATGGCGGCATCGAGCCATTCCTTCCCCTGTAAAGCCGCAATCTCCGCCAGCCGCTTGCTGTTGAACTGCTTATTTTCCGGCTTGTCGAGGCCGACGATGAGGACACCCTCGGGCGTCGCCAGCGTGCACAGGTTTTCCCACTCCGTCGTCTGGTTCAAGACCTCGGCCCGAATCTGCGCGCGCATCTGCGGGTCGCTCAGATTGTCAAAGAGTTTTCCATCAGCCGAAGCCCAGGGCGGCAAACAGGCGGTCAGCCCGGTGCCACCGGCGGTATACGGGTACATGTCCGCGCCCACGTCCTGACCCTCGGCCCGCGCGGCGTTGATGCGCGCGATGGCCAGCGCGGCCTTGTGCCAGTTCCGCCGGCCCGCAGCCTTCAGGTGGTAGATCTCGACCGGCACACCGCCCTTGCGGCCGATCTCCAGTGCTTCGTCAATCGCTTTCAGAAATTGATCCGCCTCCGAGCGCATGTGGGTGATGTAGACACCCCCGTAAGGCGCCATCCCCTGTGCCATCTCCACCAGCTCTTCCGTGGTGGCGAAGTTGCCGGGTGGATAGATGAGCGCCGTGGCGATGCCGAAGGCTCCATCCTCCATCGCCTGCCGGACTAGTGTGCGCATCGCCTCCAGCTCGTCTGCAGTCGGCGCTCCCTGCGCCATCCCCTTCACGTACATGCGTACCGTGGTGGCGCCGAGAAACGAACCGAAGTTCGCCGAGGTCCCATGCCGCTGCATCGCCTCCAGCCAGTTGTTGAAGCCGTGCGCGGCGGTGAATTCCTGTGTCAACCGTCGGGTCTCTGGATCCACGCTGCCGGCAATGGACAGCGTCCGCTCGTTGGCGGGCGCATTCGTCCATCCCTCGCCCAAAATCTCCGTGGTGATGCCCTGGGTAACCTTGCTGATCACGCGCCCGTCGCCGGTCAGAAACGCCCCGCGCGCATGGCTCTGGATGTCAATAAACCCGGGCGCGACCACCAGACCGCGGGCATCGATGCGCTCGCGCGCAGGCGCGTCGCCCAGCAACCCGGCCGGCGTGATCCGCGCAATGCGGTCACCCCGGATGGCAACGTCGCCGTAAAACCATGGATTGCCCGTCCCGTCGATGACTCGACCTCCGGTGATAATCACATCGTACGGAGCCTCGGGCGGCGCGGACACCTCGCCCGGCTCTGCCAGGAGTAAGGCAGCAGCACTGACCAGGGCCAGCAGCAGCACCCCTGGCAGGAAGCGTTTTGTGTGGTGGCGCATGACGGCCTCCTTAGGCTAGGGTTAGGAACCAGCGCACGGATTGTAGTCGGTTGACATTGACCGAGCGCCTCGGAAAAACGAATACTCCAAGAAACACATGCACCGCGCGCAGGGAGCACCGTGATGATAAAACGGCAAGCTCATCCAAGTCTACTCCTCACATTTCTGTGGCTGCTGGCGTGTCTTTCCGCCGTGAGCGTGGAGCTGTACGCTCAGGGCAAGGCGAAGAGCAAAACGCAAATTGTGCTGCTCGGCACCGGAACCCCCAACGCCGACCCGAACCGTTCCGGCCCCGCCACCGCGATTGTAGTCAATGGCGTTCCCTATCTGATTGACTTCGGCCCCGGGGTAGTGCGTCGCGCGGCCGCCGCCGGCATCAAGGTCTCCACCCTGAAGCGTGCGTTTCTCACGCATTTGCACTCCGACCACACCGTCGGCTATCCCGACCTGATTTTTACCCCCTGGGTATTGGGGCGAGCTGAACCGCTCCAAGTCTACGGCCCTCCCGGAATCAAAGCGATGACCGCGCACATCTTGCAAGCCTATGAGCAGGACATTGACATCCGCATCCACGGCTTGGAACCCGCCAACCCTGAGGGCTACAAGGTGAACGTGCAGGAAATCGAACCCGGTGTCATCTACCAGGATGAGAACGTCACGGTGAAGGCTTTTCGCGTGCCCCACGGCTCCTGGAAGCACGCCTTCGGCTTTCGCTTTGAAACCCCGGACCGCACCATCGTCATCTCCGGCGACACCACGGCATCCCCGAATCTCGTCGAGCATGCCCGCGGATGCGACGTGCTGCTCCACGAGGTCTATTCCCAGGCCGGCTTTGCGAAGCGCTCGCCCGCCTGGCAACGCTACCACGCCAGCTTCCACACCGCCGCGCGCGACCTGGCCCGCATCGCCGCCGAAGCCCGCCCCGGCCTGCTCATCCTCTACCACTATTTGCTTTGGGGTTCGACCGAAGAACAGTTGTTGAACGAAATCAGGGAAATCTACGACGGCAAAGTGGTCATCGGAAAAGACCTCGACGTTTACTAACCCTTCCCCATGTGGTGGCACCGGCGTCTCGCCGGTGTGATGTTGATCGCAAACCCCAGGTAGGGCAGGGGCTTGTCCCCTGCCGC
>JBHIAG010000101.1:0-6293 GCA_046758465.1 Terriglobia bacterium | reverse complement strand
TTCCTTGACAACCTCCGGCGCACGCTCGTATGATGTCTGGGAAGGAAGGTCTTCATGCCTCCCATCGGCGTCACCGAACTGCTCTTGATCTTCTTGCTGGCTTTACTCCTGTTCGGCCCACGCAAGCTCCCGGAGCTCGGCCGCAGCCTGGGTCGTGGCCTGGCCGAGTTCCGCCGCGCTTCAAACGAACTGCGGGCGACAATTGAAGAAGAAGTCCAGTCGCTCGAACGCGAGGCTTCCCCACCGGCCGACCCGGATGAGTCCTCCAAATCCATCCAGCCCTAACTCGCCTGCAACCGAACCCTCCGCCTCCATGGGTTTCTTTGAGCACCTGGAGGAATTGCGCCGCCGGTTGATCATCACCCTCATCGCGGTAGCAGTCGGCGCCGGCATCGGACTTTACTTTGCCCGGACCATCTATCTCCTCATCTCCATCCCGATTCGCCAATCTTTTCAGGCCCTGGGAATGGAACACCGGCTGATCTTTACCAGCCCGGGGGCACCGCTGAAAATCTACCTCGAGGTCGGCCTGCTGGCCGGGCTCGTGTTGGTCATTCCGGTCGTGTTGTGGCAACTCTGGCTGTTCGTGACGCCGGGGCTCTACCGGCACGAGCGGCGCTTTGTGCTGCCTTTCGTGCTCTTTGCCTCGGGATTGTTTATGCTGGGCGTGGCCTTTGCCTACCGGATTGCCCTGCCCATTATGTTGAAATTCTTGATTGGCCTGGGCATCCAAGACTTCCAGGCGTTCATCAGCATCAATGAGTACCTGAGCTTGGCCTTGATGATTCTGCTATGGCTGGGGGTTGTGTTCGAAATTCCGGTGCTGATCTTTTTCCTCTCACTTGTTGGCGTGGTGACGCCCGGCTTCCTCTGGCGCTACTTCCGCCATGCCATTTTGGTGATCGCCATCTTAGCCGCGGCCATCACCCCCACGACCGACGTCATCACCATGACGGTTTTTGCCGTGCCGATGATTATCCTCTACCTAGTCGGCATCGGCGTCTCCTACCTGGTGGTACGGCGCCGGGGGACTGCCGCGGCGCGCGCCGACGCCACGCAATGAAATTCCGGCTGGGCGTCTCCGCTCTTTTGCTCGGCGTTTTGCTCGGCGTGGGCGCGGTGGCGGAGGGCCCGCCGCCCTTCAGCGGC
Organism: Terriglobia bacterium; assembly: GCA_046758465.1. GTDB lineage: Bacteria > Acidobacteriota > Terriglobia > Acidiferrales > 2-02-FULL-67-57 > JBHIAG01. The sequence goes on along the minus strand of JBHIAG010000101.1, from coordinate 5,144 downwards.
ACGCGCGCGCTGGCCCACGTACGCGCCCTGGTGGCGCTCGGGCCTCGCCCGCCGGGCTCGGAGGGAATTCGGAAAGCCCGGGCTTACCTGCGGCAGCAACTGCGCCAGGCGGGCGTTGCTGTGGAAGAGCTGAAGTTCATCGCGCAGACACCCCGCGGCCCTGTCTCGATGAGCAATCTAGTTGCGAGGATTCCCGGCAAGCACACTGACATTGTGATTCTGGCCGGGCACTACGACACCCTGGACACGCGCCGCGTCCCGAACTTTGTCGGCGCCAACGACGGCGGCTCCAGCGCCGCCGTGCTGCTGGAGCTGGCGCGCGTGCTCGCGGCGCGCCGCAACCACTTGAGCATCTGGATCGTGTTTTTCGACGGCGAAGAAGCCCTGCGCCAATGGAGCGCGCGCGACGGCCTCTACGGCTCGCGCACCCTGGCCGAACGCTGGCGAGGCGAGCGTGTGCTGCCCCGCATCCGCGCCTTCATCCTGCTCGACATGATTGGCGACCGCGACCTCCGCCTCCGCCGCGAACTCAACTCTACTCCCTGGCTCGTCAAGCTGGTCTGGAACGCGGCACGCGACCTCGGCCACGCTGCCCACTTCTCCAACCAGACGCTAGTCCTCGAAGACGATCATCTGCCCTTCCTGCGCGCCGGTGTGCCGGCGGTAGACCTGATTGATTATGACTACGGGCCGGGCAATCGCTACTGGCACACGGCCGACGACACACTCGACAAGCTCAGCGCCCGCAGCTTCCAGGTCATCGGCGAGGTGGTGCTCGAAACCCTCCGCCGCCTCGAACAGCGTTAGCTACTCGAACCTGACCGGCTGATTGCGGGCGATGCGGGAGTGGCAGGCCCAGCGTTCGTCGTTGCGCATGGGAAAATCTTTCCGATAGTGGCTCCCGCGGCTCTCCGCGCGTGCCAGGGCGCAGGCGGTGATCAGCCGGGCCACTGCCAGCAGGTTGGCCAGCTCGTAGGCGCGGCGGTTGGGAGTGTTGACGTGTAGGGGCTGGAGGCGGGATAGCTGCTCCAAGGCTTCGCGCAACTCTTTCCCGGTGCGCACAATCCCGACTTTCTTCCACATCGTCAACTGCACCTCTCGGATTAGCTTGTCAGGATCGCTCGCTGTGCTGGGGGAGGGACTGGGTTCGGGGTTTGCGCTGGCCCTGTACGGGCTCGCTGCCGTACCCGTTACCCGTTCCCGGGCCGGCGCAGGACGAGCACGCCACCGGGCCGCGGACGTTTCCCGCATCGCTTGCCCTGCGCGCGCGCCGAAGACCAGGCCTTCCAGCAGCGAGTTGCTCGCCAGGCGGTTGGCGCCGTGCACCCCGGTTGTAGCCACCTCGCCCGCCGCATAGAGGCCCGGGACATTGGTTCGGCCCCACAGGTCGGTAACAATGCCGCCCATCGCGTAGTGGGCTGCCGGCCGCACCGGCACCAGGTTGGAGGTGATGTCCAGGTTGTATTCGAGGCAGACCTGGTAGATGCGCGGGAAGCGCCGCCGGATGAACTCCGGGTCGAGACCCGTCAGGTCCAAGTAGACAAAGTCGCTGCTGGTGCGCTGCATTTCGGTGTAAATGGCGCGGCTGACGACGTCACGCGGGGCGAGCTCGGCGCCCTCGTGGTAGCGGCTCATAAAGCGCTCCAGCGAAACATTCACCAGCTTGGCTCCTTCGCCCCGCAGGGCTTCCGTGAGCAAAAAACGCGGAGCGCCTTTAGCGTAGAGCGCCGTGGGATGGCACTGGACAAATTCGAGGTCGCCGAGCACCGCGCCGGTCCGGTAGGCGATGGCCACGCCGTCGCCGGTGGCGACCGCAGGATTGGTGGTCTCGGCATAGACCTGCCCCAGCCCGCCCGTGGCCAGCAGCACCGCCGAGGCCGCGAGTGTGTGCATGCTTCCTTTTTTCTCATCTAGGTAGCGCATCCCGTACACCCGGCCGTCGTCGAGCAAGAGGTCGATGGTGAAAATGTCGGAGAGGAACTCGATGCGGCGCAGCGCGTGTGCGCGGGCAAACAAGGCCCGCAGGATTTCGCGGCCGGTCGAGTCGCCGTGCGCGTGCAGCACCCGGGAACGGCTGTGGGCGCCTTCGCGCGTGAAGGCGAGCTTGCTGCCTTCGCGGTCAAAGCGGGTGCCCCACTCAATCAGCTCTTCGATGGCGCGCGGCGCTTCCTCACAGAGCACCTTGACCGCCTCGACCGAACACAGGCCGTCGCCCGCGGTGAGCGTGTCCTGGTGGTGGAGACTGATTTCGTCTTCGTCGCTCAACGCGGCGGCAATGCCGCCCTGGGCGTATTGGGTGGCCGATTCGGTGAGCGCTGCCTTGCTGACGACCAGGACGCGGCCGGCAGCGGCGAGTTCAATCGCCGCACGCAAACCCGCGATGCCGGAGCCAATGACAAGGTAGTCGACCCGGCTGGAACGGCGAGTTGGAGCACGCTCTGAAGCCAAGGCTCACCTGCGTGACGATAATAACCTACCCAGCCCCACCTACCCACTGCAACCCTGGAAGGGGGAATTTTCGGGTGCGGGCGCACAATGGTATAAACTAGCGCGACCCATGCGCACCCGGAGGATTTTCGTACAAACGGCCAGCCGCCGCTACCCGGTCTATCTGGGCTATGGCTTGCTCGAACGCAGCGGACCTCTGCTGCCTCGCCGGAACGCGCAGAGACTCTACGTCGTCAGCTCGCCGCGTGTCTGGCGGCTCTGGGGGCCCGCCTTCCGCCGCGGCCTGCGGCGTGCGGGAATCTACTCCGAGCTGCTGCTGATGGACGACCGCGAGGAGCAGAAACGGCTGGCGACACTCGAGCGGCTGGCGCGCGGGCTGCTGCGGCGCGGTGCCGACCGAAGCGCTCTGGTGGTGGTGCTGGGCGGGGGCGTGGTCGGCGACGTCGCGGGCTTTCTGGCCGCGAGCTACATGCGCGGCCTGGACTACATCCAGGTACCGACTACGCTGGTGGCCCAGATTGACAGCGCCATCGGTGGCAAGACCGGGCTCAACCTGCGCGAAGGCAAAAACCTGCTCGGCGCCTTCTACCAACCCGCGCTGGTCCTGGTTGACCCGCAGACACTGGCCACCCTGCCGCAGGGCGAGTTCAACGCTGGACTTTACGAGCTCGTCAAGTACGCGGTGATTGGTGATACGGCCTTGTTCCGTTTCCTGGAGCAGCATCTGGAAGCCGTGAAGCACGGCCAGCCGCGGGCCTTGCTCTATGTCGTCGAGCGCGCCATTGGCCAGAAGGCGCGCGTGGTCTCTGAGGATGAGCGCGAGTTGAACCAGCGGCGCTTTTTGAATTTTGGCCACACCTTTGGCCACGCGCTCGAAACCCTGGCCCGTTACCGTGGCCTGCGACACGGGGAAGCGGTGGGCTGGGGGATGCTGATGGCCACGCGCCTGGCCGAGCGGCTCGGGCGCATCCAGCCAGCCGATGCCGGGCGCATCACTCGCCTGGTGCGCGCCGTCGGCAGCCTGCCGCCGCTCAGCCGCGTCTCACCCCAGCGCCTGTTCACACAACTCCACGCCGATAAGAAGCGTCGCGGGGACGCTCTCGTCTTCATCCTCCCAAAGCGGGTGGGGCAGGTCGAGGCTCGGGCGGACGTGCCCCGCGCGGCTGCCCTGCGCACACTGGAAGAATTCCTGGGCCGCGCGCGATGAAGGCCCCGCCAACCCAGACTCCGCTGCCGGGGACGCGCCCTGAAGGCATCGAGAGCGAGGCGGCCGCCGCCGCCTACATCCGTCGCATGTTCGCCGCCGTCGTGCCGCGCTACGACTTTCTGAACCACTTGCTGTCGTTCGGCCTGGACCGAAGCTGGCGGCGTCGCACAGCCGTGGCGCTGCGCGAAAAGTTATCCCGCCCGGAGGCGCGCGCGATTGACCTCTGCACGGGTACTGGCGACCTGGCGCTGGCGCTCGCCCGGGTGACGCCGGGGCGGGTTCTGGGCAGCGATTTCTGTCACCCGATGCTCACGCGGGCGAAAGAGAAAGCCAGCGCGGCACGCGTGCGGATTCCTGTGATCGCCGCCGACACGCTGGCGTTGCCCTTTGCCGAGGCGAGCTTTGATGTGGCTACCGCCGCCTTCGGCTTTCGCAACCTGGCCAACTACCAGCGCGGACTGGAAGAGATGCGGCGGATTCTGAAGCCGGGTGGCGTGGTGGCCATCCTGGAGTTCGCGCTACCCGAACGCGGCCTGTTTCGGCACCTCTACCGTTTTTACTTTCGCTACGTTTTGCCCTGCGTGGGCAATCTGCTGGCAGGAGTTCGGGGCCCGTACAACTACCTACTGGAATCGGTGGAACAGTTTCCCTCCTGCGATGAGTTTGCTGGGTGGATGCGGGCGGCGGGCTTTGCGGAGGTGCACTACACGTGCTGGACGGGCGGCACGGTGGCCTTGCACGTGGGTGCCAAACCGCCCGGGTAGGCAGGCACGGCTGGCGTCAGGAGGAATTTAGGGGCGGGCCCAGCCCGGGTTGCCCCCCGCACGGCGCAACCTGTTTTCGAGCTCAGCCAGTTCCTGCTGGTAGCGCGCAACCTCGGCCTGCTTTTCCTGGGTCTTCTTCCGCAATTCGTCCAGCTCGCTGCCTGCCTGTTGGCCCAGATACTGCCGGCGCATACCTTCGTTGGGGTCCTGGCTGAGTTGGAAGCGCTCTAACTGCCATTCGCGCTGGAGCAAGTCGAGTTCTTTTTCGGCCAGCGCGAGCTTGTTGCGGATTTCGGCGAACTTGCCCCGCCAGTACTCTTCGCCTTGCTCTTCCGACTCCGCCGCGGCCTCGCCCTCGGCAGCAGCTTCGCCTGCCGGTGTCGGGGCGGCCTCGGTCTGGGCGCTGGGTGTTCCGGTGGGAGCTGCTCCGGTCGGGCCGACAACGGAGATGCGGCCGCGCGTCAGCCGCGCTAAGTCCTCATTGGTGTAGACCTTAACCGCGCGTGCCTTTTTTTTCTTCTTGGCACGGAGTTTGCGCGCGATTTCGCCCAGGGATTCTTCCTGTGACTGTGTTTGTGCCTGAGCCACTGCCATGCCGCTTGCCAGCAGCAGGGTGATCAGTACAGCCGCTAATTTCTTCATCGCCTTCCTACCTCGCAGAAGGTTTTTTCCTTCTGGCGCCGCTGAAGCCAGTCTACGCCTATTGAGATGCACAATCAAGGGCC
>JBHIAG010000100.1:0-6654 GCA_046758465.1 Terriglobia bacterium | reverse complement strand
TACGGCAAACTCCAGCCGATGCGTGTTAGGCAGGCCGTTGTCTAGGACTTGCTACCAACCCTCCGCTCCGACCCCCGCTTCCAAGAGCTGCTGCGGCGCCCGCCTGCGCCCGTACGGGCAGGGATGGGCAGGCCTGCCGCGGCGGGCAGGCGCCACCTACGCTAAAGCCGCGGCGGGCAGGCATGAACTTCCCCGAGTAGGTGAGCAACCTGGTGGAGCAAAGCGCAGGGCGGGAATCCGCGCTTGCTGGGGCGGGATAGGGGCGGCATTCTGTGCTCTTGCCACGCGATGCGACGCCATCCGACGCGATGCGAGGCGTTCCGATGCCATCCGGCGCGCTCCGGTGCAGGAAGCGAAAGCGCGCTAGACCGATTCTTTTTCTTTGGTGTGGCGCTGGCGGAGGGCTTCGTAGAGGACGATGCCGGCGGCGACGGAAACGTTGAGCGAGGTAACGGCACCGGCGGTGGGAATCGAGACCAGGAAGTCGCACTTCTGGCCCGTGCGGGTGTGCAGCCCGCGGCCCTCGCTGCCCAACACCAACGCGCAGGGGAGAGTCAAGTCGGCTTGGGTGAACTTCTGGGGCGCTTGCGGGTCAAGCCCGACAATCCAGCAGCCGGCTTCCTTCAAGCGGTCGAGGGCGCGGGCGAGGTTGGTGACGCGGGCGATGGCGATGTGCTCGACCGCCCCGGCCGCGGCTTTGGCGACAGTCCCGCTGAGCGGGGCGGCGCGCCGCTCGGGCAGGATGATGCCGTCGGCGCTGGCGCAGTGGGCGGTGCGGATGATGGCGCCGAGGTTGTGCGGGTCCTCGACGCCGTCAAGCACGACGAACAGGGCGGGACGCCGCCCCGGGCCGGTGGCAGCCTCCAGCAGCTCTTCAAGGTCGGCGTAGTGCTTGACGCCGCTGACGGCCACCACACCCTGGTGGTGCCCGGTGCCGGCCAGGCGGTCGGCTTCGTGGCGCGGGACAAACCGCACGGGGACGCTCCGGCTGCGCGCGGCCGCCACCAGCCGCTCCAGGCGCTTGCCCCCGCGCCCCCGGGTAGGCCCCCGGGCAGACGCCCGCCCCTCTGGGCGCCCGTAGGGGCGCACCACAAGCAGCCGCTCGAGGGGCCGGCCGGCCGCGAGCGCCTCCTCAACCGCGTGGATACCGTAGAGGATGGCCATCCTTGATTCGGACATGGCGCCGGGCGGTTTGCTGGCTGCCGCCGGGCAAGTATACCGCGAACTTGCGGTTTGACTCTCTCTGCAGTTCTGCGGTAGTCTTTGTTTTCGTCCAGCGATTTGCGAATTCGTTCGCGAGAAGCGGAACGAATCACTGAATCTGAAGATCCCAAGGGGGGAGGAATCCGCAATGAGACGCACCACTTATCTCTTCATTGCCGTCTGCGTCGCGGTGACGCTGCTGTTTGTCGCGCTGCCGCCGGCGGCGGGTCAAGACGGCACCATCAAAGTCAAGGTCAAGCCCAAGACCGGCTACGTGCTGGTGGACGGGCGGGAGATCGGCCAGGGCAACCGGAGCGTGCGCGTGGCCCCGGGCGAGCACCGGGTGCAGGTGATCCGCTACGGCCGCCAGCCCTTTGACCAGACGGTCCGGGTCGCCGCTGGCGAGACCCAAAGCGTCGAGGTCACTCTCGACCCTGTGGGCGGCACCGTAACGGGGCCCTGGGGCCGGATTCGCCTGTTCATCCAGCCCAACACAGCCGCCCTCTATCTTAATGGCCGCAGCCCCGAGTTCCTCATCGGCTGCGTCGGCGCCACCGATAGCAACTTCTTCGGCAAGCAGGAGCTGCTCGTCCGCCCGGGCACGCATCAACTCGCCATCGCGCTTGACGGCTACCGCACCTACACCGGGTCGGTCACCGTGGGCGAAAACGAGGAGGTGCGCATCCGGTTAACTCTCGCTGCCGGCGCGGGCGAAGAGGCGATCCCCGCAGGCGCCATCAGCACCCAGTCCGCGGACTACCTGGCCGACATCGGCGTCACCGAGCGCGAACGCACCGCCATGATCGGCATGCGCGCTGCGGTCGCGCCGCTGACCGCGCAGTTTGCCGCCAACCCAGCCAGCCTCCGCTGCGGCGAGTCGGCGCGGCTGAGCTGGAGCACGGAGGAGAGCCGCCAGGTTCAGATCAGCGGCGTCGGCGAGGTGGCCAGTTCAGGCGAACAGCTCGTGACCCCCAACCAGACCACTACTTACACCTTGACGGCGGCGGGCCCGGGCGGGGTAGAAACCGCCTCGGCCGCGGTCAACGTGGACACGGCCATCCCCGCGACGCTTACCCGCTCAGCTCCCTCCATCGCCATTGAAACCCTCGACGGCGAAGAGACCAAGCGCGAGCGGGCGACGCTCTCCTGGAACGTGGAGAATGCCAGCGAAGTGCAGATCAGCGGGCTGGGCACGGTGGGGGCGCGCGGGAGCCGGCAGGTGTCGCCCGACCAGACCACGACTTACACCTTGCGCGCCAGCAACGCCTGCGGCACGGTCGAAACTGCCACCGCTACCCTTGAGGTCGCGCGTACCGACCTGGTCACGCCGGAGGTGCAACTGGCTTCCATCTTCTTCCCCACGGACTATCCCGACGCGCGTGACCCCAGCCTGGGGCTGGTGGCCAGTCAGGTGCGCATCGTGGAGCTGATTGCTCAGGGCTTCCGCGAGTACCTGAAGGCCCGGCCCAACGGTCGCCTGCGCCTGGAAGCGCATGCCGATGAGCGCCGCTCCCTCACCTATAACCAAGCGCTGGCGCAGCGTCGCGGCGAACTGATCAAGCAACGCCTGGTGGACGCTGGCGTTCCGGCGGCCAACATCGAAATCGTGGCCTACGGCGAGGAGCAGCCCTTGCAGCGGGAAACCGTGGCCGCTCTGGAAGAGCAGAACCCGAACCAGCCGCCACGCGCCCGCGCCCGGCAGCGTCGCGCCAACTGGCTGGCCTACAACCGCCGCACAGATGTCATCTTGAGCCCCACCGGGGAGTCGAGCGTCCGCTACTACCCGCACCAGGCTGAAGACTCCGGCATCATCTGGCGCGTCCCCAAACCTTCCCGCTCCCTCGTCCGGCGCGCTAGCCGGTAAGGCCGGACAGCTCGGCTGGGGCAGTATCAATCGGCGCGGCTCGCGCCTCCGCCCTGCGGGCTCCGGCGGGGCAAGGCACAGTCGGCGCAGCGGCCGAGGAACTGGACATGGTGGCTGGCGATGCGCAGGCCGGTGCGCCGGCCGACCTGTTGCAGCATGCGGCGGGGCAGGCGGATGGTCACGTCGATGAGGCGGCCGCAGCGGGTGCAGATGGCGTGGTCGTGGCGCTCGTGGTTGCGGTCGTAGCGGGTGGCGGCATTGCCGAAGGTAAACTCGCGCACCTCACCCCGTTCGACCCACCAGCCCAGGGCGTTGTAGATGGTGGCATAGGCGACGCCGGGATAGCGGCGGCGGACGCGCTGATAGACCTGGGCGGCCGTGGGATGGTCGTCGGAGGCCTGCATCACCTCCAGCACAAGTTGCCGCTGCTTGGTGCGGCGGCCAGATGGCCGCGCGTCGGGACGGACCGGGAGGGGGCTCACGCGACCTCTCAGGCGAGCAGGCAGGCCAGCTTGTGCTCGTCCTCGACTTCGTCTTCGAGCGCCTCACGCACCAAGTGGGCGGTCACGGGGTCGTCGTCACGCACCTTGACGAGCAGGCGGTTGTAGAAGTCAATCGCTTCCCGCTCGCTCTGGATGCTGTCCTTGAGCATCTGTTTCCAGTTCGTGGGGTCCTTGGGGGGCAGCAGATAGCGGCCGAAGGCGAGTTTTTCGGCTTCGCTGAGTTTCTGGAACGGGATGCCGCCCAACTGGATGATGCGTGCGAGCAAGGAGCCAGCGTGCTGCCACTCGCTGGTGGCCATTTCAGTGAACCGTTCCGCCACCTCGCGGCCGTGCATGCCGGTGGCGTAGTGGGAGAGATAGAGGTAGCGGTAGGCGGCCAGCAGTTCGGCGGCGGCGGCACGGTTCAGGGCGGCGATGATGTCCTTGCGATTCTTGACAATCTCTTGTCCGCGCAGCATAGAGTCCCTCCTTTTCTTTAATTATATTGATTCTAAATTATAGCGTTGTCAAGGGGAAAGTGTGTTGGCCTCGGTCGCCGGGCAGGCGGGGACGCGGACGGTGGCGTCGCGGTGGAGGGTGGCGCAGTCGAAGGCGTGGCCGGTTTCGTCGATGGCAAGGAAGCGCAGCTCGTTGGGCGTCGCTTCCACCAGCAGAAAGCTGTGGGTCTGGTCGTTGACGCCAGCCAGGTCGGGCCGGGGCCGGGCGTTGCCCCGGCGTAGCTTGCCGCTCGCGCCGACGACGAAATAGAGAATCCCCTGCCGTGGGTGGAAACGCTCGTAGATGTGGTTATGGCCGGACAGCACCACCTGCACGCGCGGCGCAGGTCTCCGTTGCGCTGCCGACGCCCCTGAACCCGACACCGCAGGGGCTAAAGCCTGTTTCTCTTTGCTGGCACTTTCGGCCCGTACGGGCCCTGACCAAACAGACCCCAGAAACAGCGGTTCGAGCTTGGCGCGGAGCTTCTTATCCTCGCCGTGGCGGTCGCCGGCCGAGTAGATGGGATGATGAAAGTAGGCGACACGCCAGCGGGCGGCGGAGGCGGCCAGGGCGGCCTCGAGCCAGGCCAACTGGGCGGGGTCGCGCTGGTTTTTTTCCAGGCGACCGGTGTTGAGAACGAAGAATTCAACCAGCGGCGTGCCATCGGGCATCTGGCCGGCGGTGAAGTTGTAGTAGCCGTGGGGGCCGTCAATGTGGAAGCGGTCGTAGGCCTCGACCAGGTCCTGGCCCTTGCGGTGGCGCAGGTCGTGGTTGCCCAGGGCGGCACGGAAGACAACTCCGCGGGCACGCAGGGCGGCGTACGGCCGGTCAAACTTCCGCGCGAAGTCCTTGCGGTTTCCGCCGCCGAGGCCAAACAGGCCGCCGTAGATGTTGTCGCCCAACATGAGCGTCAGGTCGTAGGGCAGGCGGTCGTGCCAGGCCAGCATCTGTCGGGCGATGCGCTGCTGGTGGTTATTGCCTGTGCCGCTGTCGCCGATGACGGCAAAGCGAACGAGGGCCGGCTGTTCGGCGAACGCCGGGAGGAGGCCGAGGAGGCCGAGGAGGCCGAAGAGGCCGAGGAGGCGAGCACGGGCTTGCATAGGAACTAGGCATGCTAGCGCGGCGAGCGCGCGGGTGCAACGGCGACTTGCTGGGAGCGGGGTCGGTGAGTAGGATAGGGGATTTCGTGCTGGACGGCCGAGGAGAGACGCGCATGCCACGGAGCGCGGTGCTGGTGCTGCTGGGGATTGCGGGAGCCGCGGTGCTGCTGCTGGCCCAGGCCCAAGTCCCACTGGCGCTGCCAGAGGAAGTCCATCTCCGGAACGTGCGGCAGTTGACGTTTGGCGGCGAGAACGCGGAAGCCTACTTTTCTCCCGACAACCGCTGGCTGATTTTTCAGGCGCACGCCGAGGCGCAAGCCTGCGACCAAATCTACGTGATGGACACTGCGGGCGGCAAGCGTCGCCGGGTCAGCACCGGCCGCGGCCGTACGACCTGTGGCTACTTTTTTCCCGACGGCCAGCGCATCCTTTATTCTTCGACGCACCACGCCGATCGGCGGTGTCCGCCGCGGCCCGACTACTCCCGCGGCTACGTCTGGGCGCTCGATCCCAACTATGACATCTTCACCGCGCAGCCCGATGGGAGCGAGCTGCGACCACTGACCACGACGCCGGGCTACGACGCCGAGGCCACTATCGCGCGCGCCGGGCGCATCGTCTTTACCTCCACGCGGGACGCTGACCTAGAAATCTACACGATGAATCCCGACGGTTCCGACCTGCGCCGCCTGACGCACAGGATCGGCTATGACGGGGGCGCGGTCTTTTCCCCCGCCGGCGGCAAGATTGCCTGGCGGGCCCAGTACCCCACCAACCCCGAGGAGATTGGCGACTATCAGGCATTGCTGAGCGAGGGCCTGGTGCGGCCCTCTCGGCTGGAGCTTTGGGTGATGGACGCTGATGGCGCGAACAAGCGCCAGCTCACCCACAACGGCGCCGCCAACTTCGCGCCGGCGTTTCATCCCGACGGCGAGCGCATCATCTTCGCCTCCAACCTCCACGACCCGCAGGGGCGAAACTTCGACCTCTACCTGATCAACGTGGACGGAAGCGGGCTGGAGCGGGTGACCTATCATAGCGCGTTCGACGCCTTCCCCATGTTCAGCTCCGACGCCAAAAAGCTGGTCTGGGCCTCCAATCGCCAGCAGCGGGTACGGGGCGAGACCAACATCTTCATCGCCGACTGGGTGAAGTAGTTAGGGGCTGATCGGTTTATCCGTTGCTTGGTTCATTGGTGGACGCAGCCGGATTCGCTTGTCCTGAGCGCAGCCGAAGGAAACCCGTGCTCTGCGGCGGCAAGGGGCAAGCCCTTGCCCTACCCGACAAAGCAGATTCCTCGCTCTCGCTCGGAATGACAGGCATCGACAACGAGACCAGAAAGCAAACAGGAGTGGTAGACGTGAGGGGATTCGAACCCCTGACCCTCCCGATTGAATCGGGATGCTCTCCCGCGCTAGCGTTTAAAAGGGTTGGTGGACCCGACCGGATTCGAACCGGCGACCTCCTGAGTGCAAATCAGGCGCTCTCCCAACTGAGCTACGGGCCC
>JBHIAG010000099.1:0-6769 GCA_046758465.1 Terriglobia bacterium | reverse complement strand
AGCTTGGCAATCAACTCGGTGATGGTCTGCGCCATCAACGGGTCCACCATCGTGGTGGGCTCGTCGTAGAGCACCGCCTCGGGCTCGGCGGCCAGCGCGCGCGCAATGGCCACCGCCCGCTTCATCCCGGTCGAGAGGTCGCCTGGCATGCGGTCGGCGTACGCTTCCAACTCCACCTCTTCGAGCAGCGCGAACACCCGCTGCATTTTCTCCTCCTCGCTCATGTCCCCGCGATCTTCCAACGGAAAACCGACGTTCTCGGCTACCGTGAGCGAATCAAATAACGCCCCCGATTGAAACACCATCGCCACCCGTTTGCGGATTTCGGTGAGCTCATCCTCGGTGGCCTCGGTAATGTCCCGACCCGCGACCCACACGCGACCCCGGTCGGGTTTCAGGAACCCGACGATGTGTTTAAGGGTGACGCTCTTGCCGACGCCGCTGCGGCCCAGGATGGCCACTGTTTCCCCCGGAAGCACCTCGAAGCTGACGTCGATGAGGACCGGGACGCCGTCGAAGGCTTTGTCAACGTGCTCAAAGCGGAAGTACGATGCCTCCCCGTTCATTCTCACCTGGTTGTGTCACCGTATTGTTTCCGATTCCTCCCCCAAAAGCAAACTCCCCCGCCGGTAGGTGAACCTGACGGAGGACTACTGCGTCCGTCCTAAGCCCGCTGATATTCTTGCCACAATCGATCGCCTCGGGCTGGGCGCAGCCTCAGCAACGACAAACTGATTTCACACTCGCCAGTGCCGGCGCCGATGTTCCTCCGAGGTTGTTGCGCAGCCCTGAGCACTTGAGTATAGTTAGCGCCCGAGCGGGAAGTCAGGGGCCGGGCTGCCGCTGGCAGGCCCTCCAGACCGCGAGCACGAACAGCCACAACGTAGGAGGAAGAGGGGGGATCTGATGGTCAATCTCTTGGCACGCCTTCTGCCACGCGAGAAGACTTTCTTCAATCAGTTCATCGAGGTAGCAGCGAATATCCAGGCCGGCGCGCAAGCGTTGGTCGATCTCCTGGAAGATTACCGCGACGTCGCGAAAAAGGTGGCGCACATCAAGGACCTCGAGCACCGCGGCGACCAGATGACCCACGACCTGATGACTCAACTCAACCAGACTTTCATCACTCCCTTCGACCGCGAAGACATCCACGAGCTGGCCAGCACGCTCGACGACGTGCTCGATCTAATTGACGCCTTCGCCAGCCGCCTCATCATCTATCGGATTGGCAGCCTGCGCCCGGACGCCGCAGAACTCGCTCGCACCTTGCTGAAGGCGACGGGGGAGGTTCAGGCCGCGGTTTCCCAGCTCGAAAAGCAGGACCGCATCCTCCAGCATTGCATCGAGATCAACCGCCTGGAAAACGAAGGCGACAACGCCGTCCGCGCTGCCACCGCGCGCTTGTTCGAAGAGGAAAAGGATCCGGTCGAGATCATCAAGTGGAAAGAACTCCTTGAAGTCCTCGAATTCGCCACCGACAAGTGCGAGGACGTGGCCAACGTACTCGAAGGCGTTGTCCTGAAGAGCACCTGAGCCGACGCGCCCCCAATCGTAGCCGAGTCCCTATGCCGTGCCCGACACTGACCCGCCTCTCGCCTCACTGATTGGAGCTGTGCCTGTGGATACGTACAGCCTGCTTGTCCTGATTGTAGCGATGGCGCTGTTCTTCGAGTTTGCCAACGGCTGGAACGACGCTGCGAACTCGATTGCCACGATTGTCTCCACCCGCGTGCTGAGACCCCTGCCGGCGGTGGCTTGGGCGGCTTTTTGGAACTTCTTTGCTGCGTTTGTCTTCGGCACCGCAGTGGCCAAAACGATGGGCAAGGGGCTGGTTCACCTGCAGATGATCAACGAGTACGTGCTCCTCGCAGGTCTGCTGGGAGCTATCATTTGGACCGCCGTTTGCACCTGGCTGGGCCTGCCCATCAGTGTCTCGCACGCGTTGATGGGTGGGTACGGCGGCGCGGCAGTCGCCAAGGTCGGTTTCGCCGCCCTCATTACCTCTGGCTGGGTGAAACCCATGCTGTTCATTTTCCTGGCTCCCTTCATCGGTTTGTTTGTCGCCCTTGTCGTCTCGGTGGCAAGCAGTTGGCTGGTGCACCGCCAAGCCCCCCAACACGTGGACCGATGGTTTCGCCGCCTACAGTTAGTTTCGGCCGCCGGCTTCAGCCTGGGCCACGGCACCAATGACGCGCAGAAAGGCATGGGCATCATCACGGCGGCGCTGGTTGCGGGCGGCACACTGGAAACCTATGAGGTGCCTTTTTGGGTTATCATTTCATGCCACACCGCCATCGCCGGAGGCACCCTGGTCGGCGGCTGGCGGGTTGTCAAAACCATGGGCCAGCGCATTACCAAGCTGAATCCCTTCGGAGGATTTGCCGCTGAAACCGCCGGCGCGCTGATGCTATTTGGGACAGCCCAAGCCGGCATTCCGGTCAGCACCACGCACACCATCACGGGCAGCATCATCGGCGTGGGCGCCACGCGACGACTCACCGCCGTGCGCTGGGGCATTACCCGCCGCATCCTGTGGGCGTGGGTACTGACCATTCCGGGCGCGGCGGCTCTGGGCGCACTGCTCTATAAACTTCTAGGCGATTGAAGGAGCTGTGATGGCAGCCGAGCCGGTTCAATTCGCCAGCATCGAAGAGACCATTGAGGAGATCCGCGCGGGCCGCATGGTCATCGTCGTGGATGACGAAGACCGCGAGAACGAAGGCGACCTCACGGTCGCGGCCGAGAAAGTGACGCCCGAGCTCATCAACTTTATGGCCAAGTTCGGGCGCGGGCTCATCTGCCTGGCTCTGACAGCGGAACGGTGTGATCACCTGCGTTTGCGCTTGATGAGCGACGAGAATACCTCACCCTACGGCACTGCCTTCTGCGAGTCGATTGACGCCCGCTCCGGCGTCTCCACCGGCATCTCGGCCCGCGACCGCGCCACTACCATCCTCGCCGCCATCGATCCCAGTACGCACCCGGCTGACTTGGTACGTCCCGGGCATGTGTTTCCACTGCGCGCGCGCACAGGCGGCGTGCTGGTGCGCGCGGGACAGACAGAAGCGGCGGTGGATCTGGCGCGGCTGGCGGGGCTCGTTCCGGCGGGTGTCATCTGCGAGGTGATGAACGACGATGGTTCAATGGCGCGCGTTCCGGAACTGATGGCGTTCTGCCAGCACCACGGGGTCAAGGTCATCACTGTCGCCGACCTGATCCGCTACCGCCTCCGCACCGAGCGCTATATTCGCCGAATCGCGGAAGGGCTGCTGTCCACACGCTTTGGTGAATTTCAGATGATTGCCTACGAATCGGAACTCGATGGCGAGCAGCATGTGGCCCTGGTGAAAGGCCGCATCGCGGGCGACGAACCGGTTCTCGTGCGCGTGCACTCGCACTGCCTGACCGGCGATGTGTTCGGCTCGGCTCGCTGCGACTGCCGTCAGCTCATCGAAAAGAGTCTGGAGATCATCGGGCGTGAAGGCCGCGGCATCTTTGTCTATTTGCACCAGACGGGACGCGGCTTCAGCCTGGAGCGTTTGGCGGAGAAAGCTGCCATCGTGTACCACCAGCACGGCCATGTGAATCCCACCGACCTGATTCATCAGCGCCAGGTTCAACACGAGTCGGGCATCGGAGCGCAAATCCTCTCCGACCTGAATGCGCGTGCCATCCGCCTGCTCACGAATCATCCGCGCAAGGTAGTGGCGCTGGAGGGCTTCTCGATTCACATCGTCGAACAGGTTCCCATTCCCATCGAAACGCGTGTCGAGCAGAATGATTGAGCCGCCCGGCCGCGTTTTTCGGGCGGCCAGCTGTTGGTTGAAACCTTCCCTCGGATGATGAGGGCCTGGAAGCGGTTCGAACGAGCGCGCCGCTAGTCCGGTTTCCTTTCCTTGGTTTCTTTCGGCTTTTCTGCCGTCTTCCCTTCCACCGAGATCAGCCGGCCAATCTTCTCAAACTTCTTCCGGCTAATGCCGCGAATGATGAGCAGCTCTTCGATCTTCCGAAACGCACCATTCTTCTCCCGATACCGCACAACCCGTTCAGCAATTTTCGGCCCGATGCCCGGCAGCGTCGCCAGTTCTTCCAAAGTTGCAGTGTTGATGTTGATCTTCTTCGGCTGTACTTCTTCGGCTCCGAGCGTGTAGGCCACCAGCAGGAACAACCCGAACAGAACAGCCGAAAGGCCGTGGAGAACCGACAGCATGTGGTTTGCTTTCATCGTCCTCTACTCCCAAACCTTCGGCGTCTTGAACGTGAAACCTTTTTTCTCCGATAGAGTGCCACGGCGGCTTGCCCCAGGACGGCGTACGCCTGCAAAAAATAGGGCGGCAGCTTTTCCAGCGCGGCGAGGTGCTTCCCTACGGTCTCGGCGTCGCCGCGGGCCAGTGGGCCCGTCCAGGCTCGCTCCCCCAATTGCGCGTACTGCTCAATCGTGCTCCGGATGAGCGGCAACAGTGCCCGGCTCGCCTGTCGCCGCGGCACGCCAATCCGCCGCAGCACGCGGGCGCCAAGATCGGCGAGCGTCAGCAACTGGCCCGAAGCCAACGCGCCGGCCGCATGATAGAGAACTTTCTGCCGTGCGGGCACGCGCAGGGGCACTCCCTCCAATGCCCGCGCCAACTCCCGGGCGCGTCGCACCGCCGCTCGGTCGCCTTCAATCCCGAAGAAAACTCCCTCGGGAAACCAACGCAGCGGCTGCGGAAACGGAAACAAAGGGTGAAAGGAAGCGCATTGAGCTCCCAGGCGCCTCAGGGGGCCCAACTCGCGCGAACTGCGCGACCCGCTCGTATGCAGCACCACCTTTCCCCGCCAGCGTCGGCCTCCTGTGTTGGCTAGCTTCCTGGCGATGGCAGCAATGTGCGCATCCGATACGGGCAGAAGAAGCATGTCCGCGTCGAACAGCGCCGCGCTAAGTCCGTTCACCGCCCTTCCGCCACCGATAAACTTCACGGCAGCACGCGCACGCTTTGGTGAACGGCTCGCCACCACGCCAATCCGGTAGCCACACTGCCGCAGCGCCCGCGCGAGTGTTTGTCCCACGCGCCCCGGCCCCACAATCGCAATCGTCCGGCTCATCCAGCGTGCTAGCATAGCGCGCTCACTCGCCCGGCGGTGGAGAAAAATAGACCGTGGATTACCTCTGGACGGCACTGCTCGGCCTCATCGCGCTCACCTGGCTGGTCGGCGGGATACGTATGCTCCGCGGAATGGCCAACATGCCGCGGCTGGCCAACGTGACACCCTTGCCTGAGTCCGCTTGCCCCAGCGTTTCCATCCTTGTGGCCGCCCGCGATGAAGCCGCCAAGCTCCCGCAAGCCCTGCCCACTCTGCTGGCTCAGGACTATCCGCGGTACGAGGTCATCGTTGTCAACGACCGTTCCCGCGATGCCACCCCGCAGATTCTCGACGACTTCGCGCGCACGCACAAAAACCTCAAGGTCGTTCATCTCGCTGAACTCCCACCCGGCTGGCTGGGCAAGCCGCATGCACTCGCGGCGGCCGACCAGTACGCCACCGGCGACTGGCTGGTCTTCACCGACGCCGACGTGCGCTTCGCGCCCGACCTGCTCCGCCGCGCCCTCGCACTGGCCTTGGAAAAACATTACGACCATCTCACCTTGTTCGGACTCCTGGATTTGTTCGGTTTCTGGGAAAAAATCGCAACCAGCTATTGGGGGTTCGGCTTCGTCCGCGCGCTTGAACCCTGGCGGGTGAGCAACCCGCGGTCGCGGCGCTACGTCGGTGTCGGCACATTTCAGCTCCTGCGGCACTCTACCCACAAAGCCATCGGGGGGCACCAGCGCCTGGCCCGCGAAGTCGTCGACGATATGAAACTGGGCAAACTGGTCAAACACGGCGGCTTCCACTCCGGCGCCGCCATCGCCGAAAACAGGCTGCGCATCCGTTGGCAGGAGGGCTTGCGCAACGTCATTCGCGGACTCACCAAGAATGCTTTTGCCGCCTGTGGCTTCAGCCTCAGTCTTGTCATAGTCTATGTGATAGGCGCTGTTGCCCTCGACATTCTGCCGTTTCTCGCCGTACTGTTTGCCTCCGGCACGCCACGCACCCTGGCCGGCGTCTCTGTCGTTGCTGCTCTCGTCATGCGCGCCCTCGCCGCACGCACTTTGCGGATTTCACCGCTCTATGCCTTCACCCATCCGCTCGGCGCTGCCATCATGTGCTACATCCTGTTGCGCTCCGCTCTCCTGACACTCTGGCGTGGCGGCGTGCTGTGGCGCGACACCTTCTATCCCCTTGATGAACTCCGTAAGGGCCTGGTGTAACAACAGTAACAGCTACATACGCCACTTCTGACAGAGGGGTTAACTCATTGCAAATACTGATCTTTTCGTGTTTCAACCTACCCCCCTCCCCCTCCCCCTTATCTGTTTGCCAGCAAATAGCATCAACACCTTTCCCATCAATGAGTTGCAGCCCAGGATACATACCCCCTCCCATGCCCTCTTTCCTGCTCTAGGTCGCCTGCGGCGACCACGGTGAAAAACCCATTGGGGATTCGCTAGCCGCCGGGGGAGGGGGGGTGTACCAGAAGCGGTAGGGCCTATAACGTGCTGAAAACATTGAGGTTGAAACAAAGAAACTAGTTCCTTTCCATGTTTCTGCCATGTTTCTTTTTCTTTCTCCTGCCAGATTTCCCATCCAGCTCCGGACAACAAAGTTGTGACTGAGATCGCACCGAGACCCGCCTTGCCCCCCTCGCAGCACCAGCTTGGAAGACGTGCTCGGTTTACCCCGAGCGTAG
>JBHIAG010000098.1:0-6931 GCA_046758465.1 Terriglobia bacterium | reverse complement strand
ATGACGGCGTCAATGTCCTTGTAGGCTTCGGGGATCTCCTCAGCGATGCCCTCCCGGGTCTCGCTTTTGACGTAGATGCCCTGCTCGGCGAGCCGCTGCCGGGCATCGCGCGCGTGCTCGCTGCGCTTGGCCGCGCTGCGCGACATCCGCCGCCCCGCGCCGTGGCAGACGGTGCCGAAAGTCTCCTCCATTGCCTTCTCTGTGCCGACTAGAACATAGCTGGCCGTCCCCATCGAGCCGGGAATCAACACAGGCTGGCCAACGTCGCGGTAGACCTCGGGCACTTCTGGCCGGCCAGCGGGAAAGGCACGGGTAGCGCCTTTGCGGTGCACGAGCACTTCGCGTTCTTTACCGTCTACGACGTGCCGCTCGCGCTTGGCAATGTTGTGGGCAACGTCATAGACGACGCGCACTTCGGTCTCAGGTCCCAAGACACGCTGGAGGGCGCGGCGGGTGAAATGGGTCATCGCCTGGCGGTTGGCCCAGGCGTAGTTGGCGGCAGCGTTCATCGCCGCCAGGTAGTCGCGGCCTTCGGGCGAGTGGACGGGGACGCAGGCGAGCTGGCGGTCGGGCAGCTCAATCTGGTAGCGGCGCATCGCCTGGTTCATCGCCTGCAAGTAGTCGGTGCAGACCTGGTGGCCAAAGCCGCGCGAGCCACTGTGGATGAGGACGACGATCTGATTGGGTCGCAAGCCGAAGCGGGCGGCGATTTCGGGCTCGAAAATCTTCTCGACGTACTGGACTTCGATGAAGTGGTTGCCGGAGCCAAGCGTGCCAATCTGCGGCACGCCGCGCTGCTTGGCGCGCTTCGAGCAGGCGTCGGGGTCGGCGCCGGCGAGTTGCCCTTCCTCTTCCGAGAAGGTCAGGTCGTCGCGTTCGCCAAAGCCTTTCTCCACCACCCAGCGCGCCCCGCGCGTGAGCACCCGGTCAATCTCGCCCATCGAGCAGGGAACGTTGCCCTTGGTGCCAGTGCCGCAGGGGATGTCGCGGAAGAGCTGATGCACCAGCTCCTTGATCTTCGGCCTGACTTCTTCCAGGCTCGCCGAACTGGCGAGCAGCCGCACCCCGCAATTGATGTCGAAGCCGACGCCCCCCGGCGAGATCACCCCGCCCTGGGCGGGGTCGGTGGCCGCCACGCCGCCGATGGGGAAGCCGTAGCCCTGGTGGATGTCCGGCATGGCGAGCGAGCGGCCCACGATGCCCGGCAGAAAGGCAACGTTGATGGCCTGCTCGAGCGAGAGGTCGCCCAGGATTTGGCTGAGCAGCTCCTCGTCGGCATAGACCAGGGCGTCGGTCTTCATCCCCGGCTTGATGCCGCGGGGGATGAGGTAGCGGAAGTCGTCGAACTTTTTCAGTTGTGAAAGTTCCAGCTTCATCGCTACGATGTGATTCTGTCCCTTATGTCCGTCCACCCATTATACCGCTATCCCCGGACGGGAAGGTGACCTTGCCGCGCAGGCGTCGCCTAGCACTGGGCTGGCTGCTGCTTGTGCTCGCACTCGGCTTTCTGCTCGGGCGCGTCTTCCAACCGAGTGGCAGTTTTCGCCCGGCGCCGACGCCGAGCGACGCCTGGCGGGGGGTCGAGTGGGTGGTGGACGGCGATACGCTCGTGCTGGACGGCGGCGAGCGCGTCCGCCTGATCGGCGTGGACACCCCCGAACTGGGTAGTTCGCCGCGCGCGCGGCTCCCCGGCCAGCCCGACCCTTTCGCCGAAGAAGCCACGGCCTTCGTGCGCACGCAGGTCGCGGGCAAGCGCGTGCGGCTGGCGTATGGTCAGGATCCGACCGATGACTACGGTCGCACACTCGCTTACGTCTATCTCGAGGACGGCACCTTCCTGAACGCCGAGCTCATCCGCCAGGGCTACGGGCGCGCCTTTACTCGCTTCCCGTTCGCCTACCGGGAGGAATTTCGGGGCTTGGAAGCAGAAGCGCGGGAAAACCGCCGCGGCCTCTGGGCTCGCTGACGCGCTCACACATCCAGATAGAGGGCGGCTTGCCAGCGAGGGGGAGGCAGAGGGTTAGACGTCGAGGAAGACCGTGGCTTCGAAACCGCCTGGGGTTTGCTGGACCGCGAGCTGGTGGTAGGTGACGGCCTTGATGTAGGTGCGGGCGCGGTGGCGGGCGCGGAGGAAGGGTTCGCCCGCAGCCGTACCTTGTACCTGGTACTCTGTACCTTGTACCTTGTGTCTTGTACCTTGTGCGGTGACTCGGTTCACTGTCACTGTCTTGAAGATCCAATTTTCGGCGTCGGCGCGGGAGAGAATTTCGGCCAGCCAGTTGTAGAGCAGGCTTTCCAGGTCGTGACCAGCGACGCTTACCCTTACCTTCTTTCGCGCGCGCACAGTGCTCAGATCCCAGCCGTAGTCCAGCATCGCCCGGGCGGCATGGGCAAAGAGCTGCGCCAGCGTGCGCCCGCGCGCCACAAAGCCTACATCGGCGGGATGGTCGAGAAATTCGTACGCTGGCACAGAGCGTGCCCGGCCGCCTGCTCTACTTGTCTGCTTCCTCTGCTTCCGTCTTTTCTTGCCAGCCATTGGCGCGCTCCAAGCATCTATCCTAGTACCGTTCCACTTGTTTCGAGCTACTTATTGCGTGTGGCAAAGAGGCGATCTCATGCAAGGGAACGAGGGCGGAATTATGGGGACTAAGTTTGGAACGGCACTAGCATTGACGGCGATGCGCGCACGGATGCTGACCCTACGGGCAGGTCTCGCCCTCCTGTTGACGCTGCCGACCGCCGCGCAAACGGCGGAGCGGCCTGCCCGTACGGGGCCACTGCGCTACGGGCCGGCCGTGCGGAGCGAGTCAGGTGGAAGTGCTCCGCTGGTCTGCCGCCCGCTGTACTTACGGGGCGACGCAGCCAGGGGTGGGCTGTTGCTCGACTACGTCGCGGGCAAACACTTGCCGCTGCTGGAAGGATTCGTGGCCTACCGCTCCTGCCGCATGGACACGACCGCGGACCCACCCCGCCCCGAAGGCCTGGGGCCCTGGGCGGTGCTGGAGGTGGCGCAACACCACATCCACTATCCGCGCTTTCCCTACTTCGTTGAGGCACGTTCAACGCCCGCCTGGGAGCGCAACTTAGTGGCTTACTGGGGCGTGTTCAAGCCTCGGGGCACCCTGGAGGCGGTCGTGGTGGACTGGCAGCACAAGCTGATCGTCGCCCGCAAGCCAACTGAACTCCAAGCCCCGCCGGGCCGCGACCCGCTCCCGGCTCCCCGCTGGGATTACTCGTATCGCCGCAGAGCTGGCTGGCAGCTGACCGCTCGCTTCGAGTTCGCCGGGCAAACCCTGCGCCTGCCCATCTCGCCCCATCTCCTCCGCTAGCAGTGTAGTTTCTGCTCCGTTGACCCATCTGCAGGCTTCTGCTAGTTTTCTTGTTTCTTTGCCCGACAGCAGGGCTGAGGGAGACGATGGCCGAGAAGATTCGCGTCACATTGCCGGACGGCAAGAGCCACGAGGTGGCGCGCGGCACCACACCGCTCGCACTCCTCCGCCAGATTGATCCGCTGCTGGCCGAGCGAGCGCTGGTGGCCCGGTGCCTGCCTGCCGGCCAGGCAGGCGACGGCGAGTTGTGGGACCTCAACCGGCCGCTCGAAGCCGACACTCAACTGGCCTTCCTGACCGCGGAGGAGCGCGAGGCGCTCGACGTCTTCCGTCACAGTTCGGCGCATTTGCTGGCCGCCGCCGTGCTCGAACTCTACCCCGAGGTCAAGCTGGGCGTCGGCCCGCCCACCGAGAACGGCTTTTTCTACGAGTTCCTGCGCGCTGAGCCCTTCACGCCCGAAGACCTGGCCCGGATTGAGGAGAAGATGGGCGAGCTGCGCGACGCCGACCTTCCCTACGAGCGCAAGATGATGTCGCGCGAGGAAGGCCTGCGCTATTACGCCGGGCACAATCAAGACTTCAAGTGCGAGCTGGTGCGGGAGAAGGCTTCGGGCAACGACTTTTCCGTCTACGTGCTGGGGAAGTTCGTGGACTTCTGCCGCGGGCCGCACATCCCGTCGGCGGGCCGCATCAAGGCCTTCAAGCTACTGAACGTCAGCGGGGCCTACTGGAAAGGCATCGAGGGCAACCCGCAGATGCAGCGCATCTACGGCACCAGCTTCCCCACCCAGGAGGAACTCGACGCCTACCTCCACCAGCTCGAGGAGGCCCGCCAGCGCGACCACCGCAAACTCGGCCGCGAACTCGACCTGTTTAGCATCCAGGAGAAGGCCGGCTCGGGGCTCATCTTCTGGCACCCGAAGGGGGGCGCGGTCCGCACGGTGATGGAAGACTGGCTGCGGGCCGAGTACCTCCGGCGCGGCTACCAGTTGGTCTATACACCGCACGTGATGCGGCTCGATATGTGGAAGACCAGTGGCCACCTCGACTGGTTCACCGAAAATATGTTTGCCCCGATTGAGGTAGAGAAGACGCGCTATCAGCTCAAGCCGATGAACTGCCCCGGGCACATCCTGATCTACCAGTCGCAGCGGCGTAGCTACCGCCAGTTACCCGTGCGCCTGGCCGAGCTGGGCACGGTCTATCGCTACGAGCGCTCGGGCGTGGTGCAGGGGTTGCTGCGGGTGCGGGGCTTCACGGTGGACGACGCCCACATCTTCTGCACGCCCGCGCAGGCCGAAGAGGAGATCCTCGGCTGCATGGACTTTGCCCTGGAGACCCTGCGCGTGTTTGGCTTTGACCGCTTTGAGGTGAACCTCTCGGGCGGCGACCCTGCCGACCGCGGCCACTTTGCCGGCACCGCGGAAGGCTGGGAGCAAGCCGAGCGGGTGCTCGCCCATGCGCTGGAAAGCCGCAAGGTTTCCTTCACCTACAAGCGCGGCGAGGCCGCCTTTTACGGCCCCAAGATTGATATCAGGCTGATTGACGCCATTGGCCGGCCCTGGCAGCTCTCGACCATCCAGTTCGATTTCAACCTGCCGGAACGCTTCGAGCTCAAGTATGTGGGCGAAGACGGGCAACTGCACCAGCCGGTGATGGTGCACCGGGCGCTGTGGGGTTCGGTCGAGCGCTTCTTCGGCATCCTGATCGAGCACTACGCCGGCGCTTTTCCCTTCTGGCTGGCGCCGGTGCAAGTGGTGATACTGCCCATCAGCGAGAAGGTGCACGCCTACGCCGCCCAGGTAGCGGCGAAACTGCGCGCGGCCCCGATGGCTTCGGGGCCGGCGGGCTTGCGGGTCGAGCTCGACGACCGCAACGAGAGCCTCAACTACCGCATCCGCGATGCCCAACTCCACAAGGTGCCCTTTATGCTCGTGGCCGGCAAGCGCGAGGAGCAAGCGGGCACCGTGAGCGTGCGCGCGCGCGCCGAAGGCGACCTGGGCGCCCAGACGCTCGACGCCTTCCTCGCCCGCTGCGCCGACCTCCTCCGCACCCGTGCACCCAAACCTTGACACCGAGTGTTTCCAGCTTGTGCTATACTGGCGCGGCTGAGTGCCTGTGGGGAGCCTGAACAGAACAGCACGCAGTGAGCTCTTTACCCTTTGACGTTTAACCTTGGACGTTTAACAACCCAAAGGAGGCGATCACGAGCGTATCCAATCGCACGTTGCGCGTAAACCAACGCATCCGGGCGCACGAAGTACGCTTGATTGACGAGACCGGCCAGCAGGTGGGTGTCCTCCCGCCGCTGGAGGCGCTCAAGCTCGCCCGGGAAAAAGGGCTCGACCTGGTAGAGATTTCCCCCACGGCGCAGCCGCCCGTCTGCAAAATCATGGACTACGGGAAATACCTCTACCAGCTCAACAAGAAACTCCACGAACAGCGCAAGCATCAGAAGTCGATTCACCTGAAAGAGGTCAAGTTCCGACCTCACACCGACGAGCACGATTATCAGTTCAAGAAAAACCACGTGATTCGTTTCCTGAGCGAAGGCGACAAGGTGAAGGCGGTGGTGCGGTTCCGCGGGCGCGAGATGAGGCATCCGGAGATTGGCCGCAAGCAGCTCGAGCGGCTGATTGGCGAAATCGCGGACGTGGGCACGGTGGAGATGTCGCCGTTCATGGAAGGCCGCGTGCTGATTGCCATCCTGGCGCCGAAGCTGGGTGCGCGGCCGGCGGCCGCCCGGGCGACGCCCAAGCAAGCGAGAGAGGATTCTCGTGCCTAAGTTGAAGACCCATCGGGGGGCGGCCAAGCGCTTCAAGATTACCGGTAGGGGCAAGGTGCTGCGGCGGCGGTCGGGGTTGCGCCACATCCTGACCAGCAAGCGGCGGAAGCGCAAGCGGGAGCTGGGCCGCGCGGCCCTGGTGAGCCCAGCCGAGGCGGCGCATGTGCGCAGGCTGCTGCCCTACGCGCGGTAGAAATGAATGCAGTAGACCGCAGGGAGTAAGGGATAAATGCCAAGAGTCAAGCGTGGCCCGCGCCGGGCACGGCGGCGCAAGAAAATTCTTAAGCAAGCCAAGGGCTACTACCTCACCAAGTCGAAGCTGCATCGCCAGGCGCGGCTTGCGGTAATGCGGGGACTGCAGTTTGCCTTCCGCGACCGCCGCAACCGCAAGCGCGACTTCCGCCGGCTCTGGATTACCCGCATCAGTGCCGCCGCCGCCCAGCACGAACTCACCTACAGCCGCTTCATCGGCGGGCTGAAGAAGGCCGGCATTGAGCTCGACCGCAAGGTCCTGGCTGACCTGGCCGTCCACGACCCTGAGGCCTTCGCCGCGCTGGCCCAGCAGGCCAAGCAAGCCTTCCCGGCACCCGCCTAGCTTTTGAAACCACAGATGAACACAGATAAACACGGATAGGTTCTTGCCTCGGTGTCATCCGTGTCCGTTCAGGATTGCCTGCTTTTCGCTCCGTTGCCTCTCGTGTAAACTGCCACAGGAATCCCCGGCGGCCGGTGCCCCGCTGAAAAGCGCGGGGCAGGCCGCCGGGCTCGGCGTTGTATGCAGGTTTTTTGGGTAGGGCAAGGCCTTGTGCCTTGCCGT
>JBHIAG010000097.1:0-7024 GCA_046758465.1 Terriglobia bacterium | reverse complement strand
CCTGGAACCCGCTGATTAAGAGTCAGCTGCTCTACCAATTGAGCTAGCGGCCCACTCGGAAGGCATCCTAAATTAGTTTATAGCAATCAGCCTCACCAGGGTCAAGGCTCGGTTTGTGAGCTTACAGCGATTGGCGGTAGCAATTTTGTAGCGGCAAGCCAGCATCCTAGCAGACAATGTATCTCAGGAGGCGAGAGGGCGTGAAGCGGCGGACAAAGATTGCGCTCGGCGTTCTCCTGGGGCTGGCCCTCGGGGCGGGTTGGCACATCCACCGCTGGGGACAACCCGTCCCGCCAGCCTACGAACGCGTGGCCCCGGGCCACTACCGCCTCCTGGCCGGTGCAGAAACGATCTACGTAGCAGAGGATGCCGATGGGGACGGCACCATCGACCGCGTCTATCCCGAAGGCGCTCCCGCGCGCGGTTTTCGCCGCCCCGCGCCAGGCGATGCCAACTCGCGCTGGCTCATAGTTTGCTTGGACGGCGTGCCCTACGCGGAACTGAAGGCGCTCTGGAACGAAGGCTACTTCCGGGAATTCTTCTCCCCCTCGGAATCGATCGCACCGTTTCCCTCCGACAGCGAAACCGCGCTCACCGACGCCTTCCACGCCGACCCGGCCCCCGGCTACGAGCATCTCTATTTCAACCGAGCCGAGAACCAGTTGCGTGGCGGCATGCGCGCGACGCTGACCGAGGAGCAGATTCCCTATCTGGCCCTGCTCGACTACGATATGGGCGGGCTGTTCAAGGGCATCACCTACTTCCTGCCGCGCAAGAGTTACCGCGCCGACTTGGGGCGGCTGCGGCAACGTTTCCTGGAATCGAACGAGAAGATCTATCTGGCCCATATCGCTTCGAGCGACTCGCTCTACCACATCTTCTCGCGGGAAGAGATGCGGGCGCTGCTGGTCGAGGTCGACTCGCTGCTGCGGGAACTCTACTATGCGAGCGCCGGCAAACTCCGCATCACGCTGTTTTCCGATCACGGCAACAGCCTGGTCACCAGCCGGCCGGTACCGCTCCAGACCTTCCTAGCCGAGCACGGCTGGCGACTCACGAGCTCGCTCGCAGGGCCCCGCGACGTCGCCGTGCCCGCCTACGGCCTCGTAGGATTTATGGCTGTCTACTGCCAGCCCGCGGCCGTGCGTGCACTGGCGCGCACACTTGCCGAGATGGAGGGCGTGGACTTGGTGGTAACCGCCACCGACGGCGGCGTCGCCATCGAAAGCCGACGCGGCCGGGCGCAGCTCGACTGGACACCAAACGGAGAGCAATTTCGCTACCGCACCGAGCAAGGCGACCCGCTGGCACTCGAGCCGCTGCTCGCCCAACTGGCCCGTGCGGGCAAAATGTCCTCCGATGGGTACGTCGCCGACGCTGACTTGTTCGCGGCCACCGCGCGGCATCGCTACCCTGACCCCGCCTACCGGCTCAGGGAGTGGGCTCGTAACCACGTCCGCAACCGCGCCGACATCCTTGTCAGCTTCGCGCCCGGCTATCACCAAGGCAGCAGGGTCTTCGATCGGATTGTAACCCTCCAGAGCGCACACGGCAGCCTGGACCGCGCGCAGTCAACCGGCTTTGCGATGAGCACCGACGGGCCTCTGCCCCGTGTGCTGCGCAGCCAGGACTTGCTGCCCGCAGACTTATCCAAACACAAGCACACGCCGTAGGCAGAAAGAGAGCCATCAACAGAGACCCCAGCCGCATTCCCCTTGTCCTGGTTTCGCTTTTCGGTGGCTAGCGGTGGAGCTCTTCCGCGATTGCGCGCGCCACTGTGCGGGCGGTCTCGGCCTGGGTGGGCTCGAAGGAGATGGCAGCCACCCGGGGATGGCCGCCGCCACCGTAGCGCTCACAGATGCTGGCTAGGTTTTTACTCTTGGCCGCTTTATTCCAGGGGTTCGACCCGACGGCGATTTTGACCCGCTCGGGCGAGCGGCTCAGGCCAACGCTGTAGGCAGAATCGGGAAACAGACAATAGGGGATGAACTTGCTGTAGCCCTCGATGTCGTGGGCAATGAGATCATAGTAGACGACGCCCCCAGTGTACTCTGCCTGTTTTTCGATGAGCGCGATCGACTCCTGGTGGTGGCGAAAGAGGTGGGGGAACTGGTCGGCAATCTCAGGCTCGTGGGCGATCTCCGCCAGGGAGCGCGTGGCAAATTGCTGGATCAAGCGTGCACTGAAATCATCGTCGGGACCCGCTTCCAGCACCAGGGCAATCTGCAGGGCCGGAGCTTCCATTTTGACCGGAACTTCCGCGCTGGCGTATTGGGCCCCGTCGATGATGTCGGCCCACTTGATGAGCTCGGCCAGGGGGTGGGGATCGAAGCCGAACCGGTCCCGGGCGACGCTGGCCAAGAATTTCGTACATGACTTGTAACCAGGGTCGTAGAATTTGCGCCCGCTGGTGTCCCGGCGGAAGTGCTCGGCATCTTCTGGTGTGAGGAAAGCGCTCTGGTGGTGGTCAAACCACCAGGTTAGGCGGGGCGAACTGGAATATTTGAAATCGACGATGACATTCTCATCCCCGTCGAAGAGATCTGCATCAAATGGAGGAGTGGCACGGTGCGTCAGGCCGCGGTAGCTAAACTGGCCCTCAGGTCGAATCCGCTCCTGGTAGAAGCGCTGGAAGACAGTGGCCGAGGCGGTACCATCGAAGCAACGGTTATGGTAGCAGAGACGAATTTTCATCCAGAGTTTTTCCGGGACGCACAGCTACCTCCACGCGCGCCCAAAAAGTCCTTAGAGATGGCATCGGGGTGGAGCTTTGTCAAGCGCTTTTTGCGCACGGTGGCTCTGGGGGCAAGCGTTTTCTGCCTGCTGGCGCCAGCAGCCGCCGGTCAAACGACAGAGCACTTTGAATACGGCGCGTACGCGCACGTGCTCGAGAAGTACGTCACGTCACAGGGACAGGTGCGCTACGCGGCCCTGAAAACCGACCGGACTGACCTGGAGGCTTTCATCGCGCAACTGGCGGCGATCAGCCCGGACAATCGCCCCGGCCTCTTCCCCGAAACCGCCGCACAACGCGCCTATTGGATCAACGCCTACAATGCGTTTGTGTTGCGCAGCGTGGTCAAGTCCTATCCGGTCAAAGGACCCCTCGACATCCGCTATGGTTTTGGCCTGTTGTTTTTCAAGCGTGCGCGGCACGTCGCCGGCGGGAAACGCCTGAGCCTGGACCACATCGAGCATCAAATCCTGCGTAAGCGATTCCCTGACCCACGGATCCATTTCGCGATTAACTGCGCGTCCACAAGCTGCCCGCCGCTCGTCCCGAAGCCCTTCCTGCCGGAGACGCTCGAGGCCCAGCTCGAGGAAGTTGCGCGGGCTTTTATCCAAGATGAACGCAACGTTCGGTTGCGTGGCGACGTGCTCCTTCTCTCGAAAATCTTCGACTGGTACCAGGACGACTTCGTCAGCTTCCTGCGGCAGAGCGGGCGCACGCAGACAACCGTCGTGGACTACGTGCTCTTGTATTTGCCCGCAGAGATCGCCGAGCGCATTCGTGCCGAGCATCCGCGCGTTAAATTTCTCAACTACGACTGGTCGCTCAACGACGCCCCGACGCCACCGAACTAGCAGCCAGCCCGCCTCCTTCCCTTCCCGCGGCTTTTCTAGCTGTCCTGCAAGCCTCACATCAAGTATAAGTCGCTCTACCAATGGCTGCTTCTTCCCCAAGGCATCCGCTGGCCTGGCTGACGACGGCCTCAGCCGATGAGCGCAAAGCGCTGCTGGCAGGCGGGCTCGGCTGGCTGCTCGACTCCTTCGACGTGATGCTCTATGCGATGGTGCTGGCCCACCTGATGGAGCACTTCGGCATGGAGAAGGACACGGCAGGATTACTGAACTCGCTGACCCTGGTGGCATCGGCGGCCGGCGGCGCGCTGTTCGGCTTCTTCGCCGACCGCGTCGGGCGGACACGGGCCCTGATGGTCAGCATCCTGGTCTATTCGCTTGCCAGCGGTGCCTGCGGGCTGGCGCAGACGATTGTGCAGCTCGGCGCTTTCCGCTTCCTGCTCGGCCTTGGGATGGGCGGCGAGTGGACGACCGGGGCGACGCTGGTGGCCGAGACTTGGCGGCCCGAGCACCGCGGCAAGGCCTTGGCATTGATGCAATCAAGTTGGGCCATCGGCGAAGGCCTAGCGGCACTGGTGGCCGGAGCCTTGCTGGGCCTGGGAACGATTGCGCTTGGCAGAGGGATCGAGTTGCCGGCCTGGCGCGCGGTGTTCTTTGTCGGCGTGCTGCCGGCACTGATTGTCTTCTGGATTCGCCGTGGGGTGGCCGAGCCCAAAATCTGGCGCGCTCGCGCTGAGCCAGCGCGCGTGCCGCTCGCGCGGCTGTGGCAAGCCGACATCCGCTGGTACGGCCTCATCGCCACGCTGATGAACACAGCAACGCTGTTCGGCTACTGGGGGCTGTTCACGTGGATACCAGCTTACCTGGTCCTGCCGGTCGCGCAAGGCGGGCGCGGGCTGGGGTTGTTTCAAACGACACTGTGGCTGGTGCTGATGGGTGTGGGAAAGTGGCTCGGCTACATACTGTTCGGCTACTTCGCCGACACCGCCGGACGTAAGAAGGCCTACATCGGCTACCTGGTCGCAGCGGCCATCCTGGTGCCGGTATTTGGCTCGGTGACCGGAGCAAGAGCACTCCTAGTGCTGGGGACACTGGTGGCGTTTTTCGGCACCGGCTACTTCAGCGGGTTCGGGGCGATTGCAAGCGAACTCTTTCCCACCGAGATTCGTGGAACGGCCATGGGGCTGAGCTACAACTTCGGCCGGGCGGTGAGTGCAGCAGCACCCATACTGGTGGGCGCGCTGGCGCTGCGCTACGGGCTAGGCTTTGCGTTTATCATTACTTCGGGGGCGTTCCTGCTGGCCGCAGCCCTGGCAGCCCTGCTGCCTGAAACCAAAGGCAAAGTGCTCGCCTAGCGATCGCAACGCTAACCAGGAGACCAGTGCGGGGAAAAGTCCTTCGACGCGCGCTCACTCAGCTCATCCCGCCGTAGGCGGGATTGGTGCGGAAGGTGGGAGTCGAACCCACACGGCCTTGCGGCCACGGGATCCTAAGTCCCGTGCGTCTGCCAATTCCGCCACTTCCGCCCGCTTGATTATACAATAGTTAGCCCTTTTGCGCGTTCCCGCCCAGGCTCCACTTTGTCTGTACTTTGTCTATTCTCGGCTTCGACGAGGGCATTGCGGCGCCGCCGGAGTGCGTCTTCTTGATCAGACTCGTTTTTGATGCTATACCGTTCGAAGACCTTGGCAGTCCTCCAGCCGCCCATCTCCATGATTACGTCTTGCGACACGCCAGCCCGCCTCATGTCCGTGGCGAACGTGCGTCGGAAGTCGTGGAAAATCGGCAGGCGCTTCTCCCCATTGTCCACGACAAGGATTCCGGCCCGTCTGCACGCAGACCGAAAGGCCCCGTAAGGGCTTCTTATTTGCTTGCCGGTTTTTCCAAAGAAAACCCATTCACAGTCAGCGTGCTTCGCGTCATGAACCTGACGCTGCATGTCGAGCCATTGGTAGAGTTCATCGCCAATCTTGAGGGTCTTCCCCTGTTTGTTTTTCGTCCTCCTGCCGGGTAGATGAATCCTGCGATTCAGCCAGTCTACCTCGCTCCAGCGGAGTCCGAGAGTCTCGCGGAGACGCATTCCAGTCAGATACAGCGTCGCGACAAAAGGCCGCAGATGGCCGGGCAGTTCGTGGAGCAACCGACGATACTGCTCGGCAGCTAGGTATCCTTCTCTAGCATCTGATTCGGGTAGCATCTCGAAAATCTTAGGTACTCGAAGCAGTTTCGGAGGCTCTTGCTCTACCCCTAGATAAAACATTCTCTTGAAGGCAGCCAGTTCGCGGTTGACGGTCGCGTTGCTGGCTCCTGTCGACAACCCCTCGCAGGCGTCTTTCTCTTCTGAGTTTTTCTGACGGAGAGCGATGTACCGGTTGACAAGGTCGCTGCCGATGTCCACCATCTTTTTCCCAGCAAAGAATTTCCACAGGTACGCCAGGCTTCGCTCAAGGCGGTTTAGTGACCTGTTGCTTTGTTTCTTGTAGTCTGTCTTCAGGTCGGTGGCCATCTCCTCGAAGCGTACCCGTTCGACTTTCGGGCCAGCGAATTGAGCGACCTCTATCTCCCCAAGCCGCTTGCGCAGCAACCGCTCGGCGACGGTCTTCTTGTCCGAGTGGGTGTTCTCCCGGTAAGGGACACCGTGGCGGTAGTACTGAATCCAGTAGCGCGGACTCTCGCGCAACCCACCCGCTTTCGTCCGATATTTCGGTTTGAAGATGTGCCCACTGCCACGCTCGCGCCGTTTCTTGCGGCCGGCGGCCTCCTGGGTCAAAGTCGCTGTGCTCTCCATAGCTCCCTCCCTTCGGTTTGGGATTCCCAAACCTCTCTAAAGTTTATAGTGCGGCCCACGCCCGCCCTAGCCAGGGTGTTAGCCCCATCGGCGGGGCTGACAGTTAGGCGGCTACCCGATAGCCGCTTAGTCCGTTGAAGGCCCGGCTCAGTTGGCCCGGGCGGCGGCCTTCGCCCCTAGCTTGGCCGCCTGCTTCTCGAAGACGCAGG
This sequence comes from Terriglobia bacterium, assembly GCA_046758465.1. Classification (GTDB taxonomy): domain Bacteria; phylum Acidobacteriota; class Terriglobia; order Acidiferrales; family 2-02-FULL-67-57; genus JBHIAG01. Next base: position 445 of record JBHIAG010000097.1, on the reverse strand, counting down.
CTAGGTCTTCCGGGTGCACAGTGCGTTGGCTGATGTCGATCCCTACATCCCCAAAGTAATGCAGGTCAACTTGGGCTGATACGGCGGCCAGCGCAGCGGCCAGCCCGCCGAAAAGAGTGTCCCTGTCGTTTTCGTGAAGGCAGCTAGACACGCCCCACAAGATCAGCGCTGTCCCCTGGGCAACGCGCATGAGATTCTCAATCAGCTCAATCTCATTGCGGTCGATGCCAAGACCGAGCGGCGTAGTCGGCTCCTTCGGCTGAATTGTCCCTTTCCGTCCATCCGGTTTTCCCTTCGCCATCGTCCTACCTCCTCGTTTTGCACCCCGCCTACCTCGTCAGGCCCGCCAGAACGGAGCGCGAGTGCGGGCGACGCCGCCTACTTGCGGCGGCGTTTCGGCCTAGTGCGCGAGCGCCGCGAAAAACCGTTTCAACCCTGGGGCATC
>JBHIAG010000096.1:0-7228 GCA_046758465.1 Terriglobia bacterium | reverse complement strand
ACGCCCTTGTTTCCCCCGGGGTTTGTGTGGCCGGCCGCCCCCCCCCCCCCGCCAGGGGGGAGGTTATGCAATAACCTCTAATCATTTGCCTCGTTTGCTTCCTCTGCTTCCTCTGCTTCCTCTGCCTCCCGCAATTGCCACCTAGCCGCTGCCGCCGCTGACCAGCGGCGAGGCCTTCCCCCAGCCGCCCGTGAACACAAACTCTTCCAGCGCCTTACGCGTCCGCGGCGCCAACTCGCGCGCCCGTAACTCCTCTGGCAGACTGTCCGCCTCCGCGGCATAGCCCACCGCCATCATCGCCACCGGCTCATAGCCCTCGGGGATGCCGAACAGCGCACGCGCCTTCTCCACCTGGAAGCCAGCCATCTGGTGCACGGTGAGCCCCAGCGCCGTCGCCTGCATCACTAGGTTCTCGGCTCCCAGCCCCACGTCGTGAAACGCGTGCCGGTTCGGCTTCCCGGTTCGCTCAAAGTGCAGCTTCGCCACCGAGAGCAGCAGCACCGGGGCGTTCTGCGCCCACCGGATGTTTCCCTCTACCAAGCAACTGAGCATACGCTCGTATTCGCCCGGGGTCTCCCGGATCGCCACCAGGAAGCTCCACGGCTGCTCGTTGAATGACGACGGCGCCCAGCGCACCGCCTCAAACAGGCTCCGCAGCTTCTCCGGCTCCACGCTGCGCGCGGCGAACGCCCGCGGGCTCCAGCGCTGCCGCAGCAACTCGTGAATTGGATATTCCGTGTCAGCAGGTTTCTGGCTCATCAGACCCCCGGTTCGCTTGCGCTGGCTCGGAGTGGAAAATCGGCTCGCTCTACGGATTCAGCACAATCTTACCAAACTGCTGCCGCTTCTCCAGCAGCGCGTGCGCCTGCGCGGCCTCTTGGAGCGGAAACGTCCGGTTCACCACCGCCCGCAGCTTGCCCTGCCCCACCAGCTTCAGGACGGTGAACAACTCTCCCCGCGTCCCCATGTAGCTGCCCAGCAACGACCACTGCCGCGTGAACAGAAAACGGATGTCGAGCCTCGCCTCCGCCCCGGTGGTCGCCCCGCAGGTCACCAAGCGGCCCGTCGGCGCCAAGCTCGCCAGGCTCTTCTCCCAGGTGGCGGCTCCCACGTGCTCGAAGACCACGTCCACACCCCGCCGGCTCGTCAACCGCCTGACCCCCTCGGCGATGTCCTGCTTGCTGTGGTTGATGACTTCATCGGCGCCCAGCTCCTTCGCCCGTTTCAGCTTGTCGTTGCTGCCCGCCGTCGCAATCACCCGCGCGCCCGTCAACTTCGCAATCTGGACGGCCGCGCTGCCGACGCCGCTGCCCGCCCCCAGCACCAGTACCTCCTCGCCCGCCCTAAGCTGCGCCCGACTGATGAGCATGTGCCAGGCGGTCAGGAACACCAACGGCACCGCCGCCGCCTCATTGAAACTGAGATGGTCCGGGATGGGGATGACATTCACCTCGGGTGAGCGCACGTAGTCGGCGCAGCCGCCATCCACCAGGTAGCCGAAAATCGTGTACCGCCGGCAGAGGTTGTCGTTGCCCGCCAGGCAGGCCTCGCACTGGTTACAACTCAGCCCCGGCGCCAGCGCCACCCGCTGCCCCACCTGCACCTTCTTCACCTGCTCGCCCACCTTCGCCACTTCCCCCGCAATGTCGCTGCCAAGAATGTGCGGCATGGGGATCTGCACTCCCGGCAGGCCGTTCCGCACCCACAGGTCCAGGTGGTTCAACGCGCACGCCCGCACCCGCACCAGCACGTCGGTCGGCCCCAGCTTCGGCTCCCCCACCTCTGTGTAGCGCAGCACCTGCGGCCCACCATGCTCGGAAAAAACAACTGCCTTCATCTCTCCCCCTTCCCTTCTCTACCGCTGGCTCATTGTGAGCCGCTACCTTACCACACTCTCGCCCCCACAGGCCTGGCTGCATACCACTGCGAGATAGCTGGGTCTTTTGGCCTACCACAGGTAAAGCCGCGCAGAGTTTTTAGCGTAGCAATGGAGTTCCCGCACTGCACCGCAGCTAGTGGTAGCGGCGATGATCCCGCAGAGCGGGATCGTCGTCGGTTTGTCAAAAAACCGGCGAGGAATGCCAGCTACGCCAAAACGCATTCCTCGCCGCTACCCACCTCTACGCACCTGTTGCGACCTCGTCTTCCTTTGCTTCCTCTGCCTCTTCTGCCTCTTCTGCCTCTTCTGCCTCTTTTGCTTCCTTTGCTTTCTTCTCCCAACATTGACAACCCTTTCCCGCAGCAGTAGCCTAGTCTTTCCATGGACATCTACGAAGAAATTCTCCGCCTGCGCCAACAGGGCCGCAAAGCCGCCCTGGCCACCATCATCCACACCCAGGGCTCCATCCCCAGCTACGAAAGCTCCAAGCTGCTCATCCGCGACGACGGCTCCATCCTCGGCAGCGTCGGCGGCGGCTGCGTCGAAGCCGAAATCTGGGCCGCCGCCCAGGAGGTGATGCAGCAAGAGAAGCCCCGCAAATTCACCTTCAACCTCAACGCCGACCCCAAGTACGACCTCGGCCTGACCTGCGGCGGCACGGTCGAAATCTTCCTCGAACCCATTCTCCCTACCCCCGTCTGCTACATCTGTGGCGCCGGCCATGTCGGCCGCTCATTCTCCCGCGTGGCCGCCCAGGCGGGCTTCTCCACCGTCATCGTGGACGACCGGCCGCAATTTGCCAACCGCGAGCGCTTCCCCGAGGCCAGCGAAATCTACGCCGCACCCTGGGAACAGGCGTTCGAGAAGCTCGCGCCGAACGAGCTCGCCTACATCGTCATTGTTACTCGCGGTCACAAGGACGACATGCGCGTGCTGCGCTGGGCCGTCCGGACCCCCGCGCGCTACATCGGACTCATCGGGAGCAAACGGAAAGTCCTCTCCATCTACCGCGAACTCGAGCGCGAGGGCATCCCGCGCGCACAACTCGCGCGCGTCCACGCTCCCATCGGCATCGAAATCGGCGCCCTCAGCCCGGACGAGATTGCCGTCAGCATCGCGGCTGAGATGATTGCCGTCCGCCGCCACGCCCCCCTGCCCAGCCTGCCGCGGCAGGCCAGCCCGAAAACCATCGGGCCTGCCCGCGCAGGCAGGCGCGTCGCGGCCGACACCGCGGCTGACGCCGACCCGGCTGACTCCACCGACGCGGCCGAAGTCAAGCCCCGCACTTCCTCCCGCTGACCCGCATGGACTTTACCGGTCGCTGGTCGCTGGCCGCTGGTCGCTAGCCATGGAGCACATCGCCGGCATCATCCTCGCCGCCGGTGAGTCCGCCCGCATGAGCCAGGACAAAGCCCTGCTCTCTTGGGGTGCCACCACCTTCCTCGAACATCTCCTGCGCCAGGTAAAGGACTCCCGCATCGGTCTGGTGCGGGTGGTGCTGGGCGCGAATGCCAACGCTGTGCAAAAAAAATTTCCACTCAGCCCGGTGGAAGTAGTGATCAACCAGAACTGGCAGCAAGGGCAACTCTCCTCGCTCATCGCCGCCCTCGATTCCCTGCCCCGGGAAATGATCGAAGCCGCCCTGGTCTGCCTGGTGGATCACCCCGCCATCTCTTCGGCTCTGATCCGTACCTTGATTGATAATTTCCAGCAAAGCGCCAAGCTCATCGTGCTTCCCACCTTCCAGGGCCGCCGCGGCCACCCGGTCATCTTCTCGGCCCGGCTCTTCGACGAACTCCGCCGGGCGCCGCGCGACGTCGGTGCCCGCGCCGCCGTACGCAACCACCCGAACGATATTCTCGAAGTTCCCACCCAAGAAGAAGGCGTCGTCCTCAACATCAACGACCCTGACGCCTACGAAAAGATTCTGAAGCAACCCCCGCCCGGGTAGGGGAAGGCCTTGCGCCCTCCCGTTCTTCGTCGCAAAATCCCGTCCTTGCGTCCAGCCCGGGGGCCCCGGCCACTGGGTGATTCAATCGGCTGGCAACGACCGATGCCCTGGCTCAAGAAAACCATGCTGGCGCTGCCGCGGCTGACGCTGCTCATTCCCAAGCTGACGGTCGACGAACGTGTCCCCCCGCGCACCCGAGTGGCGCTGGCTGGGCCCGGTGGCGAGAGCCACCGGGTTGGACAGACAAGCTGGTTTGCTCTAGCGTGCTTTCGCCAGTTGGGCAAGCAGGGCGTGCAGGGCGTCCTGAGCGAGGCGGGCACCATGGGCAGTGGCGGGTGGCAGCCCGCCGAGGGCTTCAGAAATCTTCTGATAGTTGATCGTCTCGAGCGCGGCCAGCGGCTGGTCCTGCATCCACTCGGTCAGCAGCGAGCCGCAGGCGACGGCGGTCACGCAGCCCTGGATCTTGTACCGCACCGCCACCACGCGCCCGCCCTCAACCTGCGCCGCCAGCTTCAGCACGTCGCCACAAACCGGGTTCGTAACCTCGACTGCCGCCGTTGCCTGCTCCAACTCCCCCGCATTGCGCGGGTGCTGGAAGTGGTCGAGTACCTGGGCGCTGTACATTTGGACCCCTGCTGCCTGCCGTTGAGGCCGTGCCTGAGCCGGTTGGCCAAAAGCATTTGCCTCAGGCCCATTTTGATGGTTGATTAGCCTAGCAGATTCAGGGCTCCAAGACAGGCCGAACGGGCTCGATGGCGCGCAGCGCAAAAAACGTCCAGCACTACCTCCACAAGCTCTTCCGGCCCAAGCAGCTCGTATCGGTCTTCCTCTTCGTCACCTCGCGCTGCAACTCCCTCTGCCGCACCTGTTTTTACTGGGACAACCTGAACAAAAACCAGGACCTCACCTTCGAGCAGATTCACACCCTCTCTCGCACCGCACCGCATTTCGACAAGCTCTGGCTCTCGGGCGGCGAGCCCTTTATGCGCGAGGAGCTGGCCGACATCATCGAACTCTTCTACCGGAATAACCACATCCGCAACCTGAACCTTCCTACCAACGGCCTGCTGCCGAAGAAAATTGACGCGGTCATCGGCCGCGTCCTGCACGCCTGCCCCGAGCTGACCCTTGACCTCAACTTCTCCCTCGACGGCCTCGCCAATACCCACGACACCATCCGCGGCGTCCCTAACAACTTCCAGAAAACCCTCGCGACCCTCGAACTCATCAGCAACAAGTACAACTCCGCGCGCCGCCTGCGCCGCAACGTTGCCACCGTCATCACCCGGGAAGGCTACCGCGAGATGGTTGACCTCGCCCTCCACATGCTCAATGACAGCGATGTCAGTGGCCACTACTTCGAAATCATCCGCGGCAACCCCATGGACCTGGGCCTGAAGTCGATCAACCGCAAGGAACTCACCGCCCTCCACGACCGCCTCTACCCCGTCCACGAGCTTTACGCCGACCGGCTCTTCGCCCCCCTCGCGCCCGCCGCCCGCTTCTTCGCCCGCATGTACTATCTCGGCAGCGTCAAGTTCCACTTCGAAATCCACGAGCAGTGCCTCGAGCGCCCGCACAAGTGGGCCATGCCCTGCACCGCCGGTGCCACCAGCGCCGTCATTGACCACAACGGCGAGTTCCGCGCCTGCGAGCTCCGCCCCGCCATCGGCCGCCTCCAAGACCACAACTTCAACCTCAGCGCCGCTCTCCACTCCCCCGCGATGCAGGACGAAATCAAAGCCATCCCCGAAGCCAACTGCTGGTGCACGCATAGCTGCTTCATCCACGACTCGATGAAGTTCAGCCCCCAGGTGCTGCTGTTCAAAATCCCGTGGACCTACCTCAAGTGCCGCTGGCAGCGCCTCCCGAACCTCTCCGTGGACGCGCTGGGCAAATTCCACGAGCTGCTTCCGGCTCACTAGTTTGACTCGCGAAAATACCTTGTCCGCCCCTGCGCACGCCGATAGAATTGAACTTTCCCGATGAAGGGCTTTTCTCCCCGCGCCATGCGCCGGCCGCGTCGCATCGTCTCGCTGGCCCCCAGCGCCACCTCGATTCTGTGCGCGCTGGGCGCCAGGAACTCTCTCGTCGGCGTCACCCGCTGGTGCCGCGACGTCGCCCCGGTCGATGGCTTACCGGCCTTGGGCGACTGCTGGCACACCGACCCGGCCAGCGTGGCCGCGCTCAAGCCCGATCTGGTGCTCGGCTCCGTCCCCTACCGCGCCCAAGTCGTCAAAGGTCTGCTCGACCGCAACCTCACCTTCCTAGCCATGAATCCTCGCACCCTGAAAGACATCTTTTCTGACATCCACCTGCTCGGGCCACTGGTGGGACGGGAAAAGCAAGCGGACGCGCTCGTGCGCAGGCTCGCACGGCAAATCGAGCAGGTGGCTGCCCGTACCCGGCACCTCCGCTCCCGCCCGCGAGTCTATTGCGAGTCTTGGCCCCAGCCGCTGATGCTGTCGCCGCCCTGGGTGGAAGAGATGGTCGCGCTGGCCGGCGGCCGCTTCGTGCCCCGTCGCGGCGGCCGCATTGTTGCGGGGCGCGAAGTCCTGATGGCGAAGCCCGGGATTGTGGTACTCGCTTGGGCAGCCTGTGGCATGCGTGTACCCGCAAGTAAGGTCTTGCGCCGGCCGGGCTGGAACCGATTACCCGCCATCCGCCGCCGGCAGGTCTATGTGGTGAGCGACGAAGCGTTGAACACCCCGGGGCCGCCGATCGCCGCGGGACTCCAGCGGCTGGCGAAAATCATCCACCCGGAAATCTTCGGCCCGCCGGAACACGGTAAAGTCGCCCGCCTCTCCCCGCGCAAGGAGAAACGATGAGCGACAACCAAGCAGTGCTACGAAAAGCCGAGATGATGATGGCCGCGCGCGCCACCAACCGCGACTGGCTCCGCGCCGTCTGCTATCTCCTGCGGAAGGAACGCAAGCACTTCAATTGGATCGGTATCTACTTGCTTGAAGGCAACGCACTGGTTCTCAGCTCCTATGTCGGCGAGCCCTCACCGCACACTTGCATCCCCATTGACAAAGGCATCTGCGGCGCTGCCGTCCGCGAGCGAAAGACCATCGTCGTCCCCGACGTCAACGCCGACCCGCGCTACTTGGCCTGTAGCGTCGAGACCAAATCGGAGATTGTCGTGCCCATTGAAGCCAACGGACGCATCCTGGGCGAGATTGACGTCGACAGCCATACCCCGGACGCCTTCACCGCCGCTGACCGCGACCTACTCGAGCAGGTCGCCCTGCGCCTGGCGGAAGTTTTGGCGCCGACGCCCCGAAGCTTCGGGGGAGCCTGAATGCCTCCCATCCCCAAAGGCGAAGTCCCCGCACCCGAATTCGGCCGCACCTGGATCAACTCGCCCGCATTGACCCTGGCGAGCTTGCGCGGCC
>JBHIAG010000095.1:0-7588 GCA_046758465.1 Terriglobia bacterium | reverse complement strand
CCCACGGGGGGAAGCCCTTCGACTGCGCTCCCCTCGATCCCGCTCTGCGGGACTCGGGGCAAGCAGGGCAAGCCCCTGGGCTGAAGCCAAACAAATAAGGGGCGGAACCTTCGATTGGTTCACACGCCCCAGCCGTACTGTTCGAGTGGCTCGAGTAATTCCTCCCGGGCGGGGTGCAGCTTTTTGACGAACTCCGAACATCCCACGACGATACTCTGCGCGTCCGCGATGTCGGGAGTGCGATAGCCTTGAGCCAGTACGAGCTCCACCGCCGCCTCGATCCATTGCGCTTCTGCCCGAAGACCAAAGCCCTCGCGCAGCAGCAGGGCCGAGGAAAGGATGGCGCCGATGGGGCAGGCGCAGTCTTTTCCGGCCAGTGTGGGTGCCGAGCCGTGGATGGGCTCGAACAACGGCGGGCCGGAACCACAGCTCATCGAGGGAATCAGGCCGATGGAACCCACCAGGGCCGCGGCGGCGTCGCTGAGAATGTCGCCGAACAGGTTTGAGGTGACGATGACGTCAAACTGCTCCGGTGCCAACACCAGTTGCAGGGCGGCGGTGTCCACGTACAGGTGCTGGACAGCGACCCCGGCATAGGAAGCTGCCAGGCGCTCCACGGTTTTGCGCCACAGGAAGGAAGTGGCCAGCACGTTGGCTTTGTCGACCGAGGTGAGATGCTGGTTGCGCTCTTGGGCGCGGGCAAAGGCAAAGCGGCAGACACGCTCGATCTCGGGTGTGCTGTAGGCTTCCATATCCAGGGCTTGTTCCACGCCGTTCTCGACTTCCAGCCGATGGGGCCCGAAATAGATTCCGCCTGCCAATTCGCGCACGATTTCGAAGTTGATCTTGCGCGTGCGTTCTGGCTTCAACGGTGAGATCGCGCGCAAGGGTTCGCGCAGACAAACCGGGCGTAGGTTGATAAAGAGGTCGAGCTCCTTGCGGAGTGCCAGCAGGCCGCGCTCCGGGCGTCGCTCGGGAGGCAGTGCGTCCCAGCGCGGCCCGCCGACGGCGCCGAGCAGAATCGCATCGGCCTGGCGGCAGGCGTGCAAGGTTTCCTGGGGCAAGGGAGACCCGCAGCGGTCAATCGCGCTGCCGCCGATGGGGAACTCCAGCAGCGTAAAGCGGTGGCCAAAGATGGTTGCGCAATCTTTCAGCACAGAGGCTGCCGCCGAGGTTACTTCTGGTCCAATGCCGTCTCCCGGCAGCAGGACGATGGTTTTTGTCATCTTTGCCATAGCAGTTCCCTTGGCTCTCTGAGCGGAGGCGGTCAGGGGGCGGCGGGAATATCCTGGGCGGTAGGGGAAACCGCCGCTTGGCGCCGGCGCAGCACTTGATGCACGATGGTGAGCAGGTCGCGGTCGTTGACTTGCTTGGTCTGGTCGGCCAGTGCGGTCAGCAGGCGGTAGCACTCTTGCAATTCCTGCTCGCTGGGTTGATAGCCGAGTTCGTCCAGGCGAACCCGCAGGGCATTCCGCCCGGAATGTTTCCCCAGCACGAGGCGGCGCGCAGGTACGCCTACGGCCTGCGGCGAAATGATCTCGTAGGTCAGTGGGTTCTTGATAATCCCGTCCTGGTGGATGCCGGCTTCGTGCGCGAAGGCATTGGCCCCGACCACGGCTTTGTTGGGGGGCACGGGCACGCCGGTGATGGCCGAGAGCAGGCGGCTGGTGGGGTAGAGCTTTTCCAGCCGGATGTTCGTGCGGGCGCAGAAACTGGCTTGCCGCACGGCCAGAGCCACTACCACTTCCTCCAGTGAAGTGTTACCGGCCCGCTCTCCGATGCCGTTGATGGTGCACTCGATCTGGCGGGCGCCGGCGCGCACGGCCGCCAGGGAGTTAGCCACCGCGAGACCGAGGTCATTATGGCAGTGTGCACTCAGAGTGATCTCGTCGCTCGGGCCCACGCGCGCGCGCAGGCGGTGGAAAAGAGCTGCGTACTCGTCCGGAATCGCGTAGCCCACCGTGTCGGGAATGTTCAGGATGGTGGCCCCGGCGTCGGCGGCGGCGGCAAACACATCGCACAGGAAATCCGGATCCGAGCGGCTGGCGTCTTCGGCGGAGAACTCAACTTCCCGACAGCGCTGACGTCCGTAGCGCACCATGCGCGCGGCGGCTTGCAATGCCTCGGCGCGGGAGATGCGCAATTTGTAGTGCAGGTGCAGATCCGAGGTGGCCAGAAAGATGTGGAGCCGCGGCTGGTGGGCGGGTTCGAGGGCGTGCAGCGCGGCGTCTATGTCCTGTTGTTTGGCGCGCGCGAGCGCTGCCACCCGACAGGCGCGGATGTGGCGGGCGACGCTGCGGACGGCCTCGATGTCGCCCTGCGAGGCAATTGGGAAGCCAGCCTCGATGACGGTCACGCCCAAGGCTTCCAGTTGCCGGGCCAGCCTCAGCTTCTCCTCCATGGTCATGGAGAAGCCGGGGGATTGCTCGCCGTCGCGCAGCGTGGTGTCAAAGATCTGTACTGTGTCCATGGCGCGTGTTCCCAACCAGGTTGCTCCCTGAGGAGATACGCCCCTGCGCGCTCCGGAGTCAAATTTATTATTTTTCAAACAGGATAATTTTTTATTATGCAATAGCTTTGGGTGGCTAGCGGGCGCTTTCCGGCTTATGGGGGAGAGCAGGTGGTTTGCCAGCGGGAGGTCAGGGGTTCCCGTTCGGCAAGCTCAGGGCGAGCGAATTCTCTCCTGTCCACCTAATTCACTGGCGGGTTTGCCCACCAGTAGGTATCAGGCCCCAGGGGCCAGTACCAGCCGACCCGTGACCGCCCGAGCTTCGAGCAAGCGATGAGCGTCGGCAGCCTCGGCCAGCGGCAGGCAAAACGATACAACCGGGCGAATCTGGCCGCTGGCAATTAACTGGAAAGATTTCTCCAGTTCCCCCACGGAGGTGGAAAATGACCCGATGACCTGCAGTTCTTTCAGGATGACCAGCCCAGGGTTGAAGGCCGCGCGACCCCCGATTACGTTGCCAATCACCAGCAAAATGCCGCCGCTTTTCAGCGTGTGCAAACTCTCATCCAGGGCCGCGCTGCCGACCACTTCCATTGCTACGTCCACGTGGCCGACGGCTTGCTTCACCGCCTGGGCAAACTGCAGCCGGGGCGCATAGATGACCAGGTCGGCTCCGAGCTGCTTGAGCGGTTCGACTTTTGCTTCCGAGGTTGTTACGGCGACGACGCGTGCGCCGAGCAGGCGCGCCAGTTGAATCGAATGCACGCCCACGCCGCCGCTGGCCCCGGTGATGAGCACGGTCTGGCCGGGCTGGAGCCGCGCCCGCCCTTGCAACGCATGCACCGCGGTTCCCAGCGTGCAGGCTGTCACCGCTGCTTCCGCATCCGACAGGCCAGCCGGAACGCTGGCCAGGACGTGCTCGGGAGCGACAAAATATTCGGCGTAGCCGCCGGGAATTTCCTCGCCGAAAAACACGGCTCCCGTGCGGCAGAGGCTGGGTCGGCTGTCGGTGCAGTAGCCGCAGCGGCCACAATTGACGCGCTGCAGGCAGGCGACGCGGTCGCCGCGGCAAAATCGGCTGACCTCAGAACCCACCTCCACTACTTCTCCGGCGACTTCGTGACCCAGAATGGCTGGCAGCTGGGTGCGCGGCAGGTCGCCACGGCGGTTGATGACGTCGTGGAAGCAGACGCCACAGGCTCCTACCCGCAAGAGCAGCTCGCGCGGTTGCGGGCGCGGCTCAGCAACTTCCTGCAGCCGCAGGTTTTCCGGTGGCCCAAACTGATGCAGAACGACCGCGCGCATGGTTAGAACTCAGTCGCCCCCGGGCGCTGGCTGGGGCGGAGGAGGGGGCGAAACTTGTAGCCATAGACGATCAAGCCGCACTCGGTATCACTGCGTAGACGACGAATCACCATTTCGACTTCCTGCCCGATGGCGATCTCCTCCGGGTCAATGTCGGTCAACTGCGCCGTCACCCGGACGCCTTCGCGCAGTTCAATCAAGGCCGTCAGGCTGCCGGCAGAGTCGGTGAAGCCACGAGCGGGTTGATAGACGCGTGTGAAGGAAAGCACGCGCCCGCGTCCCTGCAACCGCAACGGTTCGATTTCGGCAGAGCCGCAGGCCAGACAGTAGGCGCGTGGCGGGAAATGAATTTGCGCGCAGCCGCGGCAGCGTGAGGCTTGCAGGCGATAGAAGGTATGGCGCAGGCGGTGGTAGCGGGGCAGCTCCATGGTCACACTCCCAGGATGTGGGTGACAGCCACGGATGCCATCCCGCCGATACTCTGGGCCATGGCGATACGGCAGTTGGCGAGCTGGTTTGCACCCGCCTGGCCGCGCAACTGCTGGACCGCTTCAACGATTTGATAGGTACCACTGGCTCCCACCGGGTGGCCCCGCGCCTTCAGTCCGCCCTGGGTGCAAATCGGAAGCTGGCCGTGGCGGTGGATGTGACACTGCTGGGCGAAGCGGACGCCCTGGCCGCGCCCGGCAAAACCGGCGGCTTCCAGCGACAGCGCCGACACGATGGTGAAGGCGTCGTGCAATTCGAAGAAGTCAATCTCCTGGGGGCGCAGACGGGCTTGGTGGTAGGTACGCTGAGCGGACTCGTAGGCAGCCCGGAACCAGAGCGGGTCGGTGCGCGGGGCGAGAGCGATGGTGTCGGTGGCGGCCGCCGAGGCCAAAATTTTCACTGGTTGGGTGGTGAACTCGCGGGCGCGCCGGGTTGGACACAGCACCACCGCGGCGGCGCCGTCGCACACCGGCGCGGAGTCCAGAATCGAGATGGGATCGGCCACCATAGGCGAGTCGAGGAAATCCTGCGGGGTAACGGGCTCGCGAAACATGGCGTAGGGATTGGCGCGGGCGTTCTCGTGGGCGGTGACAACAAAGGGGGCAAAGTCAGCCCGCCGGTATCCATAGCGCTCCATATAGAGGCGCATGAGCAGGGCATTGAGCGCGGCAAAGGTAACGCCGTGGGCAGCCTCGTAGTCGGCATCGGCCGCCGTGGCCAGCGCTGAAGTTACGCCGTCGATGGCCAGATCGGTCATCTTCTCGACCCCTACTGCCACCACCAGGTCGTGCGCACCTGAGGCCACGGCCAGGTGTGCCGCCCGCACCACCGCGCCGCCCGAGGCGCAGGCGGCCTCAATCTTGATCGCCTCGATGTCCAGGAAACCGGCGAAATCAGCAATCAGGGTGGCGAGGTTTTCCTGCTGGCAGAGGAGGCCCGAGAGCATGCTGCCGGCAAAGAGCGCTTCGACCCGGTCAATCCCGGCGTCGGCCACGGCCGCGCGCGTCGCTTCCACTCCCAGATCGCGCAGTGAGCGGTCCCAGTGTTCACCCACAGGGGTTTGAGCTATGCCGATGATGCTGACCGGCCGCATCCTGCCTTCCTACTCCTGGTGAATCTTCTTCATCAGCCGGAGATAGACGCCGTAGTCGGTAATCTCGCGCTTGCGTTCGAGGTAGTCGCGCACCTGCGGAAAGGAGTTGCGGCGGGCCGGGAGGCGAGAGGTAACGAGGAGCGACAGGCTGTCGCTGCCGGCGCCGGAACCGTAGGAGGTGAACAGAATACGGTCGCCCGGCTCTGCGACATCGAGCACGGCCGCCAGCCCCAGCAGCGATGAACCGGCGTAGGTGTTGCCGATGGCCGGCACCAGGAAGCCGGGGGCAATTTGCTGCGGGCGAAAACCCAGTTGTCGCGCCAGGCGGCAGACGAATTTCGGGTTTGGCTGATGGAATACCGCCCAGCGATAGTCGGCGGGCTGGCGACCCAACTCGGCCAGCAAGGCGCGGGTGGCCTGGAGCGAATGATAGAAGTAGGCCGGCGCGCCCGTGAAACGCTGTCCGTGCTGGGGATAGTGTTGGTGGGCGTGGCGGAAAAAGTCGGGGGTGTCGGTGACAAACGACAGACTGGCTTCGATTTCCGCCAGCGATTCTGCGGCTGCCCCGAAGAGAAACGCCGCCCCCCCGGCGGCAGCCGTGTATTCCAGCGAATCGCCGGGCTGCGATTGCGCGGTGTCCATTCCGATGGCCAGGGCGTAGGGCGCCATTCCTGAACCCACGTAGGCAATCGCCGCCTGCATTGCCTCCGAGCCCGCCTTGCACGCAAACTCCAAGTCGGCCGCACTGACGAACGGCGTCAACCCCAGCGCTTCCGCCACTACGGTTGCGCTGGGCTTCACGGCATAGGGTTTCGATTCTGAGCCCACCCAGACGGCGCGAATCTGCTGGGGTGGGAGGTTGAGGCGCCGCAGGGCATTCTGCGCCGCCTCGATGCACATGGTGGTCGTGTCCTCGTCGGGTGCGGGAACAGATTTTTCGGAGATAGGGACACGCTTGCGCTCCAGGCCCCAGCAGGCGGCGATGGCGTCGGTTCGGAGGCGCCAGCAGGGAATGTAGGCGCCGTAGCTGGCGACGCCGACCGGCAGGCGGGTGCGGAGTAAACGGCTGTGCAGCGTGGGTACCCTCCGGCAAGTAGCGCGGGGGCAGTGTCGGCCGTGGGAGGGGAGAAAGTCAAATTTATTATTTTTCAGACAGAATAATTTCCAATTATGCTATAGTATGGGGTGGCTAGCGGGGACTTTCCGGCTTATGGAGGAGGGGGACGATGCAGTTCCACGAACTGGATGTTTTCCTGGCGGTGGCGGAGGAGCGCAGCTTTTCGCGGGCGGCCAAGAAGCTTTTGCGGACGCAGCCGGCGGTCAGCCTGGCGATTCGGCGCTTGGAGGAGGATGTGGGCGAGCCCTTGTTCGACCGCTCGAGCAAGACTCCCACGCTAACCGATGGGGGCGAATTGCTGCGTGAATATGCCGAGCGGATCAGCAACCTGCGGGGGGAGATTCGGGTGGCGCTGAGCGAATTGCGCCAGGTGCAGCGCGGGCGGGTGCGGATTGGGGCCAATGAGACGGGCGCGCTCTACCTGCTGCCGCTGATTGCCCGCTACCGTCAACTGTATCCCTCGGTAGCGGTGGCAGTGGTGCGCAGTCTGGCGCGCAATGTGCCGCAAGAGCTTTTGAAGCGGAGCCTTGACCTGGGAGTTCTCTCCTATCGGCCGGCGGAAGAGGGACTGGCGTCGGTGGGGGTGTACCGGGATCGGTTGAGCTTCATCGTCTATCCCAGCCATCCCCTGGCGCGGCGGCGGCGCGTCTCCATCCGCGAGCTGGGACAGGAAATCTTCGCGGCCCACAATGTCCCCTCCCGCTATCGGGAGCGGGTGTTGGGGACGTTTGCGAAATACCGGGTGCCCCTGCACATGGATATTGAGTTACCGACGGTGGAATCGATCAAGAAATTTGTGCAGATGGAGCAGGCGGTGGCGCTGGTGCCGCGGATGTGCATCGAAGAGGAATTGGCTGCGGGGGCGGTGATGGAAGTGGAGATTGCAGAGCTGCGCATCGAGCGGAAGTTGCGTGTGGTTTACCGGCGCGGGGAGGCGCTCTCCCATGCCGCTCGTACTTTTCTGCGGCTTGTGACCGCGCGGGCCGAGCCAGCGCCGGGGTCGGCCGGAGCCGGCGCATAATTCCTGGGAATGGCAAGGAGGGTGTGGGAGGCGGTCTGGCAAAGCGGGGCTCTTCCAGACTGGGGGGGCGCAGGGCCCGGCGGCGGGCGGACTCTAGGAAAAGCCATATCAGCG
>JBHIAG010000094.1:0-7835 GCA_046758465.1 Terriglobia bacterium | reverse complement strand
CGCTGACCGCAGGCTGGAGGCTCTGGCCGTTGGCCTGGGTGCCGTCGCTGGCCACTGACACCCGCAGCGGGAACCCTGCAGTAATGGTAAACGTCAGGGGGCTGGAGGTGCCGCCGCCGGGCGCGGGGTTGAAGACCATAACGTCAGCCGTGCCCGCGGTGGCGATGTCGGTGTCGGGGATGTCGGCCGTCAGTTGCGTGTCGCTCACAAACGTCGTCGTCCGGTCGCTGCCGTTCCACTGCACCACCGAACTGGCGATGAAATCGGCGCCGTCCACCGTCAGGGTGAAGCCTGTGCCGCCCTCGGTAGCGCTGTCCGGGGTGAGTAAAGTGATGGACGGCACGGGGTTGGGAGCGATAATCGTTATCGTCGAGAAACAAGCCGCACTGAACGAGACCATATCGGCCTTGATGGCCACCGCGCAGCCCTCGGCGGTCTGAAGGCAGGCGGGCGGAGAGGGCACGGCGTACGGCGCGGTGTAGCGGGCCACGGCATTGTTGTCGGCATCGCGGCCGGTTGCGACAATCGTTCCCACCGCGCTGTTGCCCCCCGGCACGCAGTTTTCCCCGTCGCCATCGCACACACTCCAGGCGACATCCTTCTGGTCGGTGCCAGTGACCACGGCGGTGATGTCCTGGGTTTGGCTGACGCTGAGGCAGGCTTGCGGCGGCTCGGCCACAATCGTTATGTGCGACCCGTGACAACTCACCAGGAGAAAAATGGCCACCCCCAGGACACTCCCGAGGAGTTTCTCTCTTAGTTGTCTCTTTTCAGCTCGAACCGGGAGGTCCATCATCACCTCTCAACCCTTGCGGCAGCACAGCCGCTCGATGTCGACTAGGCACCAGGAAACCGCCATGTATGTTTGGATTGAGGGCCAAGGTAAGGCAGAGGGGGGTGGCTGTCAAGCAAAAGGTAGCGTCTCTTGCTGTACCGCGGCGACGAAGCCCCGCGCCCGGTTGACGCCCCTGCCAGGCTAGCCGATAATCCCACAGATTCTCTGAACACGGCGGAAACAATTCAACTCGAATTTTCCCTTTCAACCTACCACCGTGAAATATTCCTCCTAGCCGGTGTGAGAGAGTTTGCATGATCCGCGCGCGACGCTTGCTTCCTCCTGCCTGGGCTCTGGCCTGGGGCCTGTGTTTGGTTTTCGCCCTGCTCGGGCTTTCCCTTCCCGAGCCGCCCCATCGCCTCGCCTACACCCGCATCGAGAACCGGCAAGCAATGCCGCTGCGCGTTGTCCTCTTTTTCCCTCAACCGCCCCTCTACCCGCAGGCGCCCGCCGCCATCCTCTGCCAGCCCTTCAACAATCCTCCGGGATATGCCCGCCTGCTGGCCCTGGAGCTGGTGCGGGATGGATTCATAGTGCTGACGTTTGACTGGCACGGCCGCACCGCCGAGGAGAACCGTCAGCTCCTGCGCACCGACGCGCTGGCAGTCCTGCGCGCCGACCTCGAGGCTGCCGTGGCCTATCTGCGGCGCCTGCCGGACGTCGCCCCGGAGCGCATCGTGATTGCGGGCCATTCGGTGGGCGGGACGTTGGCCATCGAAGTCGCCCTGGCCGACCCCACCATCGCGGCCCTGGCTGTCATCGGCATGGCGGCCGACGTTACGCCACAACAGCCGCGCAACCTCCTCTGGGCAGTGGGCCTGTACGACGAATTCCGCCCCCTCGGCCACATGCGCGACGTCTTCCAGGCCAGCGCCGCCACGCTGGCGCGCGAGAACACCACCGTCGGCGACTTCGCCCAGGGCACGGCACGACGCCTCGGCGTCTCGCCCACCGCCGACCATTTCACCGAGTTGCAAGACCGCGGAATTCACCGCGAGGTGCGGGCGTGGTTTCGCCAGGCGCTGGGCCTGCCCGCGGCTTCCGGGCGGTTGTGGATGGAGACGCGCAGCCTGCTCCTGCTGCTGGCTTGGCTGGCCGCGCTGCCCGCCGCCCTGTTGACCCTGCGGCGAGCAGCCAACCACCGACGCTGGCTGGTCCGCGCTGCCCTGGCCGGCGCCTTGCTCGGCGTAGTCCTGCTCAGCCGGGTACACGGCCCTTACTTTCTTCTGGCAGCCGACGCGATACTGGGCCTGGTGGTGTTC
Organism: Terriglobia bacterium; assembly: GCA_046758465.1. Lineage (GTDB taxonomy): Bacteria > Acidobacteriota > Terriglobia > Acidiferrales > 2-02-FULL-67-57 > JBHIAG01. The sequence continues at coordinate 5,738 of JBHIAG010000094.1, read as the reverse complement.
GGTCTGCTGGCCGGATTCTTGTGTACATGCGAGGCAGAGACACTCCGGCGCGCCTGGCAGTTCGCCGCCCGCCTGGGGCTGGTGCTGTGGGCCAGTCTGTTCCTGACCCTGGTGGTCAACAACCTTGCCAGCTACCTGCATGAGCCGCGCTATCTCCTCTGGCTCCCAGAGTTTGCCCTCCGGCACGTGCTCGATGGCCTGTACGCCTACGGGCTGGTCTATCCGCGCCCGCTGCTGTTTTCCCTCTACGACCCCGAGATACTCGCCCCCCGCCTCTGGGTCTATGCGCTGCTGGGGATCGAGCTCGTCTTTCCCGGACTGCTGCTGGGCTTGCTGACACGGCTGGCGAGCCGCCCGGCCCGCATGCGGGCGCCTGCCCGCCGCCCCCTGCCGCTGGTGAGCCTGGCCATCTTGGTGCTTCTGCTGGGGCTCCTGGCCAGCATCGCTTGGCTGCGACTCCAGCAAGGTTTCCTGACCGCCGAGAGCGCCCTGGCCGCCCTCCGCTACCTCGCCCGCTTCGCCGTCTTGCCCATCCTCCTCTGCACCCTCCTCTGGCGCTGGTCGCTGAAAAGATTCCCCGCACCGCCCCCCTGAGCCAGGTCTTGAATTTTTCCTGGTTTCGCTTCCGACGCTTGGGTAGGGCAGGGGCTTGCCCCCTGCCGCTTTTCGAGTTTTCTATTTGCCCGCAAACAGGGACTTTAGCCTGCCTGCCGCAGGCAGGCCTACCCCATCTCGAGTTTCGAATTTCGAGTTCCGACTTACCGTGGGTTCGCGGGCTGCGTGGCTGGCTCCGCTGGCAGGGCTTCCGGTGCGGTGTAGGCGTCCAGGATGGCCACGCCAACGGCTACAATCATCGGGCCCAGCAACAAGCCGATGGGGCCGAACGCCGCCAGCCCGCCCAGCACGCTGATGAACACCAGCAAGCCGTTCAGACATATCCGGCCGCTGATCAGCCACGGCCGCAGCACATTGTCCACCGTCCCGATCACCACTGCTCCCACCGCCACCAGAATCAGCGCCCGCTTCCAGTCCCCTTCCAGCAGGAACAGCAGCGCCGCCGGCAGCCACACTATCCAGGCGCCGATCACCGGCAGTAAGGAGAACAGGGCCATCACCACGCCCCAGAACACCGGCGAGCGAATCCCCAGGGCCCAGAACAGCAGCCCGCCCAACATGCCTTGGATGGCGGCAATCAGAAAGCTACTGTAAACGCTGGCATGCAGCACATCCTGCGCGGTCTGGAGCAGGCGGTCGCGCTGTGCCGGCTTCAGCGGCAGCAACCCACGGACCCGCTCCAGCGCCCGCGCACCGTCGCGGAACAGATAAAAAGTCGTGAACAGGGTCACCAGCAACTGCAACACGAAGAACACCAGGTTGCGCGCCAGCACCCCTGCCTGGCCAGCGAGGAAACCCGCCAGCCGCTCCACCTGCTTCATCGCCAGCGCTTGCAATTCCGCCTGCTCCAGGCGGGTTTGCGTCGCCAGCCAGCTCCACAACCGCTCCAGCGGCAAATGCTGCCGCAACCACTCCAGAGCCGGCAGTTGCTCTTCCTGCAACTGCTGCCGGAAGACACCCACCGCCTCCACCGCTTCCGCCGCAAAGTGTCCCATCACCAGCATGGCCGGCAGGATGATGATGCCCGTCAGCAGCAACACCGTCGCCAGAGCCGCCCAATTCGGTCGCCGCAGCCGCGCGCGGATGCGCCGATGCACGGGATAAAAGCAAATAGTCAACACGCCTGCCCAGGCCAGTGGCACCAGGAAGGGGGCAAAGATGCGATAGGTCAGGTAGAGCAGGAGCGCAAACAAGAACCAGAGCCACACATTCGTCCGTTCCATTGCTTCTTCCCGTTTGCGGAAGAATCGACTCGCCAGATTATCTTTCCGCTCTATTTCCTAAGCAAGCAGGATTTCCCGCGCCGCCACTCCCCACTCGTCCCGCCCGGCCCCGGCTGCCGCACCCGCCGCCGCAACGGCGTGCACCCCGGGTGCCCCTTCCAAGAGCCTGCCGTGCTAGGATGGGTACCCGAGGAGATCATCGATGAGTGCCAAACAGGAGATTGTGAAACTCGAGCGCCAACAGGTGCGCGACGTCAACGCCCGCCGCCTTCGCCGCCTCTTGCAGGATTTTGACCCGCGCTTCGTGGGCTTCTCCTCCACCCGCTATGCCCGCATCCGCGGCCGCCAAGCCCTCGCCGACACCTTCCGCTACTACCTGCGCCGCGCCCGCCAGCTCCGCTACCGCATCGCCCAGCCCCGCATCGACCTCTACGGCGAGGCCGCGGTGGCCACGTTTTATTGGACCGTAGCTCTCGGCGGCGGCCGCAGCGTCCGGGGCCGCGGCACCCACGTGCTCGTCCGGCGCGGACGCACCTGGCGCATTGTTCACGAGCACTTCTCGCGCGCCCACTAAGCATTCGCCGATTCTTGCTCCGGCTTCTTTGCCGGCGCCTATAATGAATGTAGGGCGAATCGTCACTCGCGGCCTGCAAGAGTGCACCCATGACCGAACCCTGCCGACACCCGCGCACGCAGCTCATTGCCCAGGATGAGGCCACCACCTTCCTCGAGTGCCTCGACTGCGGGAAGATTTTCGAAGCCGACGAGCTCGAGGAACCACCGAATTTCGACGAAAGCCTCTCCGACGCCTAGACCCGCCACCGCGCGCCACCTAACGCGCCGCAACGTACCCTAAGCGTGCGGCCCAGCCCACCACTTCCTCCGGGGACACGTAGAGCAACGTGCGATCGCCTAGCCGGTCGTCCTCCAAGCAGTCGCGCAAATAGGCCGCCGCCAGCGCGGCGGCTTCCGGGTCGCTGAGCTGCCGCCCTGTGCGCTCGCGAAAGGCCACATAGCCCAAATGCGCCAAGCCCACGATAACCCCACGACCGTTGACCAGGAATTTGCAGTCCACCGTGTCGCTGTGCCGGGTCGAGATGGCCACCCAGAGATGCGAGAACCGTACCCGGTAGCTCTCCCCGGTGAGCCGCGAGTGCACCGCAAACGGCTCCACCAGCTCCGACATCACCCGCGCCGGCATACGCTGCGACTTGGTGGGAAGCTCCACAGCGTTTTCGTCAGGGCACGTCTTCCCGGAGCCCCGAATCCCGAAGTTTCGGGACGGGGCGGAGAAGCGTCCAACCCAGTGGCCCCTGCCACTGGGATCTCCCACGTCCTTTGCGGGGAGGCGTGCCGTAGAAAGCCTAAAGAAGAAACCGCGCGTTAGCTTGCCTGCGGCAGGCAGGCCCCTGAGGTCTCCCGCTCAGACCGGCTCGCCCGCCGGCGCCGGCGTTTGCAGATAGCTCTGCTCGGCCGCCGCCACGCCCGCGCCGGCCCCGCCCCGCGCGGCGAAGCCCTCTTCCAGCAGAATCTTTTCCAGGGCCAACAGGAATAGCAGCACGTTGTTGCGGGTCGAACTCGTGCCCATCAACCCGATGCGCCAGATTTTCCCCTTCAACTCGTCCAGGCCACCGGCGATTTCGATGTCGAACTCCTCGAGCAAACGCCTGCGCACCGCCAGGTCGTTGACCCCGGCGGGAATCTTCACCGCTGTCACCGTCCACATCCGGTGTGCCGGCTCGACCAGCAGCTCCAGGCCCAGCGCTTCCAGCCCCGCCACCAGCGCTTGCTCGTTCCGCTGGTGCCGCTCCCAGCGCACCGACAACGTCTCCTCTTCGACCAGCCGCAACGCCTCCCGCAGGGCATAGACCATGCTGATGGGCGCCGTGTGGTGGTAGGTGCGTTCGTGGCCCCAGTATTTCATAATCGTCGTCAGGTCGAAGTACCAACTCGTGACTCGCGACTTGCGCCGCGCCAGCACCTCCTCCACTGTGGGGGATGCGGTGAAGGGAGCCAGGCCGGGCGGGGCGCTCAGGCATTTCTGCGAGGCGGCGAAACACACGTCGATGCGCTGGCGGTCTACCGCCACCGGCATGCCGCCCAGCGTCGCCACCGTGTCCACCACCAGCAGCGCCTCGCACTCGTCGGCCACCGCGCGGCAAGGTGCCACGTCTTGCAGCACACCCGTCGAGGTCTCCCCATGCACGATGGCGATGAGTTTGACCTTCTTGCCCCGTGCCGCCCTCCCTACCCGCTCGGGATCCACTGGCGTACCGGGTTGCGACTCAAGCCGCTCGACTCTCGCCCCCACCCGCGCGGCCATTTCCGCCATGCGCGCGCCGAAGTGGCCGCCCACACAGACGATGGCCTCATCGCCCGGTTCCAGCAGGTTGGCCATGGCAGTCTCCATCCCGGCGCTGCCGGTGCCGGAGACGGGAAAGGTCAGGTGGTTCTCGGTCTGGAAGACCCGGCGCAACAACACCTGCACGTCGTCCATGATGCGCAGGAACTCCGGGTCCAGATGCCCGAGCACAGGCGCCAGCAGCGCGCGGTACACACGTGCGTCCACCTGGCTCGGCCCGGGGGCCAGCAGGATGCGTTGGGGAGGATGCACTTCGCTCAATGCTCGCATTGGAATTAACTCCCGGTCGGGACAACCTTGCGGGGAATTTCTTCGATTTGCACCTGCATCACCTTCCCGGCGCCTTTCTTCTTCGTCAGCCAGTCAGCCAGTGCGCGCCCGAGGTGCTCCGGGTTGACCCCGCTTCCCGCTTCCAACTCGCCGTCGGTAATCGGCAGCGTGTCGTCGAAGGCCGCCTCACCTGTGAACCGCCGCATACAAAAGCTGTCGAGCCAGTCCAGCGGGCAGCGCCGCGCGCGCCCCTCCACGACCACCGCAACCTTCAAGCGCCGCGCAAACACGCCGCATTATACATCAACCGTGAGCCCGCGCCCGCGCAAACACCGGCGCGAGCGGTATTTGATAGATGAATTTCCCCAGCGGCGGTATACTTTTTCGCCGCCTTCCTGGCCGGACGCCCGCTGCATGGGTGAGCGCAGAGGCGGCGGCCAGGATGCGCAGCGCGCGCGGAGAGCTCGTCCAGACCAAGATGAAGTCCACCGGCTCAACCTAGAGAGGGGAGGCGATTGTGGCACGACGCACGCGCATCAACATTGGCGACCGCACCATTGAAGCCGACGATATGGAATTCCGCACTGGACACGAGGACTGGAACGAGTACCTGGTCGAAGACGGCTACACGGTGCGCATCAAGCTTGTGGTCTCGAGCATCCTCAAGACCAACGAACGCGACCCGCAGGGCAATCCCGTCTACATTGTGCAGTCCACCAATATCGTAAAAGTCATGCCGCCGGAAGTGATCTCGCGTCGGGACGTGCAGTAGCCCTCGCGGTCGCCCAGGTATCCGCAGAACGCAGGAGCGCCTGCCAACACAGTCTGCTTCACGCAACAGGAAACGGATGTGGAGGACAGCCCAATGACAGACAAATCCATTACCCAGTTGAACCAAAATTTGAAAGAGGTCGAAAGCCTGCTCGCCAGCGGTAACGTTCCCATGCGCGCGCTGGTGGAGTTACGCGACGCCATCGACCACACCCGCCACACGGTCTGGGCCGTGCTGCAATTGCGCGCCAGAGAAGGGCAAGAGAAGCCCGACCCCTACAGCATTCTCGAAATCCTGACCGTGGACCGCCTCAAGCGGGCCACCAAACTCAACCACGAAATCCTGATGGACATTGAGGCCAGCGAGGTCACCATAGGCACCGAGGGCATGGCGGCCTTCCAACGAACCGTGCAGAACTTGAACCAGCGCCTGCAGCGCCTCTTCGAGCAGGGCGTGTGAACTCCGGCGACTCAGACTACGCCGGACGCAAGCTGCG
>JBHIAG010000093.1:0-8172 GCA_046758465.1 Terriglobia bacterium | reverse complement strand
GTGGGGGGACCACTATATGTTCGCTCGCGGGGCTGTGGGCGAGTATCGGGGGCTCAACTTCTTCATCGATTCGGGCCTTGTCTCGCTGCATGCGGACGGGTCGGGCGGGCTGCACCAGGCGGCCTTCACGACTTCGGCAGAGGACTTCATCGGGTGGGGATTTGACGCCGGCGAGGTGGACAAACGGGTCTTCGAGGCACATGTGGGGATTTCGCTAGGGCCCCTGGAGCAGACAGGTCACCTGTGTGTCACCAGCAAGGAGCGATTTGGCCCGTTCGGTGGGGTACGCATCCACGGCCTGCTCAGCCACGCCTTCCTGAAACGGTATGCGTGGACGCTCGACTTTGTGAAGAGGCAGTACGTGTTTTCCCGGCGTGCCCGGTGAACCCTGGTAGTCTCTGGATATAGTTGCTGACGCATGAATGAGTAGGAGTGGAGGAGGTAGGGTATGAAACGCTTCCTTTGTATCCTGAGTCTGGTCTGGCTTGTCTGTTTCAATCCCGCGAGTGGTGCCCAGGGCGAGCAACCCTATGACGTGGTCATCCTGAACGGGCGCGTCATGGACCCGGAATCCGGCCGGGACCAGATTGTCAATGTGGGCATCCGCGGGGAAAAGATTGCCGCCATTACCGTCAAGCCCATCCGCGGGCGGCGGGAGATTAATGCTGCGGGGCTGGTGGTAGCTCCTGGCTTCATTGATATCCTGGGGCCGGTGCGTCCCACGCGTGACGCCCACGTGCAAAAGATCACCGATGGGGTGACGACCGCCTTGGGCATGCACGGCGGTCCGCTGGACGTCGAGGGCTACCAGCGAGCAATGCTGGCGCTGGGGCCGCTGGTGAACTACGCCAAAACCGTCGGGCACCGCGCGTTGCGGGAAGCTGCGGGTGCCACCGACCGCTACCAACCGGCCACGGCAGCCCAGATTGAACGCATGCAGGAGCTAGCCAGCGAGGCCATCCGGGCGGGGGCGGTGGGGATTGGGTTCGGAATCAACTACACCCCAGGAGCTTCCTACGAAGAAATCTTTGCGCTCTTCGAGGTAGCGGCCCAGCATGGCGTGCCCTGCCATTTGCACGCCCGCTACAAAGGCAACGTCTTCCCGGGCACCATGAGCCTGGCGGTGATGGAAGTCATTGCCGCGGCGGCGGCAACCGGGGCGCAGGTGCAACTGGCGCATTTGACCTCCTCGACGGTGGGCTCGGCGCCGCTTTGCATCAAGCTCATCGAAGGCGCGGCGTGGCGCGGCGTCGACGTGGCCTTTGATTTCCATGTCTGGACGCGCAATCAAACCGGGCTCAAGTCAGCCCTGTACGACCCGGGCTGGCAGGAGCGCTTCGGCGGGATCACCTACAGTGATATCTATGTGGCGGAAACGCAGGAGCGACTGACCAAAGAGCGCTTTGAAGAGTTGCGCCAGGCGCCCAGAGGCACGAGCGTGCAGACAGAGTTCATCCCGGAAGCTGAAATTGAACTGGCCCTGCGCAGCCCGCTGGGCATGGTCAGCAGTGACGGCGGCGGCCTGAGCAACGGCAAGGGCCATCCGCGCAGCGTAGGGAATTTCGCCCGCTTTCTGGGGCGCTACGTGCGCGAGAAGAAGGTGGTGAGCTTGATGGAGGCGCTGCGCAAGATTACCGTGCTGCCCGCCCGCCGTCTGGAGAAGGCGGTTCCCCGCATGAAGAAAAAGGGCCGCCTGCAGGTGGGCAGCGATGCGGACGTGACCGTGTTCAATCCCGAGACCATCCGCGCGCGCGCCACCTACCGCGAGCCTTATCATCCTTCCCAAGGCATCGAGTACGTTTTGGTCAACGGCACGGTGGTGCTGGCCGGGGGCCAGGTGGTTGCGGGCGTCGCGCCTGGCCAATGGCTGCGTCATCCGCCTCTCTGAGGCGGCGCGGAGGTGGCAGCCAGGTCCGGCGGCAGAGGCCGCTCAGGTGGATTGCTGCAGCTCGCGGCGCACGAGGGTGGCATCAATAAAGAAGCCGACGCCCAGCGCAAAGGGAATCACACCAAAGGCAGCCGCCACCAGCGCGTCCGGTTCCTGCAACGAGATCAGCCAGAACGTCAGCACGATGCCAATCCCCGTGGCAACCAGCAGGATGCCGGCGCGACGCGAGCGGGCCGGGTGTGGCAAGTCGGGCTCCAGGGAAACCGGCAGGCCCTTACCAATCGCCGCCAGCCGCTCGTCGGTTCTTAGTTTGCGAATGCGATAGAAGGTATAGAGCACGGCGAACGGGATGCCGCCGAAGATCAAGACCACCGCGGTGAAGCCAATAAATTCTCCGTTCATTTTTCTCTCGTAGCTCCTTTGCGTTTGCGGATTCCAGGTTCACTCTCCTTATACGAGGGGCGGGGCGGAAAGTTCCCGGGGTGGGAGCGGTCGACACCTGCGTGGAACGGCCGTAGCAGTGGGTTTCGTTCGCTAAGCGAATCTGCGATTAGCGCCGGCCGGCGAAGTGTTCCCAGCCGCGCGCCGCCAGCGGCTTTCTTCTTCCCTCCGCATCGACCAGCACAATCTTTCGCCCGCGCTGAATCGTCCCAATCCGCTGCAAGACGACACCGCCCAGACGCCGCGGCAGTCGCCGCGCGGCACGCGCCGGCAGGGTGAACAGCAGTTCGTAGTCTTCCCCGCCGTGCAACGCCAGTTCGAGCGGTGTCACGCCCAGTTCTTCCGCCACCCGTGACGCAATGCGCGTGGCGGGAATCTGCGCTGTCTCCAGCCGTGCGCCTACGCGGCTGGCGAGGCACAGTTGGTAAAGGTCGCTCGAAAGGCCATCGCTCACATCAATCATCGCGCTCACCGGGAATCGCCGCAAGGTTCGCGCCAGCCGCAGACGCGGTTGGGGATAGAAATGTGCGCGCACGGCACGGCGCACCACCGCTTCTTCCTCGGCCAGCCGCGCACGCAGCACTGCCAGACCCAGGCGAGCCAGACCGAGTTCCCCGCTCACGAAAATTGCATCGCCCGCTTTGGCCCCGGCCCGCCGGATCGCCTTGCCCTTCTCGACCGTCCCCAACACCTGCACATCGGCAATGATGCGGCCGGAACGTGACAAATCGCCCCCTGCCAGCGCCACCCGGTGGCGTCGCGCCAGCGCCAGCGCCCCGCTGAAAAACTGCTTCACCCAGCGCGCGGGCAGCTCCGGCGGCACCGCCAGCGCGATCAGGGCGTAGCGCGCCACCGCGGCCATGGCGGCCACATCGCTGAGCGAGCGCGCCACCGCCTTGTGACCCACGGCGCGCGCCGGCTGCGCCTCGCGGAGAAAATGGACATCCTCGATCATCAGGTCGGTGGTGACCACCCAGTCCTCGCGTCCACTGCCCGCCAGCACCGCCGCATCGTCACCAATCCCCACCCGCACCCCGCGGCCCCGCCTCGCGCGACGCCGCAGGTAGTCGATGATTTCCCACTCGCTCAACACCGGCGAACTCCCGCCGCGATTCTACTGCCAAAACCACCCGCAGACGATTTTTTCTTGACAGCTTTTCCTCGCTTAGGGTACAAAGCTCGCGCTGCACATCTGAGACGTTTCCTTTTTCCGGAGCGTGTACTAAGGATGGCGCACAGAAGCCGCGCCCGTGCGGGCGTTTCGTTCCTGATTGGTTTCTTGGCAGGCGCCGCTCTGCCGGTGACAGCTACGCCTCACCCGGAGCGAAACCTCACGGCGGCCAAGATGGGTATTCCCATTGGAACACACGCTACCTCTGCCGATGGGACCTTGACGCTAACGTTAAGGGCCAGATTTCAGCTTTACCAAGACAAACCCAAAAACCCCAACGACTATTATGATGCCGATGTCCATTCCCCGAAATCGGCAAAGTTTTTGCCCGCTGGGGAGAGAGTATATGTCAACGCCCTGGAAGGGTATGCGACTCTGGTGTACGATCCCATCCGACTGGAAAAAATAAGCAAAATCATCCACCGGTTTGACGGAAAAAATCAGCACCTCTTTTCCTCCCAGCCACCCTTTGATTATCAGTTCCGTGTCCTCCCCGCAACCGCACGCGTCAACCATTTTGGGGGAAAGCCGGTAGAGATGGAACTCACCCATGGGGGGAGGTACCTTTGGATTTCCTACTACCGCCGCCACTACGATAACAACGCGCTCGGCCCCTCGGCGGTCGCGGTCATTGACACCAGCACCGACCGCATTGTCAAAGTCCTCCCTTCCGGACCGATCCCGAAAATACTCGCCGCCTCACCCGATGGCCAGTGGCTCGCCATGATTCACTGGGGCGACAATACCGTGGGATTTGTGGACATCTCCGCCTCCGCGCCCGAAGATTTTGACCTCTCGCATCTGGTCGTGGTGCAAAAACGGTTCCAACCAAAGACCTCGAAAAATCGAGGAAAAATCGATCGCGATAAGGAATGCGGGCTCTGTTTGCGCGGTGCGGTTTTTACCCCCGACAGCACGCACCTGATCGTCGCGGCTCTCGGCGGCGGTGGTATTGCCGTGATCAATGTCACCGAGCGCCGCACCGTCGGCCTGGTCAAAGGGATCAAACCAACTCCCCGACATCTCATTCTGGAACTTCCCAAAGAGCCGCGACCTCCCGAATGGCTGTATGTCAGCTCCAATCGCAGCGGCTATGTTTCCAAAGTCAAGATTGACAAACTGTTGGCTGCTGCCTATAAGAAAGAGAACAAGAGCGTAAAACCCGCGTATGAAACCTACATTGGGGGTGGTGTACGCACGATTGCGCTCAGTCCGGATGGCCGCTGGCTCTATGCGGCAGTCAATTGGGAATCAAGACTGGTGGCGTTAAGAGCTGCCGATTTGACAAAGGTTGCGGAGGTACCCGTTGACTCTTTTCCTGTTGGCCTTGCGGTTTCTCCCGATGGCAGCCAAGTGTGGGTAACCTCCCAGGGAAGGCAGAGAAGAGGTGGCCATTCCGTTTCCGTGTATGGCGTTGAGGTGAACGAGTAATTCGGTGTGCTAAATAAATAAAAGCAAGAAAGTCGGTGGCAACGGCGGCCCCGACAAGGGGGGGGGCCTGGAGGGGCGATGCAAAAGCGCTTTTACACCCTGCTCATTTCCCACGATGCCCGGGGACGCGTGCGCAAACTCAACCTGCCCGGCTACCTCGTCTACCTCCTCCTGCTGGCCGCGCTCATCGGCGGCGCCACGGTCGTCGCCGGCGTGACCTCCTACGGCCACATGCTGCTGCGGGTGGCGCACGTCACACGCGTCGAGACGGAACGGGAAGAACTGCGGCAAGAAAACCAAAATCTGCGCGCCACCGTCACCCAAACGCGCCGCTGGCTGAACAGCCTCGAGTCGCTCGCCACTGAAGTCGCCGTTACCTACGACTTGCTCCGCCTCCGCCAGACGCCCTTCGGCCACATCGAGTCGGTCGCGGCCCCGCCCGCGCCTGCCTATGAGTTTCGCGACGCGCTCGCCCGCTTCCAGTTCCTGCGGCGACACGCCACCGCCATCACCCTCTACGCCCGCGGCGTCCGCCCGCTGCCCGGCCAGACCTTCACCGACCTGACTTACACGCCCTCCCTCTGGCCTGTCCGCGGGCGCCTGAGTGGCGGCTTCGGGCAGCGCCTGGACCCATTTAACGGCGAGGGAACCTTCCACAACGGTGTGGACATCTCCACGCGCTTCGGAGATTCAGTACGGGCGGCAGCCGATGGCTTTGTAGTTGCCGTCGGCCCGCGCACCGACTACGGACGCGTGGTGGTGGTGGACCACGGCTTCGGCATCACCACCTGGTACGCTCACCTCTCCCGCTACCGCGCCTACGTCGGCCAGGCCATCCGCCGCGGCGACATCATCGGCTACGTCGGCGACTCCGGACGCTCCACCGGGCCCCATCTCCACTACGAAGTCCGCCTCCACAATACCCCGGTCAACCCCTGGCGCTTCCTCCGCAGCTAGCTACTTCTTCTCCGGTGCCTCGGCCGGCGGGCTCGAATCCCGAACCTTCGGGACCCCCAGCAGGGCCGCCACGGCCGTGGGGGACAGTCTGACGCGCAGCGTGAGCAAATTTCCCTCCTGCTCAACCCGGGCCGCGCTCAGCGCGTCGCGCAGGGCGCGGCTGGCCGGGTCATCGCGCCGGCCAAGTAACACATACCCCACCAACCCGTAGGTTTCCAGCACCAGCTTGAGCCGCTCGGCCTGCGCCGGCTCATGAGTTTCCCCCTCGGCCACCAGCGCGATGCCTTCCGGGGTGACGCGGGCGCCCACGGCAAGGCGTGCCAATTGCGCCGCAATCTCCGCTCGCCGCTCGAATCTCGGCGGCAACCAGCGCTCTAGCTCCTCGCCAACGACCCAGGCTTGCAGCCCCGCCCCAAAACGCTCCAGATGCGCCCGACGGCCCGCCGCGCTGGCCACCGAAGGCGCGGCCTGCTGCCCGCAGGCAAGAATTTTTTCAACTCCGGCGAGCGTCTCGGCAAACACCAGGCGATCTTCGTCGAGAAAAGCGAAGGCAAATTGCCGCCGCGGCTCCGCAGGCACGACCCCATAGGCGGCTACCCCGCCCAGCGAGACCCGCCGCGCGCCTTGGGCACGGGCATAAGCCAGAATCCTCTGCTGCTCAAACTGCCCCTGGGCGATTCCCACCAGCTCGGTGTCCAGTCCGGTGGGCACGACCCCGAGCCAGAGCCGGTCGAGGTCGCGAGTGTAGTCGAACCCGGTGGCCGCGACGAATTCCTGGTAGTCGGCTTCCGGCTTCGCCGGAGCCGCCTGCGCGACCAGGTCGGTCAGCCACGCTTGGCCGCGCAACTCACGCGCGTGCACGCTCGCCACCAACACCGACTCCGCCGGCAGCCAGCTCAGCCCCGGCTCGCTTGCTGGTGCTTGCCGAGCTGGCTGGGTGACCCAGTAGGCCGCCCCGGCCAAGGCAACCAGCACCAGGCTGATGGCAATCCAAAGCCGTCGAGGGGACATGGTGGGCCGGGAGTATAGGCCAGTCCGGGGGGAGCGGCAAAAGTTCCTCGACCCGTGAATCCCTTAAATATCTCCTTGCAATTTGCATGCCGCAATGATAAATTTTTTGGTTTGGTGGCTGGCGTAGCTCAGCGGTAGAGCATCTGATTTGTAATCAGAGGGTCAGGGGTTCGAATCCCTTCGCCAGCTCAAGGCGCGGCGCGGTTGGTTGGGCAAACGGGTGGACGAGACTGTAGATTTCTTCAGGCGGCCCATTCGGGTCCCGAATTTAGTTTCCCCAAAGCCGCATCGCTCGGCCACTCCGTGCCCGCCCCGCGAACCCAGGGCCGTCTTGACAAATGCGCCTACCCAGTACCTGGGACGGGTGGCCGAGTGGCTAAAGGCAGCAGACTGTAAATCTGCCGCCCCTTGTGGGCTACGGAGGTTCGAATCCTCCCCCGTCCACCAGCTTGTGAAGAGGAGCCGAAGAAACGCATCAGCTCTGAGCCCACGTAGCTCAGTCGGTAGAGCACGTCCTTGGTAAGGACGGGGTCACCGGTTCAAGTCCGGTCGTGGGCTCCAGGAAACTCAACGGGTGATGCCAAACTGGAGTGCGGTGAGCGGGAGTAACTCAGCGGTAGAGTCTCGGCCTTCCAAGCCGATGGTCGCGGGTTCGAATCCCGTCTCCCGCTCCCATTGGGCGCGACACGGCAACTGGCAGGGCTAAAGCTCTGACCCGCGAAACCTGAGAACGGAGAAACGGAGCTATGGCAAAGCAAAAATACGAGCGAGCGAAGCCGCATCTCAACATTGGCACCATCGGCCACATCGACCACGGCAAGACCCTGCTGACCAGCGCCATCACCAAGGTGCTGGCCAAGGCGGACCCCAAAGTGCAGTTCCGCTCCTTCGAGTCGATTGACAACGCCCCGGAGGAGAAGGCGCGCGGCATCACCATCGCCGTGGCGCACGTCGAGTACGAGACCTCCAAGCGCCACTACGCCCACATCGACTGTCCCGGCCACGCCGACTACATCAAGAACATGATCACCGGGGCGGCGCAGATGGACGGGGCCATCCTGGTGGTGGCCGCCCCCGACGGGCCGATGCCACAGACGCGCGAGCACGTCCTGCTGGCCCGCCAGGTGGGCGTGCCCTACATCGTGGTCTGCCTGAACAAGTGTGACTTGGTGGACGACCCCGAACTGCTCGACCTGGTGGAGCTGGAAGTGCGGGAGTTGCTGAAGAGCTACGGCTTCCCGGGCGACCAGGTGCCGGTGGTGCGCACCTCGGC
>JBHIAG010000092.1:0-8214 GCA_046758465.1 Terriglobia bacterium | reverse complement strand
GGTGACTGTACGCGGCATAGGCAACTCGTCCGGTAGGGGAGATAGTGGGGAGGATATAGTTTCCGGCACCGGAGGTCACCTGCCGGAGGCGGCGCGACCCGACTTCAATTTCCCAGAGATTCCGGGGGCCGCTGCGGTTGGAGATGAACACCAATCGTTGGCCGTCGGGGGACCACGCCGGCGTCATGTTTTGGTATTCGTCGTCGAGCAACAGCTCGGGCTCGCTTGTCCCGAGCGAAGCCGAGGGGCCTTCCTGAGCGTCCATCAGCCACAGGCTGTTTTTCCCCCCTTGATTGCGGGTGAAGGCGATTCGTTTTCCGTCGAACGACCACGTGGCGTAGAAGTCAGCGGCGCCCGGAGGTGGCCGGGTGAGCTGAGTCTGTTCGCCCGTGCTCAGGTTGATTTTCCAAACCGCGATCTCAGCGGAGGGCTGGAGGCGCGAGAACAGCAGTTCGCTGGCATCAGGGGACCACGGGACCGCGCCCAGCGCAGACAATGCCGCCACAGCCGCCTGCAGCCAGGGGATGTTGGTTTCCACCAACTTGCGCTCGGGGCCGCCGAGCGGAGGAATCAGATAGACATTGGTGCCGGTGCCGCGATCGGAGAGGAAGGCGAGGTAGCGGTTGTCCGGCGACCAGCGCGGGGTGAGGTCGTCGGCCGGGCTCGAGGTCAGGCGAATGGGCTCGCCGCCCGCCGTGGCCATGACGAAGATATTCATCGGCCCGGGTGCGGTGTGTGCGTAGGCGACGAAGCTGGCGTCGGGCGACCAAGTAACTCCCCATTCCAAGCCGACAAAGCTGGTCAGGGGCTTGATGGTCAAGGCCTGGCTCGGTGCCTCCGCGCGGCGGGACAGGAAGAGATAAAGACCCGCGACCAGCGCCACGACCGCAAGGCCCGCAGCGGCCGCGAGCCACCAGCGGGGAGCGGGGCGGGCGGCGACGGGGGCCACGGCTTCGACGCCGGATTCGGTGTCACGCTTGAGGCGCTTGAGGTCAATGCTGAGGTCCTTGATGCCCTGGTAGCGCTCTTCGGCATCCTTGGCGAAAGCCTTCTCCATGATGCGATTGAGTTCGAGGGGTAAGGTGGGGTCGAACTGGGCGAGGGGGCGGGGCGCGGTGCGGACGATGGCGTGCAGGACATCAATGCTGGAGTCGCCCTGGAAGGGTTGCTCGCCGGTGAGCAGTTCGTAGAGGACGGCGCCAAACGAAAAAATGTCACTGCGGGGATCAACCGGGTTGCCCTGGGCCTGTTCGGGGGACATATAGGCGACGGTGCCCAGAACGGTGCCGGGTTCGGTGGCGGTGGCGAGGGTCAAAGCCGCGTCCGCGCCCGGCAGCGCCGGCTCGATGCGTTTGGCCAGGCCGAAGTCGAGGATCTTGATCAGGCCTTCGGGCGTGACCATGAGGTTTTCCGGTTTGATGTCGCGGTGGACGATGCCGCGGGCGTGGGCGCGGTTGAGGCCTTCGGCGACCTGGATGGCAATGTCGAGGGCGCGCTTGAGCGGCAGGCGGCCGCGGCTGAGCTGGCGGCGCAGCGTCTGGCCTTCCACAAACTCCATGGCGATGAAGTGGGTGCCGTCGGCTTCGGCGATTTCGTAGATGGTGGCGATGTTGGGGTGGTTGAGGGCAGAGGCCGAGCGTGCCTCGTCGTAGAAGCGTCGCCGGCGCTGCTCATCCTGGACCATTTCGGCGGGGAGAATTTTCAGGGCGACCCAGCGACCGAGCTGGGTGTCCTGGGCTTTGTAGACGACGCCCATGCCGCCTTCGCCGAGTTTTTCAACGATGCGGTAGTGCGAGATGGTTTGGTTGATCATGGGCCCTGAGCAGGCTCTGCTGTGCGGATGCTACTGCCAGCAAGGGGAAATGGCAAGCCCACCGGCCAGGCAGGGTATGGAAGCACAGAGGCATCCATAGGCATGCGCGTCTGGGTACACGAAGGGCAGACGTGACTCGTGACCCAGGATCCGGGACGGTGCTAAAGGCGGACCCCAGAAATGCCCGCCGCTGCTGGGCTTGCCGCGGCGTCCCTCCGCTGTCCCCCAGCCGTCCCTATCCGACGCTATCCAACGCTATCCGGCACTATCCGACGCCATCCGGCTCCATCCGGCCCTCTCCGGCCCCAAGCTCCCTCGGTGCTGCCGGCTTGCTGCCACCGAAGGCATGGCTGGCTGCGGGGTTTTGCGGGGGTCTAGCTGCTGCCGAGGATGCGGTCGAGAGCACGCTGGTTGATCTGCAACTCGCCGGTTTCGGTGAGTCGCTGGATGAGGCTTTCGCGGAAAAGCCGGAAGGTCATCTGACGTTTCTGCTGCAAGAGCTGCGCGGCGATGAGTGCGCGCTCGTTTTCAAGCGCTTTCGGGTCGGCTTCCTTGCGCGCCGCCACGCGCAATACCGCCCAGTTCAGTCCCACCTGTATGGGTCCCGCCACGCTGCCAACCGGCACAGTGAAGACTGCGGAGGCAAACTCGCGCGCAGGGCCCAACTCGGGTACGCTGTCTGCACGCGCGAACGGCCCCGACAACTTCACTTCCGCCCTCAGCCTGCGTGCGGCAGCTCGCAGGTCACGTGACTGTTGTGCGCCTTCGGCCAGCGACTCCGTGCGCTGCCGCGCCAGCGCCGCCGCCCGCTCCTGGCGAAAGGCGCGCTCGACGTCGTCGCGCACCTCATCGAACGCGGCCTGACCTGCCTCCAATTTCTCGAGCAACTGCAACACAGCGTAGCCCGTCGGCACCGACACCGGCTCGCTCACTTCCTCCCCCTTGAGCCGGAAGGCAGCTTCTTGGAAGCTGGTGGTGCCGGAAAATTCCGGCAGCGACTCGCTCAATCCGAACAGCGGCGACTCGACCACGCGCAGCGCCAGCGCTTCGGCAGTCGCCGCGAGTGTGCTGCCGCCGCGGACTTCCTGCGCAATTTGCTGCGCCAGCTTCAGCGCTTCTTGCTGATTCTTCTGCTGCGCCACCACCGCCTCAATCTCCGCCTGCACTTCCTCGAATGACTGCAAGCGCGCCTGCTGGCGGTCGCTGACCCGCACGATGTGGATGCCGTAACCCACTTCCACCGGCTCACTCAACGCGCCTTTCTCCAAGCTGAACAACACCGTCTCTAAGGCCGGCAGCACCTGCCCGCGCCCGACCCAGCCGACATCACCGCCCTGCTCGGCCGTGGCCACGTCGCCGGAATGTTCTTTGGCGAGGGCCGCGAAATCCTTCTTCCGCGCGAGCTCTGCGCGTACCCGCCGGGCCTGGGCGCGCACTTCCTCCTTCTGCTCCTCCGTGGCACCGTCGGGAAAGCGGAAAAGAATGTGGCGGAAGCGCACCCGTTCGGGCACGCGATAGCTTTCCAGGTTGCGCTGGTAGTACGCCTCGAGTTCTGCGCGCGTTACCGGTGCGCGCTGCTCGACCCAGTCGAACTCCACCAACACATACCGCACCCGGCGCCGCTCCGGCAGCGGGTAGCGGCTGCGGCGGTCATTGAAAAAGGCACGCAATTCCTCTTCGCTCACCGGAATCTCCCGTTCCAGGGTCCGAGGCTTGAACAACACATATTCCACGGTTACCGTCTCGTGGCGCGCGCGAAACTCCTGCTCGATGTCTGTGTCCGTAACCTGCAAGCCGTCCGTCAGAAGTTGATAGATCTTGTTCGTCAACCCCGCCACCCGCACCCCGTCCTCAAACTCCTCTACTGTCATCCGCAACTGTTGCTGCACAATGCGCTGGTAGGCCGCCGGACCCACAAATTCCCCCTCGGGAAAAAACATGGGCATCCTGCCGATCTCCGCCGATACCTCGGCGCGCGTCATCTGCACCCCCCAGCGCTCCGCCTCCTGCTCCACCGCCCGCAGAAAAATCAGGTCATCGATCACCTGCTCGGCCAGCAGCCGCCGGAAGAAGGGATTCGCTTGCCCCTGCAGAGCTTGCAGTTGCACCAAGCGCCGCTGCACCTCCTGCGTCGTCACCATGCGCTCGCCCACCGTGGCCACGACGGCGAGAGGATCGGTTCCGGCTCCGCCGCCGCCCATACCCGGCACCAAATAGAGCAGCATGGAAGAAGCTACGACCAGCACGATTCCTCCCAGCAGCACTTTGACCACTCGCTTGCGCTGGCGAAACAGTTTCAGCATGGCTACCGGCTGCGGGCCGCGATGCAGCGCGCAACCTGCCATTCTACTCGACCCGTGGCCGCCTGCTCAACCTCCATCCGCCACACGCTATTGAATCCGCTTGCGGCCTGTGCTAGCCTCGATATATAGTTCATTGGCGCCCAGCGCCCGATCCCATGGCTGCACCAGAGAAAGAAAAGCCTCGTTCCCTCGAAGTTTACTGGACCACCGTCAGTTACCGCACGGTGGCCATCTTGCTCTTCCTTTTGCTTGCCCTCGGCCTGGGCATCTACACGGTGTTTCGCCCGGATGCCTTCAAGGGCGCCCTCGGCCGCCTCGGCAAGCTCTTCGGCGGCTCTGCGAGCGGCGCGGCCGGCACACAAACTGAGCGCGCCGAACAGGCACGCTTCATTAATCTGGATGGTGAGGTTCGCGTACGCAAGGCCAACGCCGTGCAATGGGTCGATGCCGACTACCGCATGCCGCTCGAAGAGGGCGACATCGTGCAAACCGGCAGCAACGGCGTCGCCCGCATCACGTTCATCGACGGTACCACCTATGTAGTCAGGCCGGAAACCCTCATCGTCATCGAACGCAACGTTGCCATGGAAAACCGCAGCACCCAAGTGGCCGTGCACGTGACCTCCGGGGCGGTCGACCTCTCCACCGGCACCTGGGAGGTGGCCGGGTCGAGCTCGACCGTATCGTTTGAGGAGACAGTCGCACGCATGCAGCAGAACACACGGGCGTCGGTCAAGAACAACCCCGACGCCGAAGTCAGCCAGATTACGATCTCGGAAGGTCAGGCAGCGGTCGAACGGGGTGGCCAGCAGCTAAAGCTGGGACCCTACGAGCGGGCCTCGGTCGCCGGGGGCAGCTTGCAAACCGAACAGGTCATTCGCCCGCCGAGCCTCTCGCGCCCGCCTAACCTCCAGCCCATCATCACCCGCAACCCCGCGCGCGAGGCGATCCGCTTCGAATGGACAAAGGTGCCGGATGCGGTCTCCTACCGCCTCCGCATCTACACCTCGCCCCTGCTCACGCGGCTGGCGCGGGAGCGCGAGCTCCGCACTACCTCCTATGTGGCGCGCCGCCTGCCTCCGGCCGAGTACTGGTGGAACGTCACCGCCATCGACAGCCAACACCAGGAAAGCGCGGAAAGCGAAACCAATAAGTTCAGTCTCGTCGAACAACCCACCGAAGAAGAACTTCTGCTCGTCATTGACAACCTCATCCAGCACGGCCGCGTCATCGAAGTCGTCGGCCGCACCGAGCCCGGCGCCACCGTCATTATCCAAAACGAGCAGGTAGCTCTCATCGAGCCGGACGGCCACTTCAAGCACTTCACCCAACCCTTGCCCAGCGCCGGGGCTTACATGCTCACCATCACGGCCCAGAATCAACGGGGCGAGATCGTCACCCGCCGCAAGCAAGTCTATGTCCAGTAGCGCGGAGCAGCTTCGCCGGAGCGGTGGATACCCATGAATTTCCGCTCTCTGTTCAGCGTCATTTCCTCCGACCTGGCCATTGACCTCGGCACTGCCAACACCCTCGTCTATGCGCGCGGCCGTGGCATCGTCGTCAACGAACCCTCTATCGTCGCCATCAACAAAAACAATGGCGACATCTGTGCGGTCGGCAAGGAGGCCAAGGAGATGCTCGGCCGCACCCCAGGCAACATCGTCGCCATCAAGCCCATGAAAGATGGCGTCATCGCCGACTTCAAGGTCACCGAACGCATGCTGAACTACTTCATCCAGAAAGCGCACAACCGCAAGCTCCTCGTCCATCCCCGCATCGTCATCGGCGTCCCGAGCGAGATTACACCGGTGGAAAAACGCGCCGTGCAGGACTCGGCCTACCGCGCCAAAGCCAGTGAGGTCTACCTGGTTGAGCAGGCCATGGCCGCCGCCATCGGCGCCGGCCTGCCCATCACCGAAGCCTACGGCAATATGGTTGTGGATATCGGTGGCGGTACCTCCGAAATCGCCATCATCTCCCTGAGTGGCATCGTCTTCTCCCGCTCCGTGCGCGTGGCCGGCAACGAAATGGATGAAGCCATCATGCACTACCTGAAACGCAAATATAACCTGCTCATCGGCGAGCGGACCGCAGAGCAGATTAAGATTGAAATCGGCTCTGCCTACCCGCTCGAAAAACCGCAGACCATGGAGATCAAAGGCCGCAACTTGATCGAGGGGGTGCCCAAAACCCTCACCATCACCGATGCTGAGATACGCGAAGCGCTCTCCGAGTGTGTCGCCACCGTCATCAATGCCCTCCGCGTCGCTCTGGAACGCACCCCCCCCGAACTCTCCGCCGACATCAGTGACCGCGGCATCGTGTTGACGGGCGGCGGGGCCCTGCTCAAGAACTTCGACAAACGCATCTGTGAGGAGACCGGCTTGCCGGTCGCCATCGCCGACGACCCGCTCGCCTGCGTTGCCTTCGGGACGGGCAAGATGTTGAGCGACTTCAAGCTGCTCCGCCAAATCTCAATCGAGTAGGCGCACCACTCAGCCTGCGATGCGTGCCTTTCTCGAACGCCACCGCCACCTCGCCCTGCTCGTCCTGGTTCTCTTCGGACAACTTCTGCTGCTCGCCTACCAGATCAAGACCGAAAACGAGATGCGCCTGATCCGCCTCTGGGCCGTGACCCTCATCACCCCGATCGAGCAGGGGATCAATTTTCTCGTCGACACCACCGGTGCCGTCTGGCAGGGCTACATCGCCCTGCATGGGGCCGAACGGGAAAACCGCCGGCTCCGTGAGGAACTCGAGGAGGCACAGAGGCGTCTGCACGAGCTCGCAATGCGTGCCGCCGAGGCCGAGCGCTTGGCCTCTCTGCTGAACCTCAAGCAGGCTCACCCCCAGGTGCCGCTGCTCGCCGCGCAGGTCATCGGCGCGAGCGCTGTCGCCACCTCCCACACCGTCTATGTCAACCGTGGTCGGCACGACGGTGTGGAACGCAATATGGTCGTCCTCACCCCCGACGGCATCGTGGGCAAAATCATCCAGGTCTTCCCAGCCTCGGCGCAGGTTCTCCTGGTTACCGATGCGGACAGTGGTGTGGGCGCCATGCTGGCGGACAGCCGCGTGCAGGGCGTGGTGAAGGGCACCGGACGCACGCTGTGCCGCCTCGAGTATGTCCCGAACGAAGAGAACGTCGTGGTGGGGGCGCGGATCCTCACCTCGGGCCAAGACCAACTCTTCCCCAAGGGCTTTCCCATCGGCACCGTGACCTCCGTCGAGCCCGGCGATTACTTGTTGGAAATCCGCGTCGAGCCGACCGTGCGGCTCAACCAGCTCGAATACGTCTTCATTCTGGCCGGCACGCCGGAACCCTTGGCTCTCACGGCTGCCGGCAACAACCGGGACTGAATTGGCCCCGGAAGCGCGCACCGAGGTCTACCGCTTCTCTCTGCGGGTGTTTATCGCCGTCAGCGTCCTGGCCTTCTTCCTGCAAGTCTATCTCCCCCTCTACTTGCCGCGCGCGCGCGACCTCCTTGACCTCCCCCTGCTGGTCGTCATCTACTTCAGCTTCAGCCGACGCAATCCTTCCACCGGCTTGCTGCTCGGCCTGCTGGTGGGGGTCGCGCAAGACGCCCTCTCCCACGAGCCCATCGGCCAGTACGGCATAGCCAAGACCCTCGTCGGGTTCATCGCCTCCTCGGTCGGCATCCGCCTGGAAACCGAGCAGCCTACCGCCCGCCTCTTGCTGGTCTTTGGTTTCTACTTCCTGCACCAACTGATTGTTGACGGGGTCGAGGCCCTGCTGCTGGCGCAGCCCGTCGCTTGGCTCCGCTTGACCACGCTCGAAGCCGCCCTTGTCAATGCGCTTTTGGCTGTGCTAGTTTTTCCTTTGGTGGACCGACTCCGCCAAACGGCCTGAACCCCCGCCGAGCCCGCGGAGTAGCGCATGGACTGGGACTTCAGCCACGAACGGAAACTTACCCCGGAGCGTCTGGCGTGGTTGCGCTGGGCTATCATTGGCGTGTCCCTCCTGCTGCTGGTGGGGTTCTGGCGTCTGCAGGTGGTTCGCTCCGATATCTATGCTCGGCTGGCCGAGCGCAACCGCATCCGTGCCTTGCTAATTCTGGCGCCGCGCGGTCGCATCCT
>JBHIAG010000091.1:0-8310 GCA_046758465.1 Terriglobia bacterium | reverse complement strand
CCGGGCACGCTGGTGGGCTCGCCCGCGCCGAGGTTCGACGGCAGCGCCACCAGGCAGGGCAGCCCGCCGCAGTCGTTGATGGCAGCATCGATCTTGGCCGTGACGCCGGCTTCCGTCCAGAGGTCGGGATCAACCCAGCGGGTGAAATTCATCCGCTTGGTGCGGATGCCGGCGATACTGGTGGTGGTCAGCGCCGCGCCCGTCTCCAAGGTATTGGTCGCCGCGGCTTTCAGGTCCACGAACTGGCCGCCGTCCCACAGCTCGATTTTGCCCATGCGCAGGCGTTGGCTGTCGAGGTCGGAGCGATACCAGGTGGAACCGCTGGTCACGGTGGCCGGGTCGGCGGTGAGCCCGGAGAAGCGCAGGTGAGAGAACACCTGGGGATCGGCGCCGAAGGTGGCCGAGCCGCCCACGGTCAGGTTGCCGGTGACGTTCATATCACCGGTCACCGAGCCGGTCGGCGGCACGAGCGTGGCCTGGGCGGTGATGGGCAGCGAGCCTAGATCCACCGTTGCCCCCGCGATGGTGTAGTTGGTGAGCGGCATTACCACGATGTTGTTGGTGTCCACCACACGCACCCGGTAGAAGGTTCCAGCGGGGTCGAGCGTATCGTTGCCCTGTACGGTGCAACCGGCAGCGATGGCCCCGCCCGTCACTGCGCATGTAGTCTTCACAGGGACATAAATGACGGGCGGGGTGGTGGTCTTCGCCTGCTGGCTCAGGATGAACTCGATGGTGCCGTTCACCAGTGTGCCGTCGGGGCGCTTCACCGTGCCGGTAACGGTGGAGGCGAGCGCCGCGCTCAGCGGGGCCAAGCAAAGCGCCAGCAGAAGCGCAGCGAAAGCAACCCGCCGGCGGAAGGACTTCGAGGTGGTGGCGGCCACTACCGCAGGGCAGCAAAGCAGCGCCGCCACCACCAGCCCAGTTAACCAGGCAAAAAAGCTTCTCCCCGTGGCCGGGGCCACGGGGTTCGACGGAGAATTGTTCAGCCCATGGGCTTCTCCCCGTGGGTTCCCAGTGGCATCCCTCGACTCCGCTCGGGACAAGGGGGCCGCTGGGCTCGACATAGACTTGAATTCGGCAGAACGCATTTCCGGTTCCTCTTTTTCTGCCCTGCACTGTTTTCTGTCCTGCGACTCTACGATGACTCCTTCAGAGAATTTGCAACGTGCCCTCTTCGCGGTCAGCGCCGCCCGAGCCGATGCCGGAGCTGGCACCCGCGCCGCCGGAGTCTAGGGAAGGCACGGAGCCTTTTACCAGCCACGCCGGCAGTGCGTAGAGCCCGGGACCGCTGTCCCAGGTGATTTCGCTGTCGGGCACGAGCAACGGCACCCACTTGGAGGGTCGCCGGCCGCGCGCCAGCGCCACCCAGTCAACCTCGAGGTCGAAGTTTGCCTGGGCCGCGGCCGTGGCCTCCGACCAGAGGAAGAGGTTGAGGGCGTCCGGCACCTGGGCGGTGGACTTCAGCTTCGTCGTGCCGAAGCGCAGCACCAAGCTGCTGGGGATGGAGTTGGCTGGGATGACGAGTTCCAGTTTATTTTCGTTGTCGTCGGTGTAGTCCTCGGCTTCGGAGTCGAGCTTGACCCGCACCGCTTTGTCGTAGGTTCCCGAGCCGCCTGTATGCCGCAGGCTGAAGGTGATGGTGAGGTACTCGGCCGGCTTGAACAAGCGTCCCAGGTTCTTCCACAGGGTACGGAAACCAATTTTGTCCACCGTCGAGGTGGAGGTCTTGAGCTTGAGCCAGTCTTCGGCGGCCAGATATTCGACCTCGGCTGAGCCCGGCGTCCCGCCCGCGTTGGAGTAGCGCTGGTGATATTTGGGCAGGTCGGTGCCTTCCTGCCCGGCCACCCCGGCGATGAAGAAAGAGGAGTTCACCAGCCAGTTCTCTTCGTGCTGCACCACCGGCCCGGGCGCCGGCTCCGGTGCGGGCGGCGCGGCCGCCTGCTGCGGCCCTGCCGTATCCACGAAAATTGAAGAGTCAAACTCCTGCGCGAACACTTCCCGGGCGCCGTCCGGCTCGTCGGTGATTTCGAGGATTTCATAGTTGCGCGTGGCGCTACTGGCGGCATCGAGGTCATCGGGGAAGGTGGCGATGTCGCCGGGCAGCAGGTCAATGGCGTCCGCTGCGCCAGAGAGCAAACGTGCGCGCAGGTGGCGCGTCAGGTTGAGGGTGCGTCGGCGGAGGTATTCCCCCAGGCGTTCGGTGCGCTCCGGGGTTTGGTTGCCGAAGTCAATCTTGGCCGTGATGATGCGCCCGACCTGGTCCTGGTGGTCTTCGTCGGTGAACTGCTTGAGCTGCGGCTGGAAATCCTTTTTGGCGTCGCCGCCGCCGGAATCGAGCGCCCGAAAGTGCAGGAGGTAGTGGTTGGCAAGCGAGCGCAGGTCCTTGTGAGCGAACTGGAGCGAGCCCGCGGCGATGGCGTCGCGGGTGAAGCTGGCGACGCTGGAGCGGTCTTGGTCGATGAAGAGGGCAATCTTGCCGGCGTTCTCAATCAGGTAGCCGCGGCAGAGCAGCAGCATCTGCTCGAGCGCCCGGGCCAGGTCGGTGGGGTCCACGAAGGCGACGTGGGCTTCAAAGCGCTTGGTTCCGCCGCCGATGTCGAAGTCGCACTCATCGGCGGCAGTCTTGAAGGCGGCGAAGTTGATGCGAGCCTTCACCGCGGCGGTCAAAGTTTCGCCGGCAAGCTGGTGGGGGGCGTACGCTCGCCGGATGAGCAGATCGAGGATGCACCAGGCCGGATTGGCCGAGTAGCTGTAGGCGAGCTGGTTGCCGGCGCTGTCAAACTGGCGCACCTTCATGGTTCGGTAGACGCCGCGGATGTCGTAGGCGGGCCCGGGGGCGGTGGGGTCGGGCTTGAGCTTGAACGCGGCATAGGCGGTGCGGGAGAAGGTAAGCTGGGGGGTGAAGGTGGGGGGATAGAAGCTGCAAATCTTCTGGTTGGGCGTTGCCGGGTCGCTTTCACCATCCAGCTCGCCTTCGGTGCCGGGATGGAAGTGAAAGAGCGAGGTGGCGGTCAAAGCAATCGCCACGCCGTTCACCCAGACGACTTCCGGCCCGTCCCATTCGCCTTCGCCCAGGGCAAGGAAGAGGGTAGAGGTTTCTCCCGAAGTTTCGGGAGCGTTCTTGTGCATGAAGACGACGTTGCCGCCGACGATGTGGCGCCCGTAGGCGAGGGGCACCGGCTGGCCCAGGGCTGCTTGGAGCAGCTCGGTCTTCTCTGTCTGGCCCGGCGCCGGCAGCGGCGTGGGGCTGCCGGCGGCGGTACCACCGCCACCCCCACCTGCTCCGCTGGTGGGGGCGCCGCCGGTCTCGCCCGCTTCGTCGGGTTCTGCAATGCGTGTGGGTAGTGGGCTCATAGCAAGGGTACGTCTACCAAGGGATCGTCGCCACGCTCGCTGCCGCCGCCACCCCCGCCCCCGCCGCCGCGCACGGGTGTCGGGTCGGAGAAGATGCGAGCGAGCGCCGGGCTCAGGGTGGGGAAGCCGTTGAAGGCCTGCGTGCGGCCACGCTGTTCGCAGCTCTGGCCAACATCCTTGGGGCAGAAGCGATAGAGGACGCGGAAGACGGAGGTGGCATCGGGAAGCGGGTTGAAGTTGGGTTCATCGGTGGCGAGGGTGATGGTGGTGGCGTCATTGGTCTCGATGCGGCGCGCCTGGCCGGCGCCCGTGCCGGTGACAATGCGCACCCGGCCGGCTGCGTCCCGCGGGCCTTCGCTGCGGTGCTCGTCCACGGTCATCGCCAGGCCGGAAGCCCCGATGGCGCGCGCCGAGAAGATGTCTGCCGTGGCCTGGTCCAGCGCGGAGGTGGAAGTAAACAGGAGCTTGGGCATGCCGGCGGTTGCGGTGACAACCCGGAATTTGCTGGTGGCATCCGGCGTGGTTTTCCAGCTCTGGTACAGGGTAAGTGTGGTGGCGCTGTTCGATTTGATGCGGCGCACCTGGCCGCGCCCGGTGCCGGCGGTGATGAGAGCCAGGCAGTCCGTGTGTTCATTGGTGGTCATGGCCAGCAAGCTGTTGCCGATGGAGGTGGCGGAAAAAATATCGGCGGTCTGTTCGGCTAGGTTTTCGGTGACAGTGATGGCAGCGCGGTCGTAGCCGCAGGTGGGCTTGGCAAAGGGCCAGGTGCAGAGTTGGGCGTAGGCCCGCGGTTGTGTTTCGATGCGTGCGGGCTCGAGTTCGGCCACCAGCCGGAAGCTCACCGCTTCGTCTCCCTGGCTCTGCTCGCTCAGCCGCCCGCGCAGGACTTCCACCGCCTCCTCGATCCCCACCAGCAGTTGCTTCAAGATGTAGGTGGCGCCTTCAAATTCTCCGCCCGAGGTGGACTGGGTGTCGAGCAGGCTGGCGATGTAGAGGTCGGCGTTGAGCAACTCAATGGTGCCGGCGTCGAGCAGCAGGGAGCGGGAGCGGCGCACGCCGCTGGTCAGGCGCAGGTACGGCAGGTAGGTCTGGCCGGCGAAGTTTACTTCATCCTCGGCGAAGTAGTGGGTGGCCGTGCGGGTGGTGATTTCGGCCAGCCACACTACTGGCCCGGTGTAGGTCTTGGCGTTGACGCTGAGTCCGCGTGGCATGCTGTCCTCACGAATCACAAGGTACGAGGTAGGAAGTACGAGGTACCTTGTGCCTTGTACCTTGTACGGGTTGAATGTGCGGCTTCATATCAGGTACTCCAGCGCGTCGGCCAGGATGATCTGGCCCGTGGCGGCAGCATTCTTGGTATTCGTGGCGCGTAGCTTGATGCGGTGGACGCCGAGCGGCACGTCCAGTTTGGTGAAGACGGGCTGGGCGCCGGCGGCGGCGGCGGCATAGAGGTCGACGTTGCCGAGGCTGGTGTCATCGAGCAAGACTTCGAAGATGCCCAGGTCCGGGCCGTTCCGTGCCCAGAGCCGAAAGCCATAGCCGGCATAGACCCACAGGGCGAAGTCAGTAGTGTTCAGATTGGTATTCTGCTTTTCGTTTCCACCGTGCGCGGTGGCATCCGCCACCAAGCTCCAAGTCCCTTGGGTCTTGCTGGTTGCGTCCTCTTCCTGAAAAGCTGCGGGGTGGCCCATGGCCGGGTCAGGGTAGGCGAACAGGGCGCGCCCGACCGCCTCCACCAGCGCCACTTCCATGTCGTGGGCCTCGTTGGCCACCAGCTCGATTTGCGGCGGGCCGGCGAACTCCACGGCGAAGTAGCGCTCCAGGTAGCTGCCGTCGGGCTTCACCTGCCAGACCGCGTGCCGCCAGTTGAAGAAGTCGCGCTCAAAGCGCCGGTACCAGTCCTCGAGTTGCAACTTTTCGCTGGTGGGTCGCTGGCGAAACACGAGCCGGAAGACGCGCTGCGGGGCTCGCTTCAGCCGCGCCAGTTGGCGTCCCGACTCGGCGACCGCGCGGACGATGCCCGCGCTCCAGGGTTGCGCCAGAGCGTAGTCGGCCTCTAATGGAAACAGGTCAGTCGCAGCCATGAGTTCTCATTCCACAAGCTACGAAGCACAAAGCACTAGGTACTTTGTGCCCTGTACCTTGTAGTTTGTGTCCGTTGCCGCAAGCTTCGTACGTGCGCATAGACATTCGGTTACACCGGGGCGCGCAGGCCGCGGTCACGGGCAGCGCGCCGGAAGAAGCGCACCAGGCGCACTTCATTGCGCGCTAACCAGCGCTCCACGCTTTCTCCGTCCAGGGCATGGATGGAGATGAAAAACTGGTCACCACGTTCGGAGAGGCCCCGGTTCAATTCTCCGATGCGGCGCTCCCCCAGGGCTTGCACCGCCCGGCGGTTCAGCACCGCCTCACCCTCGTGCACGAGGGCGAGGATGCGGTCCCGCCCTGCGGGATGGGCATTGGAGGCGCCGACGATACCGCCGAACTGGAACTCCGGGATCTGCAGGCTACTGATGAGCTGCGTGCGTTGCTCGCGTGCCCGCTGGAGATCGTTGATCCGCCGGATGACGGATTCGAACGACGGCTGCTGGCCGCGAATGGAGCGCCGGCCGATGCTGCCCATTTGACTCCAGGCCTGTACCATCTGCTGCCAGATGGCGGTCACCTGCGCGAGGGCGCTTTCGTAATCGACCCGGAAGCGCTCGAACTCCTCGGTGATGCGGCGCATGGCGGCAAAGCCTTGGTCGGCGACCTGCGAGGCTTTGCGCTTGAGCTTGCCGCGCTGGAACAGCTTGGCGATGGCCCCAATAATCGCTCCCACCACCGCACCGATGGGCCCGGCGAAGGCGCCGAGGGCGGTGCCGGCGAGCGCACCGGTGCCGCCAACGAGTGTGCCGAGCGCGCCCCCCGTGAGGAAGCCGCCCAGCGCGCCCCGCACAACGCCGCCCCCACTGAGCAGTCCCAAGCCCAACGTGCCCAGCAGGCCCGCCACTCCACTCAAGCTTCCGAGCACGCCGGCGGTGATGCCACCCATCGTCGGCATGCGCCCACCCGGGCCCAGAACCAGCCCGAGACCGAGACTCGGCAGCAGCCCGCCGAGGCCGGGGAACGTGGGTGGTGTGCCGATGGGACCGCCGAGACCCGGCAGGCCCGCCGCGGCGGGCTGGCCGAAGATGGCGCCCAGGAGCCCGCCCAGAAGTCCCCCGCCCATGCCTGTCCCGCTCAGCGGGAGCCGCCGTGCGCCGCTCATCACCTGCAGGCTGGCCATCCAGGCGCTGACCATGCGGCGGACGAGGCCGAGGAAGAAGTCGAGGAAGTCGCGCCAGAGGCGCTTCAAGGCATCGCGCAGGGAGCGGGAGCCGGTGAGGACGTTGCGGAAGAAGGAGTCGAACAGCGGCGTAAGTCCGGCGAAGAGTTGGCGTTGGGAGTCGAGGAAGCTGCGGGTGGAGGCGGCGACCACGTTACGGGAGAGTTTGAGTTTGTCGAGGACGGTGGTGAGGGAGCGATCAAGCTGGGTGAACGTGCCGGCGCCGGCTTTTCCCAGGCGGTCGAGTTCCTCGCGCAGCGTGGTGAGTTGCTCGGCGCCTTCGGTTTCGACCTCGATGCGGAGTTGGACGCGGCTTGCCGGCATTGCTGGTTAGAGCTCCTTGTGGCAGTGCGCGCAGCGCTGGGCCGCGCCTGCCCCGCCAACGGCGGGGCGCGGGTTGGCGGCGTCGCAATGCGGGCAGAAACTGTGCCGGCGCAGGAAGCGGGTGCGGGCGCGGGCGAGGGCCTGCAAGCCTTGGAGTTCGAGCGCGGTCAGCGCGCGCGGGCTCAACTGCACATAGTGGAGGAGTGCGTCGAGTTCGAACAAGTAGTCGAGCCAGATTTCGTAGGCCAGGGGGATGGAGTCGCGGCCGGGGAGGCTGGCGGAGCTGAGTTGCGCGCGTTCCAAGCGTGCCGGGTTGAGGGCCGCGGCGCGGAGTCGTGGAGCGGCGTCCGTGCGGGCGGGCTGGCTGGCTTCGCAGAGAAGCTGGTAGGCGAACTGTTCCACGGCGGCGAGGTGGCGGCCGGGGTGCATGGGTGGCTGTGCGGCGTGCGGTGTGGGGTTCATGGCGCGGCCTCTGCGAAGGCGGTGGGCGCAGGCTCGGTGGCGTCGCTAAACAGCGCCTGGACAGCGGTGCGCTTGTGCCAGGCGTCCATGTGCTGGATGACTTGATCCCTGGA
Source organism: Terriglobia bacterium (assembly GCA_046758465.1). GTDB lineage: Bacteria > Acidobacteriota > Terriglobia > Acidiferrales > 2-02-FULL-67-57 > JBHIAG01. The sequence goes on along the minus strand of JBHIAG010000091.1, from coordinate 747 downwards.
GGCGAGCAGCTGGCCGTCGAGTGCGTAGCCCTCGACTCCGAGAATGAGCCGGTCATAGAGCCGGCAAAGCGCAGGCAGCCGCGAGGGGATGAGGGTGCGGGCGGTGCGGCTGCCGCGGACGAAGAGCGTTTCGGCGAGCAGGCGGCGATAGCTGCGCTCGTCCTCGGCGGTGGGCGGACGAAAGGTGTGCAGGAGCCGCGGGTAGGCGCGTCCGGCGACGACGGCTTCCAGCACCACCGGCACCTGCTCGGCTTGCAACGGAAACGCGGCCGCGTGCTCGCCCGAGCCGTGATTGCTAGGAGCCACCAGGGTGAGCGCGCGGATGGCGGCTTCCTTGTGGGCGAGCGGGACGAGTTCGTGCCAGGTGGCGGGGAGACGCCCGGCCGTCTGGGCGTCGGCGGCGAAGCCTGCCTGCGCAGGCAGGCCTGGCGGTGCGGCAGGCAAGCTGTAGCCGTCGAGGCCGCGGGCCAGACGGTCCCAGAGCAGCGCAGCGGCTTCGGTGCTCTGGAGATCGAGCTTATAGCCTGCCCCGGCGCTGTCGGTCGGGCCTTCGGCGGGCCCCGCAGGGGCGGGCGCGGTCGGCTCTGCGCCCCGCTGAGCGGGGCCATACGGCCGCCCGTCTGGGCGGAGCGGGACTTCTTCGATGGCCATTGCGAGCGCGGCGTCGTAGGCAAACCAGTCCTCGGCCGTGGGCGGGCGCAGGCGGTGGCGCACGTGGTAGATGTCGTTGCCGAGCGTGACCTTGAG
>JBHIAG010000090.1:0-8310 GCA_046758465.1 Terriglobia bacterium | reverse complement strand
CGACGCTGCACCCGCGCCAGGCCCCGCTGCTCACCTTGCTCGCGGGAGTTGCCACGCGCGAGGCCATCGTCGACCTCACCCGCCTGCCCGTCGATGTCCGCTATCCGAACGACCTGCTGGTGCATGGCCGCAAGTTCAGCGGCATCCTGGCTGAAATGCAGGCGCAACTCGACCACATCCTCTACGTCGTCGTCGGCATCGGCGTCGATGTCAACCACACCGCCATGCCGGCTGACCTCAAAGACAGTGCCACCTCCCTGCGCCTGGCCGGTGGCCGCGCTTACTCGCGCATGGAAATCCTGGTGCGGTTGCTAAGCTGGTTTGAGCGCTACTACAATCGCCTGCTCGCGGAAGGCCCGGCGCCCATCCTCGCCCGCATGGCCGAAGTCTCCAGCTACATCCGTGACAAACGCGTGCGCGTGCAGACCGGCCGAGAGAGGTTTACCGCCACCACCGCCGGTCTCGACGACTCCGGCTTCCTGCTCCTGCGCCGCGACGACGGCTCCCTCCTTCCTCACCTCGCCGGCGACTTGACGGAGGCCTAAACCTTACGTCAAGTTATGTGGTAGTCGAAATGAAGGGCAGGATTTGCCTCATTACAGGAGCTAATTCTGGCATCGGCAAAGCAACCGCGCTGGGGTTGGCGAAGATGGGCGCAACCGTTGTGATGGTTTGTCGCAACCAGGGCCGGGGGGCGGCGGCACTTCAGGAAATCAAGGCGCAAAGCGGCAATGAAGCTGTTGAGTTGATGCTGGCCGACCTCTCATGCCAAGCAGCCGTTCGCCAACTTGCGCAGGATTTCAAGGACCGGTATCAACAGTTGCATGTCCTCGTGAACAACGCCGGGCTACAGCTCTGGGAACGATCCTTGACTGTGGATAGCATTGAAACCACCTTTGCGGTTAACCACTTGGCAGCCTTCTTGCTTACGAACCTGCTGCTCGATGTGCTCAAGGCCGGGGTGCCATCCCGGATTGTGAATGTCTCTTCGGTGGTGCACAGATGGGCTAGCATCGATTTCGACAACCTGCAAGGAGAAGCGGGATACAACAGCAATCGGGCCTACTACCAGTCGAAACTGGCCAATGTCTACTTCACCTACGAGTTGGCCCGAAGACTCAAGGGAACGGGCGTTACCGTGAATTGCCTGGAGCCCGGAATGGTTCGAACGAATTTCGCTCGCGACTTCAGGGGGTTCTTCCGCCTCATGGCGATTCTGTACAGGCCGTTCATGAAGAGTCCGGAAAAGGGGGCTGAACCCGTGCTCTACCTGGCTTGCTCGCCCGAGGTGGAGGGCGTGAGCGGGAAGTACTTCGCCAAGAAACGTGAACTCAGAAGCTCGAAGCAATCGTATGACACGGCAATCGCGCGTCGATTGTTGGAGGTGAGTGAGGAGCTGACAGCATCCGGACCACGAAGCCAGGGCGACGGAGTGGGTGACTATGCTACTGGTGATTGATGTCGGCAACACGACCACGGTACTGGGTGTCTACGACGGCACCAAGCTCGTGGCTCACTGGCGGCTGAAGACCGAGCACAGCCAGACGGTGGACGAATACGGCATCCTGGCGCGCAACCTGCTCGCGCTGGCGCATCTCCAGGCAAGCAAAATCGCTGGCGTCATCATCTCCTCGGTCGTGCCCCCGCTCAACGGCACGCTCCGCGCGATGGCCGAGCGCTACTTCGGCCAGGCGCCGCTGTTTGTCGAGCCGGGCATCAAGACCGGCATCCGCATCCAGTACGACAATCCGCAGGAGGTGGGCGCCGACCGCATCGTGAACGCCGTGGCCGCTTTTGAAAAGTATGGCGGGCCCTGTATCGTGGTTGACTTCGGCACCGCCATCACCTTCGACGCCATCGCGCGCACCGGCGACTACCTCGGCGGCATCATCGTCCCCGGCATTGGCATCAGCGCCGAGGCGCTCTTCAGCCACACCGCCCGCCTCCCCCGCGTGTCCATCCAGCCGCCGCACAAGCTGATCGGCACCAACACCGTCGGCTCCATGCAGTCGGGCCTCTACTACGGCTTCCTGGACCTGGTGGACGGCATCCTGGAGCGGATGAAAGCCGAACTCGGCGCGGGCACCCGCGTCATCGCCACCGGCGGCGAGGCGCTGCTGGTCGCCGCGGCCTCGCGCCATCTGGAGACCGTGGACGAGTTCCTGGCCCTGGAAGGCCTCCGCATCCTCTACGAACGCAACCTGGCCGAGCCCGAAGCCAAACCTAAACTCGCCCGCGCCCCGGCCAAGAAACGCCCCCAACGCCGCCGCTAAGCTTTAGCTCCTGAGGCCACGGGACGCTTCTTGTTCCTGCTTGAGGCTTTGGCCGCGAGCGGTTCTGCTGTATGCTGGTGGCCTCGGGCAAGGACGGGGCGGTTCCCGTGGAAGACTCCAACTACTTCACCTACTTCACCGAAATCGAAGAATATTTCTGGCAGAAACGCGGGGCGCACATCCTGGTTTCGACGCTGGACTGGGCGGTGATTGAGAGCTGGCAACAGCAGGGCGTGCCGCTGGAAGCGGTGCTGCAGGGCATTGACCGCGCCTTCGAGCGCTGGGCACGCCGGCGTCGCCCCGGCCGCATCAAGAGCCTGCTCTACTGCATCGATAGCGTCGCCGACGTGGTCGAGGAGATGCGCGAAGCCGCCGCCGGTCGCCCGCTGACGACGCAGGCTGCCGCGCCCGCACCCGCAGGCTTCACGAACGAAGAAATTTCCAGCTTCCTGCGGCAAAACGCGGCCCAACTCCGCGCCGCCGCCGCGCCGACGGCGGCAGCCTCGCCCGCAACGGCCCAAGTCTTTGCCGACATCGCAGCGGCGCTTGAAGCTCTGGCTGAGCAGGGCCCGGGCGTACGCCCCAACCTCGAAGACCTCGAACGCCACCTGACCGTCTTCGAAGAAAAACTTCTGGCCGCGCTTACCCAGGCGGCTACGGCCGACGAACTCGTGGCTCTGCGGCGCGAGGTCGAGCGGGCGTTCGCTCCCTACCGGCGCAAGATGACCGCCGAGCAGATTGCGCTCATCGAAAAGCAGTACGTGCAAAAAAAGCTCTTCGAGAGCCATCAGCTGCCCCGCCTCAGCCTCTTCTACTTGCCGACCCCGTCCCGCTCTGCGGGCGGGCCAGCGCCGCCTGCTGCCGCAGGCTGAATGAGCCGGCCGTGAACGTGCGCATCGAAAAGATGGTTTATGGCGGCGAAGGCCTGGGGCACGCCACGGGCCCCCGACCCAGTCGCGGCAAACCTGCCGCGGCAGGCTGGCCTGCTGCGGCAGGCAAGCCGGTCTTCGTGCCCTTCGTCCTGCCGGGCGAAGTGGTTGAGGTCTTGCCCACGCAGGAGACGCGCAAGCTCATCCGGGGCTTGCCGGAAAAAATCCTCGAGGCGGCCGCCGACCGCATCGAGCCGCCCTGCCCGTACTTCACCCGCTGCGGCGGCTGCCACTACCAGCACCTGCCCTACGAACAACAGCTAGCGCTCAAAGTCGAAATCCTGCGCGAGACCCTGCGCCGGCTGGGTGACATCGCCTGGTCGGAGGAAATCCCGGCCCTGGCTTCGCCGCCGTGGAACTATCGCAACCGCATCCAACTGCACCTCGGCCCGCACCCGGTGCGTGCCGACCGTCTCCAGATGGGCTACTACCGCCAGGGCACGCACACGCTCTGCGCCATCGAGCAGTGCCCCATCAGTTCACCCCGACTGAACGCCCTGATTCTCGCGCTCAATGAATTGAACGCAGCCGGCCACCTGCCCCGCCGCCTGCGGCAAGTGGAAGCCTTTGTGACCGACGAGGACCGGCCCGGCTGGCTCAGCCTCGGCCTCCCCGTGCTCGACTTTGCCAGCGACGAGTTGGCCACCCGGCTGCGCCGCGCCTGGCCGGGCGTCGAGTCGATTCTTTTCCTCGAGACCTCCACCGGCCAGCGGGTACTGGCCGGCGCGGGCTCGACGCGCTACCGGGTCAATGAAGAAGAAGTGCGCGTGAGCCACAACTCCTTCTTCCAGGTCAATCGCTACCTCCTGCCGGAACTCGCCGCCCGTACGGGCGACCTGTCCGGCACCACGGCGGTTGACCTCTACGCCGGTGTGGGACTCTTCACTCGTGCCCTTGCGCGCGGGTTCGCGCGCGTCGCCGCCATCGAAGCCGACCCGGACACAGCCGCCGACCTGGCCGCCAACAGCGCCGCCCTGGCCAACGTCCAGGCACACTGCGCCGATGCGGCCGCCTTTCTCGCTCAGTGGCGCGAGCCGGTTGATTGCGTCATGCTCGACCCGCCGCGTGCCGGCTTGTCGAAAGAAGCGGTGCGTGAACTGTTGCGGCTGCGGCCGCGCCGCCTGCTTTACCTCTCCTGCGACCCGGCGACACTCGCGCGCGACCTCAAGGCCTTGGCTGCCACCTTCCAGATCGAGAGCTTGGAACTCATCGACCTGTTCCCGCACACTTTCCACATCGAAACGCTAGCCCGCTTGCGAGCCGACTGAAGATTGATTATGCGCGCGCCGCTCCTGCACGCCGCCGTGGCCTTTGCGCTGGGGATTGCGCTCTACGCCGAGGTGGCTACAGCCCCGCAACCGCTTTTCTGGCTCGCCACGGCAGCCGTGTTGGCCGGTACGCTGGCCTGGCGGCGGCGCTGGCTGCACGTCGCCCTGGCGCTGACGCTGCTCGGCTACTTCTGGCTCGGCGCCAGCCTGATCCGCCTGAACAGGCTCGGCGTCGCCCCCACACGCGTCGATCAACTGGTTGCTGCTGGTCGCCTCGATCTCACGGAACCCCTGCGCGTCGAAGGCTGGTTGCGGCGCGAGCCCACGCGCAACGGGCCGTTCACGACGTACTACATCGAACTCGAAGCCCTCACCTCGCGCCAGGTACGCTACGCGGCTTCCGGCGGGATGCGCCTGCGCTACTTCCATCCGCCGCCAGATGTTGCGCAATTGCCCCTGCCCCAACTCCACTACGGCGACCGCCTGGAGTTGCTCGTCCGCCTGCAAGAGCCGCGCAACTACCTGAACCCGGGCAGCTTTGACTGGCGGCGGTTCTGGGCGGGGCGCGGAGTGTATCTGGTCGGTTCGCTCAAGCATGAAGCCCTGCTTGGTGTCCGCCCGGGCTGGCGCGGCAACCCGATCTACGCGGGCATACTCGCCCTGCGCGAGCGCCTGCTGCACACGCTCGCTCGCGTTCTGCCAGGCGAAGCGCGCGCCGACACGCGCGCCGTGCTGCGCGCGATGCTGCTGGGCGACCGCGCCTTCCTCGACCACGAACTGGCCGAAACCTTCCGCCGCACCGGCACCTACCACGTGCTCGTCATCAGTGGCCTGCACGTAGGGATGCTGGCCGTAGCAGTTCTGTGGCTGCTGCGGCGGCTGCGCGTCAGGGAGGGGCTAAGCACAGTTGCCACCATCTTTGTCCTCGTCTTCTTTCTCCTGCTCGCCGACAATCGGCCGCCGATCGAGCGCGCCGTCTGGATGGTTTCGCTCTACCTGCTCGCGCGCCTGCTGTTCCGCCAGGTGGCGCTGGCCAACACCACGGCGCTGGCGGCATTCGCGCTTCTGCTCTTCCGACCCGGGTGGCTGCTCGAGAGCGGATTTCAGCTTTCTTTTGCCGCGGTGCTGCTGGTCGCGCTGCTGGCGGTGCCGTGGATGGAGCGGACCTCCTTGCCCTACCGGAAGGCGCTCACCGGGCTGGAGGAGCCTGAGCGCGACGATACCTTCGCCCCACCGCAGGCACAGTTCCGGCTCGATCTCCGCGACCTCTCGGCCCGCGCCGGCCCCCTCGGCCGACTCCTGCTTCCCGCCGTGCACGCCGGGCTCAACGCCTGGGATACCGTGGTCATCGTCTTCGCCATTCAGCTCGGCTTTGTGCTTCTGGTGGCCACCTACTTCAACCGGGTAACGTGGACGGGACTCGTGGCCAATGTGGCGGTAGTTCCGCTCGTGGGCCTGCTGGTGCCGCTCGGCTTGGCCACCCTGCTGCTCGGCAGCGCGTGGCTCGCCATCGGCAAACTGTTGGGCCCGGCCATAGCAGTACTGACCGATTTCCTGCTCTGGCTGGTTGACGGACTGGGACGGCTTGACTGGCTGACGTGGCGCATCCCGCCGCCGCCGCCGGGTGTCGCGCTTGCCTACGGGGTCGCGCTCGTGGCGCTGGTTCTCACTGTCGGCCGCAGCCGCCGCCTGCAAGCGCTGGCATGGGCGCCGGTGCTGGTGTTGCTGGCGGTCATTGTCACCTACCCGTTTGCGCCGCAGCTCGCTCCCGGTGAGCTCGAAGTCACTGTGCTCGACGTCGGCCAGGGCGACGCCATCTTCGTCGTGCTGCCCCAGGGCGAAACTTGGCTGGTGGATGCCGGGCCCGGAGCGCGGCGGGTCAGGGAAGGGTATCGCCTAGGCTATGACGCGGGTGAGAGGGTGGTGTCGCCCTATCTGTGGTCGCGCGGTATCAAGCGCCTCGACCGCGTGGTTTTGACCCACGCCCACTACGACCACCTCGGCGGGCTCCCGGCCGTGTTCGCGAACTTCCGCGTCGCCAGCTTCTGGGTGGGAAACAATCCTGAGACGCGCGCCTATCGCCGCCTGCTCGTGCAAGCGCAGCGGCACCACATCCCCGTCACGGCGCACGGGCGTGGCGAGGACTTCGCACGCGGCGGGGTGCGGGTGGAGATTCTCTCGCCGCGGCTCGACCTCACCCCGCCGCCCACTCCCTCCAACAACGATTCCCTCGTCCTGCGCCTCACCTATGGCGAGCGCCGGGTGCTGCTGCCGGGCGACATCGAGCGGCCCCTGGAGCGGGAATTGCTCAGCGCGGAACTCCCGCTCAGGGCCGAGCTGCTCAAGGTGCCGCACCACGGCAGTCGCAGCAGCGCCAGCCCGGAATTCCTGGCTGGCGTCGCCGCACCGGTCGCCATCATCTCGGTCGGGGGCAACAACCCCCACGGCCATCCCCACTCGGAGGTGCTGGCGCGGCTTGCCGCCACCGGCACCCGCACGTTGCGGACCGACCGTGACGGCGCCGTCAGCGTTCGCACCGATGGCCACACGCTTCAGGTTTCCACCTTCGCCGGCGCACAGCGCACCGCGCCTTACGCCAACCTCTGGCAGCGGTTGCGCGCCTGGCTCCCCTGAGAGTAGTGTCTTAATTAGGCCATGATGAGGCCTGCAAGAAGATGTCCCCCAGGCAGGCAGGACAGTACGCAAAAACTTCACATGCCGCCTTTTTTGGCGGGTACGGGCTTTAGCCCCTACGTAACCCCCCGCGCTCGCGCCTTGGGTGGGTAGCAGCCGTGGCCGCGGGTGGGGAGTTCCGGGGAAAGTCCCCCAGGCAGGAGCTTGCGGCGGCGCCTCCGTGTCTCTATAATCAAGTTTCCCGCAGCGACAACACATGACCCGCGAAGAAGCTATCCAGGAAGAGTCACGGCGCATCCGACGCCTGCAAGTCACCCTCCGGCTGGTGATGAACCTCATCAGCCAGAGCACCCTGCCGTTTGAGGAAGCCTCTGAACTCGTGGCCGCCACCCGCCGCGTGGCGCTCACGCTGTTCCCTGACAAGGAAAAGACCTACGACCTGATCTACCAGCCCCGCCTGCAACGCCTGCTGAGGGAAAAATACCGGCTGCAGTAGTCGCCTCAGCGGCGGTACCACATCCGCAAATAGAGGAGGAACAACATCACCAGGTAGCCCGCCAGCGCATTGTACTCGCGATTGCGCCAGTAGAGCCCCCAATCGAAGCGTTCGCCACTGCGACCGGGCAACCCCGGGCGTGCCCGGGGAAACAGCAACGGCACCGCGGCGGCGTAGGCCGCGTAGTCGCTGGGAAAGCGCGCGCGCAGTTCAGCCTCTTCCCGTAACAGTACCGGCACGTAGAGCGCGACAAAAATCCCCACCAGCGCCAGCCCCAGCCACACCCGCCCGGACGCCACCACAAACCCGGCTACGATGAAGGCGCTGCCGAGGTAGAGTGGGTGGCGCACGTAGGCGTAGGGTCCCCCACGAGCCAACGCCTCACCTTTGCGCAGGTAGCCGGCGGCCACGGCGCGCAAGCCAATGCCCACAGCCGCAATGGCCGCACCAGCCGCGAGTGACACCGGGGTCGCCCGCGCAAGCCAGAGATAGGCGGCAGCCACCACAAAGCCAATCGGCACCCGCCAGCGCGCCGCCCAGCTCAGGTAAGCATCACGCATGTTGGCCCGCTTTCCGGAGGGGTTGGCTCGCCGACACCGCCAGGCGTTCGACCGCGGTCAACACCTGCTCCACCGTAATCGAAAGCATGGCGGGTGAGTGTGCCCGCGTGCGCTTGTAGCTCACCGGGCCTACCTCGCGGTTGCAAATCA
>JBHIAG010000089.1:0-8312 GCA_046758465.1 Terriglobia bacterium | reverse complement strand
TCGAGTTTCGAAACTGACTAGCGGCGGTACTCTTCGCTCCCCGGGGCACGCGCGCTGGGCGGCAGCGGCTTTGACTTCCAGGTGGGCTCCTTCTTCGGCATCTTGCGGACAAGTTCACGATTGCGCTCGATGTGTTCCTCGGAACAACGTTTGCAGAAGCCCTTGCTGGTCTCTTCGTCGCGCACGACAACGAGCTCGTAGCAGCCGCAGATGCAGTCGCAGTAGCCGGTCCCGGTCGAGGTCTTGATGGGTACGAGCGCCATCGCTGCCTTCGCCTCCTAGAACGTCCCGCTGAACGCGCACGCTAGCTTACCATAGGCGCGCAACGCTCACCGTTGTCCCCGTGACAGGGGCCACCGGGCTGAGCGAGTGGCAGGCATGCTAGGCCGCTTCGTCCTCTACGTTCGCGAGGCAAAGAGGACGGTACTCGCGTCTGCGTGGACGCACTGGCACCACTCGCCTGTCATCCCGAGCGCCAGCGAGGGATCTGCTTGTTTCCCCCACGTAGGGAGAAAGAAAAGCAGATTCCTCGCTCCGCTCGGAATGACAATACCGTCGGATCGGACGAGGCCTTGCCGCGCCGTACGCCGTACTCCCATCGCACTCTGTGGCACGGCCCAAGGGCTTGCCCTACCCAGTGGCCATGCGAATCGCAAAGCTTAGCGCAGGGAGAGGAAGTTGCGCAGGAGTTGCTTGCCGGGGCTGGTCAGGACCGACTCGGGATGGAACTGCACGCCTTCGACGCGATAGCGGCGGTGGCGCAGGCCCATGATGACGCCGTCGCGAGTATGAGCCGAAACCCCAAGTTCCCGCGGCAGACCCCGCCGCGCCACGATCAACGAATGGTAGCGCGTGGCCTCAAAGGGTTTCGGCAGGCCACGAAAAATCGTCCGGCCGTCGTGCAGGATGGCGCTGGTCTTGCCATGCATCTGCAGCGGCGCCAGCACCACCCGCCCACCGAAGACCTGCCCGATGGCCTGGTGGCCCAGGCAGACGCCCAGAATCGGTTTGCGCCCGGCAAAGCGCTCAATCAGCGCGCAGGTGATGCCAGCGTTTTCCGGCCGCCCCGGGCCAGGGGAAATGACGATGCGCTCGGGGTTGAGACTTTCGACTTCCCCGAGCGTGATCTGGTCGTTGCGGTGGACGGCAACGCGCACCCCCAGCTCCCCCAGATACTGGGCGAGGTTGTAGGTGAACGAGTCGTAGTTGTCGAGTAAGAAAACCATGTACCTTGTACTTTGTACCTTGGTACTACGTCAGGCCGCGCTCGGCCAGCTCCAGCGCCGCCACCAGGGCCCGCGCTTTATTGACTGTCTCCTGGTATTCGCGCTGGGGGCGCGAATCAGCCACCACGCCGCCGCCCGCCTGCAGATACGCCACCCCCTCGCGCACCACCATGGTGCGGATTGCGATGCAGGAGTCCAGACTGCCGGAAAAATCCAGATAACAGACACAACCGGAATAGACGCCGCGGCGGCTGGGTTCGAGCTCCTCGATGATTTCCATCGCCCGCACTTTGGGCGCGCCCGTAACCGTGCCGGCCGGGAAGCAGGCCGCGAGCGCGTCGAAGCAGTCCACGCCCGCCCGCAGCCGCCCCCGCAGGCTCGAGACCAGATGCATCACGTGCGAGTAGCGCTCAACAAACATCAACTCCTCCACCTTTACCGTCCCGTACGCGCACACCCGCCCCAAGTCGTTCCGCCCCAAGTCCACCAGCATGATGTGCTCGGCGCGTTCCTTGACCGACTGGCAGAGCTGCTGTTCCAGCCGCCGGTCTTCTTCCTCGGTCTTGCCACGGGCTCGCGTGCCGGCGATGGGCCGGTAGAGCGCCGTCCGGCCCTGCACTTTCACCAGCATCTCGGGCGAGGACCCCACTACGTCAAGATCGCCCAGATGCAAGAAATACATATACGGTGAGGGATTGACAATGCGCAGGGCGCGATAGATCGAGAACGGGTCGGTGCGCACGCGCCGCTGGAAGCGCTGCGAGAGCACCACCTGGTAGATGTCGCCGGCGCGAATGTAGCGTTTGACGCGGCGCACCGCAGCCAGGTAGTCGGCCGGGCGAAAATTTGAGTGCAGCCTGGGCGGCGCCGCCCTTCCCCGGGCACGCACGCGGCGCGGCAGGCGGGCTCCGCCCGTGCCGATGGGGCGGGCGAGCCGGGCTTCGAGCGCCCGCAGCGACTCGCAGGCGTACCGATATTTCTGCGCCAGGCTGGCGTGGCCGTGGTCGCGGAAGACGTTGGCGATGAGCAGGAGTTGCTGCTGGACGTGGTCGAAGGCCAGCAGGTGCGAGAAAAACATCAGCCGGGCATCGTCGAGCCCCAGGTCATCGGTCGCTCGCTCCGGGAGCCGTTCGAGCAGACGAACAACGTCGTAGCCAAAGTAGCCCACCGCACCCGCCGAGAAGGGCGGCAAGCCAGCGACGCGCACGGGCTGGTACTCGCGGGTCATCTCCCGCAATAGAGAAAAGATATTCCCGCGATACTCGCGCCGGTGGCCCGACTCAAAAATTTCTGCCACCGGCCCGCCTGCCTGCCCGTTCCGCAGGCGGTAATGGATGATGCGGTAGGGGTCAGCGCCCATAAAACTGTAGCGGGCAATCTTCTCCCCGCCCTCGATACTTTCAAGCAGGAAGGAGTGCGCACTGGCGCGCGCCAGGCTCAGGTAGGCCGAGACCGGGGTCAGCAGGTCGGCGGTGATGCGCCGGCAGATGGGGATGACATTACCCCGCCGGGCCAGCTTCGAAACGGTTTTTAAATCGGGCGTAATCATTGCGTTCGCCGCAACACGCGCAACACGGCGCGGCGCATCACCGCCAGGGGCGCGCGCAGGCCGGTCCAGATTTCAAACTGGGCCGCGCCTTGCTCGACCAGCATCTGCCAACCCGGCACCGCCACCGCTCCCCGCTGACGCGCCAGCCGCAGCAGTTTGGTTTCGAGCGGATTGTAAACCAGGTCAAAGACGACCCGTGCGTTCAGCTCGCTCGCGGCGAGCGGAGAAGCCTCCTCCTCGGGCGACATCCCCACGGGTGTGCAGTTGACGATGGCGTCAAAGCGCCGTCCCGCAGAGCGGGACAGCGCTTCCCCGCCCAAGGCTCGCGCCAGCGCGCGTGCCCGCCCCCGCCGCCGCGCGCTGATGCTGACGAAGGCGCCGGCGGTGGCCAGGGCAAAGGCCACGGCACGCGCCGCGCCACCCGCGCCCAGAATCAAGACCTGCGCTCCCTCGAGCGGCACGTAATGCGCCAACGTGCGCAGCACGCCGACGTAGTCGGTGTTGTAGCCGTAGAGCCGCTTGCCGCCGCGCACCACCACGGTGTTGACCGCGCCGATGTTCTCGGCCACCGGATCGCAGTCGTCGAGGTAGCGCAGGATGGCCTGCTTGTGGGGCAGGGTGACACTGAAGCCTGCGACGCCGAGTTGCGGGCAGCAGGCCAGGAAGTCGCTGAGGTCGCGCACCTCAAACGGTAGGTAGACGGCGTTCAGGCGAGCCGCCTGCAAGGCGGCGTTCTGCATGGCGGGTGAAAGCGAGTGAACGATAGGGTTACCGATGACACCGTAGAGGCGTGTGCGCGTATTGAGGCAATGGGGCCGGTAGAGGTCGCGCAACTGGCTGAGCCGCAATTGCCCCGGTGCAGTCGTCGGACCGGCATCGAGTGCAGCGTAGGTCAACGCGCTCCCAGCACGCAAGCCGAGGACGCGGGAAGGAATCCCGCAGGTACCCATCGCGAGTGCGATCACCTTGCCGCGGCGCCGGCGAGCGAGCCGCAGCACGGCCAGGTTATCGCGCTGCCGGCGGGGTGTGACGGCGATCTTGACCAGGTCGCCGCCCAGGCCTGCCAGGCGCGTGTAGAGGCGGGGGAGGTTCGCAGGCGTGCGGCGGAAGTCGTGGAAAGAAACAATCCGGCGGACGCCGCGCAGGAGTTCGCGGCGGAGAGAAGCGCGGAACGGCGTGAGGCTTTCGGCTTCCACATCCACCCACTCGCAGCCCACCCGCGCGGCCAGCCGCAGCAGCGCCAGTTGGGCTGCGGCGCCGGGGGTGAAGCCGCCACCGGCCCGCCGCGTGCGGCAGGTGGCGATGCGGGTGACGCGGGAGGAGCGTCGCGGCAGGCTCCCAAGCAGCCGGACAATGGCGGCGACGCTGCCGAGCGCATCGAGGCGCAACTCGACAACACGCGCGCGGCGCTCGGCACGCACGAGCGCCCGCCGAAATGCTTGCGGCGTGGACTCGGCGATAACGGCAGCGATGGGTTCAGACCCAAAGGGTGAGCGCACCGGGGGCTCCGCCGGCGAGAATAAACGGGCTCTCTATCACACGCGGAAGGAGAAGTAAAGCCAAGGAGGGTCTGCGAACTTTTGGGGGCGCAACCCCAAGCGTTGCCAAAGAAAGAGGTAAAACTAGCAATCTCGACAAGAGTTTTGCTTGACAAGGCGGGAAAACTTCGCTACGGTTTCGGCTATCCCGCAACGCGGGGTCGAACGCAGCGCCCACCAAAAGGTTGAATGCTCAAGCCCGTTCGGGCATCGGGAGGCCAACCGTGAACGCAAGACTATTGGCGGTTCTTATTGTCGTGGGTGTGCTGGTGCCGGGGAGTGCACTGGTGCAAGAAGTCGCAGCCGCGACGCAGCAGTATGAGCCCGAGCCGCAGCCAAGCTACAAGGATATCTACTGCGCCGGGTTTATCAGCTCCACGCGCCTAGCTCCCACACTGACCATCCTGGTGGGGGAGGACGCCGTCGGGCGGCTCACCTACTCGCCGCAGGACTACCTCTACCTAAACCGGGGCGGCGACGGGGGCGTACAGGTGGGGCAGGAGTACCTGGTGGTGCGACCGGTGCGGGATTCCACGCTGATTGAGAGTTTCAAGCCGCAGAACCGCATCCTGCGCAACATCGGTATCCCCTACCAGGACGTGGGGCGCGTACGCGTGCACGTGGTGCACGAAACCACGGCCACCGCCCAGATTGTCCACCTCTGCGCAGCGATGCAGAACGGCGACATCCTGATTCCCTTCCAAGAGCGTCTGGTGCCCGACTACCAAGACCGCGGCCGCTTCGACCGCTTCGCTCCCTTCAGCGATGGGGAGGTAGCGATGGTGGTGGCCGCACGGGACTTCCCGGGGATTATCGCGACCAGCGATGCCATTTACATCAACCTGGGAACCAACCGGGGCGTGCGCGTGGGCGACTACTTCCGCATCTTTCGCTACGCCACGGGCACTCTCTACGAAGCGGCCAAGCGCGGCGCCATGGCGCGCGTGCGGGGCTATAGTGGCCAAGGCATCAGCTATGCGCCCCCCAAGCGCAAGGACTTGCCGCGGGAAGCACTGGGCGAGGCGATGGTGATCTGGGTGGACGCCGACAGCGCGACCGCCCTGGTCACCTATGCCGTCAGCGAAATCCACCCGGGGGATTACGTCGAGTTGCAACCGCCCATGCCGCCGACGGCCGGCCTGATGGTGGAGCCGCGTTCGATTGTGCGCGGGGAGTCGGCCGTGCTGAGCTGGGCTACCCGGAATACCACGGAGCGGGAAATTTCGCCCGGCATCGGCACGGTGGCACGCGAAGGGACACGCCGCGTGGCGCCTGAACAGACGACCACCTATGGGCTGGTGGCCAGCGGTCTGGGCGGCTCGACCCAGGCCGAGGTCACGCTCACCGTCCGGGAGCCGCCGCCACCCCCACCGCCGCCGGTGGCTGAACCGGAACCGGAGCCCGGGCCGTCGCTTGACGAATTGTTTGCCCAGAACGTGCAGGACATCTTTTTTCCTTTCGGCAGCAGCAACGTTGGCGCCGATGCCCGGGCGGTGCTCGAGCAGACGGTACGCTTTCTCAACGCCTACCCGGACGTGCGTGTGTTGATTGAAGGCCACTGCGACGAGATTGGCACCCCCGCGTACAACCAACGCCTGAGCGAACAACGGGCCCAGGCTGCCCGCGACGTCCTGGTGGCACTGGGGGTTGACCCCGGCCGCATCAACACCGTCGGCTACGGCAAAGAGCGGCCTTTCTGCACCGAGTCGTCCGAGGAAGCCTGCCGGCAGTTGAACCGCCGCGCCCACTTCCTCCGCCAGTAACCCCCCCCGGGGGAGTACGTCGTGGACGGGATGACCGAGGCGCTGAACGCCGATCTAGCGAAGACGGGAGCCTTCAAGGTGATCTGACTCTGCACCTGGCTTCCACAGCGGGTACTCCCCTACTCATATACTCATACCCGCAGCCAGCCGCCGCTTAGCCCGTTTTCTGGTTTTTCTTTTCTATTTCCGAGTTTCGCTTTTCAAGGTTCGACCGCACGCGGTTCCTATTCAAAGGAGGGGCGGGTGAGGGCGGCGGGGTCGGAGTCTGCCAGCGGCGCCTCGGAGAAAACGTCGGCGGTGAAGGCTTCCAGGCGCGCGCCCTTCTTCCAGGCGTCGGGGGCGAGGCCGGCCTTCTGGCAAGTCTCCTCCAGAAAGCGTTCGCGGTCCCAGCCCTGCTCGACCGCGACCTGCGGCAGCAGCAGCCCGCGATAGAAATCCTGCGAAACAATCAGACCGTGCCGGCCCACCTCGACCGCTTCGGGGCGAATTCCGAAACAGGGCGAGAGGAGCGAGATTTCGATTTCCACTTCGGGCAGTTCCGCCAGCTCGAGAGGCGGGAAGCGCAGGTCGTGGAAGGCAGCCGCTAGAGCCGCATCTACGACCGTGAGATAGAGGGGTTTGGTGGGCTGGATGTGGCCCACGCAGCCACGCAAGCAGCCCCGGCGGTGGAGGGTGACGAAGGCGCCCGCGGGTTGGGCCAGGGCGGGGTCGGGCAGGCGCGGGGCCAGGGCATTCAGGTCGAGTGGTTCACCGCGCAGGTGGGCTTCGAGGGTCCGGCGGGCCAACCCGAGCAGGTAGCGCTCTGCTTCACGACCGAGCGATGACATCCTGGGGTTTCTTTCCCGTTTCGGCGCGGAGGCGAGCGGCCCGCGTTTGCGTTAGCCGGCGGAGGATCGCCAATCCGGCCGGGCGCTGCTTAATGCGAACGTCAAGCTTGCGCCAGAAGTCGCGGAAGTACTGGGTGGCGCTGACGACGGCAAAGACGAGTACGAGCCAGAGGGCCAGCTCGCCCACCGGGCCCAACACAGCGTAGCGGCTGCCGAGCACCAGCAGGCTGACGGCAGCGACCTGAAGCACCATTTTGGCCTTGCCCAACTCGGAGGCAGTGATGGTGAATCCCTCGGCGCTGGCGATGTTGCGCAAGCCGAGCACGGCGAACTCGCGACCGATGATGATGACCACCATCCAGGCCTGAACCAAGCCTAGCTGGACGAGCGAGATGAAGGCGGCGGCAATCAGGAGTTTGTCGGCGATGGGGTCGAGCAGGATGCCGAGGGTGGTGACCTGGCCGCGTTTGCGGGCCAGGTAGCCGTCGAGCCAGTCGGTGAGCGCCGCGCCCAGCAGGATGGCAATCGCCCAGAGGTCGAAGTTCTCCATGCGCGTGAGCAAAACCGCCACCAGCAGCGGAACCAAAAAGATGCGGCTGAGGGTGAGACTGTTGGGCAGGTTCATCGTCGGTGCTTCCGGAGCTCAGGCGGCGTAAAACCACTTCACTATACGCTCGCCGTTCCTAGCTGTCAAATTACTTGCGCCGCCGCATGGTGTCCTAGGTTACGGGAAAGTGGTTGCGCGGTGTGGAGACTGGCCAGCCCCGCTCTGCGGGGTTCAACCCCGTGCCTGCCTGCGGCAAGCAGGGCTCCTGCCTGCGGCCCGCCTGCGGACGGGCAGGTAGGCAGGCGGGCCACGGGGCCCAGCGGTCCCGCCCCGAAGCTTCGGGGCGGGACTGGGTTGAACAAAATTTAGGACACTACGCGCCGCCGCAATAGCCTACTCCCTAGAGAATCCCCAAGCGTTTGGCCACGCGCTCCAGGGTGTCGAGTGCCTGTTCGAGGTCTTTGCGGGAATGGGTGGCGGTGACGATGGTGCGGATGCGGGCTTTGCCGTGGGGGACGGTGGGGTAGCCGATGCTCTGGGCGAAAACCCCTTCGGCGAACAGTTCGCGGGAGAACTGGTGGGCACGGGCGGCATCACCGACGATGATGGGGGTGATGGGGGTCTCGCTCATTCCGGTGTCGAAGCCGAGGCGCTTGAGGCGCTTTTTGAAGAATTTTGTGTTGCGCCAGAGTTTGCGGATGAGTTTTTCCCCCGCGGGGGAATCGAGCAGGTCGAAGGCGGCCATGCAGGTAGCGGTGACCGAGGGCGGGTGGGAGGTGGAGAAAAGGACGGGGCGGGCGCGGTGGTCGAGGAATTCGATCAGGTCGCGTGCGCCGCAGACGTAACCGCCGCGGGAGCCGAT
>JBHIAG010000088.1:0-8447 GCA_046758465.1 Terriglobia bacterium | reverse complement strand
CGAAGCGGTCGAGGTTGGCGTAGGTGACGAAGAAGCTGTAGGTGTTCCAGAGGGTGAGGAGGAAGCGGCGCAGAGACTCCGCCACCAGCTCGGATGAGAAGCGGCGGGCGTCGCCCGGCCGGGTCGCCGTGCCGCCGCTGCGCATCACCTGGCCCACGATGCTCGCCAGCCCCACTTTGTCGGCGGGCTCAAACCGTGCCCCGGTCTTGATCAGGGCATAGCCTTCCACCTTGGGCAGGGTGTGGTCTTCCACCAGGTAGAGGACGAGGCCATTCGCGAGCTGGCTGCGCTCGACCGCGGGCAGCTTGAGCTCTTTGAGCGGCGGGTAGCGGAGCTGCTTGTAGTGCTTCTGGGCGGCCGCGGGGATGACAGCGGCAAGCAGCATGCCCAGCACCGCTGCCACAGCAAAAACCAGTTTGGAAGAGGTGCTCTGTTTACCCCGAGCGTAGTCGAGGGGCACCCGCTGAGTGTTGCAGCGACGGAAATGTGTCTGCGTCACGAGGTTGCCTCCCTACTTCTTGCCGGGTTGCACCGGCTTCTCCGGAACCAGATGGCCGACGGTACGGTTGCGTTCCGTGAAGTAAGTCTTCGCGACCCGCTGGATGTCTTCGCGGGTGATCTTGTCGATGGCTTCGACTTCGCGGAAGAGGTTGCGCCAGTCGCCCGTCAGCACTTGGTAGGACGCGAGCTGGCTGCCCAGGCCGCTGTTGGAGCCGAGTTGGCGGACGAGTTGGGCGCGCGCGCGCCGCTTGACCCGCGCAAGTTCTTCCTCCGTCACCAGTTCCGCCTTCAAGCGCTCAAGCTCGGCCAACATCGCCTCCTCATTCTCCTCGTTCGTGTGCCCGGCGGCGGCCACGCAGAGGAAGAAGAACAGGTTCGGATATTTTTGTCCCGGGAAGCCCGAGAAGCCGCCGGCAAAGACTGCCAGCTTTTTCTCCTGCACCAGGCTGCGATAGAGGCGCGAAGTGCGGCCCGCGGAGAGAATATCCTGCACGGCATCAAAGACGGCATTGTCCGGGTGGCGAATGCTGGGCTTGTGGTAGCCAAGCGCCAGGATGGGTTGCGATTGCGCGACCACGGTGGTGCGCCGCTCACCCTCCTGCGGCGGCTCCACTGTCCAGACGGGTTCCGGCTCGGGCCCGGCGGGGATGCGCCCAAAATAGAGTTTGGCCAGGCGGAGTGCCTCCTGTGGGTCCACGTCGCCGACAATGACCGCGGTCAGGTTGCGTGGGGTGTAGTAGGTGCGGAAGAATCTTTCCGCGTGCGCGCGGGTCAAATTCTCCAGGTCGGAGCGCCAGCCGCCGAGGGAGCGACCGTAGGGATGGGCCTTGTACGCAACGGCAGAGAAATCTTCGATCAGTTTCCCAATGGGCCGACTCTCCACGCTCAGCCGCCGCTCCTCCATCACCACGTCGCGCTCTTTGTAGAACTGGCGGAGCACGGGGTCGAGGAAGCGGGCCGACTCAAGCGAAAACCAGAGTTCGAGCTTGTTCGAGGGCAGGCTGAAGTAATAGCGGGTTTCGTCCCAACCGGTGCCGGCATTCAAGCCCACCCCGCCTGCCTGCTCGATGGCTTGGTCGAACTCGCCGTTCACTACGTACTGCTCCGCTTCCTGCTGCGCTTGCTGGAAGGCGGCTTCGAGCTCTTTGAGCCGTTCGGGGTCGGCGCGCTCGCCCTGGCGCCGCTCGGCCTGCCAGGCGGCGTAAGCCTGGTCCACTTTGGCCAGCGCCTCCTTTTCCTTCTTGAAGTCCTTCGTGCCGATGGTGGAGGTGCCTTTGAAGGCCAGATGCTCGAACAGATGGGCCAGGCCCGTCTGCCCGACCTCTTCGTTGACCCCGCCGACGTCGGCGTGGAGATGGAAGGAGACGACAGGAACCTGGTGCCGCGCGACGATGATGAACTTCATCCCGTTGCCCAGTGTGTGCTCGGTAACCGTCTTTTCAAACTCAGCTAAGTTTTGCGCGGCAAGCGGCGCGGCCGTGGCCAGCCCGAGCGCCACAACAACGAGCAAGACACGGGAGACTCTTTTCGGCATCGGTTCACCTCAGCGAAGAGTCGCGCCCTCCAAAACTGCCTGCTTGGGAAAGAAAGCCATCTTAGGAAGCCGCCGGGGCAAAGTCAACGCCGTGCCCGAACAAAGTAGTGTCCTAATTTCGTTCAACCCAGTCCCGCAGAGCGGGACCGCTGGGCCCCGTGGCCCGCCTGCGGGCGGGCAGGCAGGAGCCCTGCTTGCCGCAGGCAGGCACGGGGTTGAACTTTCGCTGGCCAGTCTGCACACCGCGCAACCTTTCCCGCAAACTAGCACACCACTCCGGAACAAAGCCGGGCGCGCGGGCATCGGGGGCGCGGCCCCCGGCGGGGCTCTCGGCCGAAAGTCTGACTAGGAGTCGGCCTTGGCAGGAGCGGGGCCCTGAGTGAACCTGGCCCCCGGCTTGACGTAGTCGCGGTCGGCCGGGAAAACGATCCCCCAGAAGTCCTGGCTGCCCAGAAATTCCAGGCCCATCTGCACCCGCCCCGCAGTGTCGCTGACGGCGCGCCAGACGATGCGCGCGGTAGCCAGCCGGCCCGTGTCGGGCTGACGCACCTGGAGCAAGCGACCCGCTTCCAGTATGTCGCTGGCGGTGAGTCTGACGCCGTACTGGCTGAGGGTACACGTTTCGGTGGCCTCCCGGTGCCACACGCCCTCCGAGGTTTCCCAACTGAGGTCAACCGGAAGGGTTTGCTGCAGGCGGGCACTGCGGCGCCGCGTGGGCAACAAGGTAACGCTATCCGCTGGGAAGGAAACGCCCCAGAAATTCTCTGCGCCGATAATTTCGATGGCAAGTTCGGTGCGGCCAGGCAGGGGGGCGGCGGCGGTATAGACGACGCGCGAGCCGGCCGCATCTCCGCGCTCGGGGACACGCAGGCGCAGCACTTGGCCGGGCTCGAGCTGGGCGTAGCCGTAGGAGGTGAGCAGCGCGCCGTAGCGGCTGAGCTGGCTGGTTTCGGCCGCTTCCTGGTGTGCCTTGCCCGCTTCATCCTGCCAGGTCAGAACCACCGCAATACGGCGGGGAATGCGCGCGCTGCGCCGCCGGTGCCCCACGGCCGCGGCGTACTCGGAAGGCTCCCTCGGCACCTCTCCTTTCTCTGCCCCCTGGATGTAGGCAAGAATACGTTGCTTGTAGCTCTCGGGGAGGCCGAGAAAGGCGATGGCCATCGATTTGCCTGCCTGCGACCGCACCACCCGCCCGGCAACTTCCATCGGCTGCATGTCGGGAGGAACAAAAAAGTGCACCACGACACCGACGCCCTGGGGCAGGGTTTCGGGGGTATCGATCAGGATGCCGCCCACGCTGAGGTTATGCGCCCGACCGAGGCTAGCCAGGTTGGGTGCTGTCACCTCGACCTGCGTGAGGATAGGTGCCCGCGGCTGCTGTCGGCCCGACTTCATCGGCCCCCCTCCTGACCCTTGTCCCTGAGACAACAAGATAAGGTTGTCAGCGAGGGATACTCCCAACCCAGCGTACCAAAGGGCGGCTGGCAGCCGCAATAGGCCGATAGTCACATTTTCAAAAGCATTTCCGCCACCGCAGCGGCCGTCGCTCCCCGCAATTCATTGAAAAAATAACTACTTCTAAACACACCCGCCGCCTTGACTGACCTTAGGGCCTGTTCTTGCTCCCAGTGGCTGGGGCCACTGAGCCGGACAGTGAGGGGAGGCGGGGGCCAAGAGGTGGGGTTTGCATGTGCTTGACAGTTTGCTCTCCGTCCGGCAAGCTGTCCGTGTCAATTCTCTCAGGCATGCGAGAATCCCAAAATTGAGAGAAAAATCGAGAGCTGGTTTGCTTTCGCGACGCCAATTCACCCGCTCGCTGGCCACCGGGCTGGCCGGCGCCTACCTGGCCCCGGCGGCTCTCTGGCCCCAGGAGCCCGAACCGCCGCCCATTCTCTGCCGCGCCACGCTCATCCAGGGCGCGCGCCTGAATCAAACGCTGGCGGAACTCAGCCAGATCGGCCGCACCCCGGCCGGTGGCTCCAACCGCGTCGGCTTCTCCCTGGAAGACCTGGCGGGGCGGCAGTGGTTTCTGGAGCAGATGCAGGGGGCGGGGCTGGAGGTCAGCGTTGATGCAGCCGCCAACCTGCGCGGTCGCCGCGAAGGCACCGATGCCACCAAGCCCCCGCTGCTCTTCGGCTCCCACATTGACAGCGTCCCCAACGGCGGCCACTTCGATGGCTGCGTCGGCTCCTGCGCCGCCCTGGAAGTGATGCGCACACTCAACGACCAGGGCCTTGCCACCGAGCATCCCTTCGAGATGATCATCTTCTCAAACGAGGAGGGCGTGCACTATGGCAAGGGCCTCTTCGGGAGCCGCGCTCTGGCCGGCTTGCTCTTCCCGGGCGAACTCGATGAAGTGGACGAAGCCGGCGTGAAACTGGCGGAGTGGGTGCGGCGCGCGGGCGGCAACCCGGAGCGTATCCCCACCATGATGCCGCCGCCCGCCACCTACAAGGCCTACCTCGAACTCCACATCGAGCAGGGCGGTATCCTCTGGCAGCGTCGGCTGCCCCTGGGGATCGTCGAGGGGATTGTCGGCATCAACCGCTACGACTGTACCATCGAAGGCTTTGCCAACCACGCGGGTACCACCCCCATGGATCAGCGCCGGGACGCCCTCACCGCCGCTGCCAAGCTCATCCTGGCGGTGCGCGAGATTGTGCGCAGCGTGCCCGGGCGGCAGGTCGGGACGGTGGGCGACGTCCAGGTCGCGCCCGGCGCGCCCAATGTCATCCCCGGACGCGTGGTATTGCCCATCGAGTTGCGCGACCTCTCCATGGAAAAGATCGAAGAGTTGGCCGACGCCATCCGCCAGCGCGCCCAAACCCTCGCCGCACAGGAGAAGGTCACGATCAGCATCAAAGAAGTTGCGCGCGACGCGCCCGCGCTCACCAGCGCCGAAATCCGCTGGCACATCCAGCAAGCCGCGCTGGAGATGCGCGCGGCCACCCTGACCATGGCTTCCGGCGCGGGCCACGACGCCCAAGCCGTCGCGCGCCTGTGCCCCATCGGAATGATTTTCGTCCCCAGCCGCGACGGCATCAGCCACGCGCCGCAAGAGTACAGCCAGCCGGAACACATCGCCTGCGGCGCCGAAGCCCTCTACCGCACCCTCCTGCGCCTCGACCAGACCTAAGTACAGAAAATAGAAATTAGAAACTAGAAAACAGAGAGCAGAGACGCTGTTGGCCCGACGCCAGCCTTCCCCGTTTCTCTTTTCTGGTTTCTGTTTTCCGCTCTTACAGCGGTGGGCCGAGGTAGTAGCCGGGGCGGGCGCGTACCCAGATCTGCTGGCGGCGGACACGGACGCGGATTTCGTGATAGCCCGGCTGGTCGAGGTTCGTGGGACGATAGGCGAGCAGGTATTGATTGTGGAGCTCCTGGCCAATGCTGTTGATCGCGGCCTGCAGCGAGGCATCGCTCAGGGGGCTGTCGTACGCCCCACCGGTGGCCGCGGCGAGCACTTCCAGGACGTTCTCCTCGAACGGCACGCGCGTGTGCACCGCCGCCACCAACTGCCGGATGACCGTAAGCAAGTCAGCGCGGGCCACATTTTGCTGCTCGCTGGTGGGCGTCTGCGCCGTGCCCGGCAGCGGGGGCCCAGGAAAAACGCCGGGGGGGAAGGGTGAAGCAGGCAGCGGGCGGTCTTCCCGCTTGGCCTTCAACAGCGCCTGGGTATAAGACAGCGCCAAGGTGTAAATGCTGATGTCCGCCAGTTGGGCGACGCGCAGCATTTCGCCGAGCGAGGTCTCGCTGCCGGCGTCGCGCGGCTCGCTAATAATGATGATGACTTTGCGCCGCTCGGGAGGCCGGCGCAGCAGCAACCGGATGCCAGAAGCGAGGGCATCGGCCAGGCGGCTTCTGTCGCCGCCCGCCTGGATGGCCTTGATCGCCTGTTCAATCTTTTCGGGCTCGTCGGTGAAGCGCTGGCGGACGCGCACTTCATCGTCAAACGTAATGACCGCGGCCTCGCCCGTCTCCCCCAGGATGTAGCTGTGGAAGAGGATGCCGGTGGCACGCACCCGCGCCAGCAGGGGCTTGATGCGGCTGGAGGTGTTCACGAGCAGGGCGAGCGAGATCGGTGGGCTGGAAAACTCAAACTGGCTGATGCGCTGGGGGATATTGTTGTCCCAGACCTCGAAGTCCTCGCGCATGAGCCCGTAGACGAACTCGCCCCTGCGGTCAAACACGGTCACCGGTGTGGTGACCAGTTCGACTTTGACCCGGATGCGGAATTCTTCTCCCGGCGCCCGCGCCGGCTGCTGCCCCCAGGCGGGCGGCGGCACGCCGGCGACCAGCACGGCCACCAGCGTAAGGATGCCACTCCAGGCTCGCATAGTGCTTAGGATGCCCAAGGCAAAGCCGCGGTCGCCTCCTCTCCTCGGGGTGCCTCAGGCAGCGGGACGCACAGCGAAGGAAACCACTTTGGCGCGCAGGACCTCCAGCGCCTTCAGCACCACCGGATCGTTTTCCAGCGCCGGGCGCACCGGCGGCACAAACTCCTCTTCTGCCTCCAGCTCCACCGGGGGTTCGACGGCAATCGTGGGCTTGATGCCGGTTCCTTGGATGGCTTTACCAGAGGCGGTGTAGTACTTGGCCACGGTAAGAATGAGGGCCGAACCATCGTCCAGGGGAATCACCTTCTGCACCGACCCCACCCCGTAGCTCTTCGCGCCCACCAACTCGCCCCGCCGCTGCTCGCTCACGGCAGCGGCCACAAGCTCGGCCGGGCCGGCGGTCGAGCCGTCCATGAGCAGCACCAGCGGCCCGCGCCAAACCGTGTCGCGGGGATCGGCCGTGAATTGTTGGCGGGAGAACTGCTGGCCTTCGAGGTAGGCGATCAAGCCCTTTTGCAGCAGGAGTTGCGCGGTGGTCACGGCCTCGCGGGCCTCGCCGGTGGCGCAACCACGCAGGTCGAGCACCAGCCTGCCGACGCCACGCTGCTGGAGCCGTTCGAGGTGGCTGCGCACCGCGGCCGCGCTGCCGGCGCTGAACGTCACCACGCGCACATAGCCAATGCCGGACTCTAGTCTGCGACTCGTTACCGGCGCGCCCTTCCCGACCGCGCGCACCAGCTCAAGCTCTGTGGGCTCACGCGCCCGTCGCCGCACCACCGCAACCTTTACGATGCTGCCCGGCGCCCCCGCCAGCAGGAGCTTGGCCTGCTCGACTGACATTTCGCGCGTCGAAAACCCGGCGATCGATTCCAGGAGGTCGCCGACGCGCAGGCCGGCGTGCTCGCCGGGACTGCCAGGCAAGGCAGCCACCACGCTGATCATCCCGAACCGCTTCGAAAGCACCAGGCCCACGTCGGCGGTATGAGCGGTGTTGCGGCGTTGGTAGGCCTCAAACTCGCGCGCGCTGAGGTAGCTGGAGTAGGGGTCAAGAGCCTCGAGCAGGCCGTACAGAGCGCCCCGCGTGACGCTGGTGATGTTCGGCTCTTCGACGTAATCGCTCTTGATGTGGGCGAGCACTTCGCTGAAAACACCGAGCTGCCGGTAGGCACCTTCGCCCGCCGTCTGCCCCAGCAGCCCGCCGATGATGACGTAGAGCGCGACCAGCAGCGACAGCCCGAGCAGCCCTGACCGCACGCGCGCGCTCATCGGGCACCCTCGCGGCGCCGACGCCGCCCTGCCGAGCCGGCGGGCGGCTGCATAGCTTGCAGTTGCCGCCGCCCCAGCGCGCGCACGCGGCTGATGCGCTTGCCCAGCTTCTGATTCACGAACCGGAGTTTGCTCATTGCTCAGCTTCGCTCCGGAGGAGGCGAAACCTCATCGGGCGAAGTGCCAGTATACGCACGCCTCCCAGAAAACTCAATGATTTGGATGCGGTGGGCCCCCGAAACATCCCATGTTGCTCCCGGCCGACCTACGATGCTATTTGCCGCCCATGTATCTTCAGTAAATCCGCCCGGTTCAGCATTCCCAGCAGATGCTTGTGGTTGCGCCGGTCCACCACGGGCAATTGCCTGACCTGGGAGAACTCATGCATTACTTCGTACAAGGTTTGGTCGGGATAGGCGGTGACGAGTTGCCGTGAGGCAAACTCACTCACGGGCCGGTCAACTTCGTGGCTTTGAAAGGCCCGGCTAAGGTCAAAATGGGTAATGATCCCAGTGAGCTCCCTGTGCTCGTTCACCACCGGCAGTGCCTTGCGCCCGCTGGCCAGAGTCTTGTCATAGGCTTCGCGGATGGAGTCCGTCTCTGCCACCGTTTCCACTTCCTGATCCATCACCTCCCCGACGCGCACGCGGGCCAGCACGTCCACCTCCATGTCCTGAACGACCTGGACGCCGCGCCGGGTGAGTTTCCTTGTGTAAATGCTATCAGGCTGCAGCGTCCACGCCACTAGGTCGCTTACCACACAAGCAAACATCAGCGGCAAGATGATGCGATAGTCCTGCGTCATCTCA
>JBHIAG010000087.1:0-8540 GCA_046758465.1 Terriglobia bacterium | reverse complement strand
TGTCCCGGGACAAGCACTCGTCTCCGCGCCGGCAGCCACTTACTTCCTGAAACTGATTGACGGGGCCCAAACCTGGGTGGAGAACCTGGCCACCCGGCCAGACCCGGAACGCTTCGCGCGCGCGCGCAAGGTTTTTCACGACGCGCGCGCGCACTTGCACCGCCGGCTGCACGACCACGGCATCCACCACTGAGCCGCGCGCGCTGCGGTTCACCACCCCCGCTGCCCCCCGCACCGCCGTGCATTCCTCGGCGCTTTTTCCGGCTGGCGGTGCGCGCGGTTCCCGCACGCGCCCCTCTCTTCCCTGGCAGGTTACGTTTCCAATCGATAGAGGTATCCCCCTAGAGGTATGCTTTGGATCGCTAAATTGAACGGGGGTGAGGCAATGCGAGCGAAGATCCAGCATTGAACCCAACAATTTCCTGCTCGGCGCCCTGTTAGGCGAGATGGAGATCCAGTAAGCCGCCCCCGCAACTTCCACCCCGGCAGACTCTCCCGCCGCCTAAACATTTCTCTCTCGACCCCGTGCCTTACGTGATATAAAGGACCTGTCTGAGGCCAGCGCCCCAGGCCGCGCGCAGAGCGCAACCACCACCTTCCGAGATTTCCCGAGCGATTGCTGCGCCCGGCTGCCCGGACCGCAGCAGGAGGTGTTCTGTGTTGCGCGTGTTCTGGCGGTGGCCGCGACAGCGGCTGCTTCAACTGGCCCTCAAATACCCGCCCCTCATGGCGGGGCTGATCTTCCTCTTTTTTCTCACTGTCTCCAACCAAGTCTATTTCACCACCGGCATAGCCCTGCAACTTCCTGCCTTCTGGCACATGCTGCTGATGGGGACGCTGATGGCCACCTACGGGGCCTTCTTGCTGCACGAGATTATCCGGATGCATAGCAAGCTGGCCAGAGTGCAGGTGGTGCGCACGCTGGTCTCCACGCTCCAGCACGAAATGAATACCCCCCTGATGGTTATCCAGCTTTCCGCCCATAAACTTCAGACCCTCAAAAGCTATGATGAGACCTGCGTGAACAACATCCTCGACCACACCCTCCGCATCCGCGATTTGATCGTCAAACTCAGCCACCTGGATCAGGAAGTTCGCCTCCACCAGAAGCCGGGCTTCGAAGGCCTGATCGACGTCACCCGCTCGCGCTAGCTGTGCTCAGCGCTCGGCCGGACAGGGCCGTTGCATTCGACGTAATGTCAATGTGCTTGCGAAGCAGGCTTGATTCCACCGCCAGCAAACAAGCCTTTCGCCATGCTTTTCGGTATAATCAGCGCGTGGAAATCATTATGAAACACACCTGAGACGTGACCCCGCCGCCTATGGTGAGCAAAGTCGAACCCCCGCTTATTCACGAAATCCTTCCCGTGGGGTTGCTCGCCTGCAACTGCCAGATTCTGGCTGACGCTGACACTCGCGAAGCTATCGTGGTTGACCCGGGCGACGACGTCGAGCGCATCGAGGAGGTGCTGCGCCGCCATAATCTCCGCGTCAAATATCTCGTCAATACCCATGCCCACATTGATCACGTCGGCGGCTTGGCTCGCATGCGCGAACGTACGGGCGCGCCCGTCTTGCTCCACCCCGACGACCTCTGGCTCTATCAAAACTTGGCGCTGCAGGCGGCGATGATCGGATTGCCCACCCCGCCTGTCACCCAGGTGGACATGCCCCTGCGCGCCGGCGACACCTTGCATTGGGGCAAGCTCTCTGCCCATGTCCTCCACACTCCCGGCCACTCGCCCGGTAGCCTGTGTCTCTATCTGCCTGAGCCGGAGAAAAAACTTTTGGCCGGCGACACGCTCTTTGCCGGCAGCATCGGCCGCACCGACCTCTGGGGCGGTTCCTACGAAGCCATCCTCCGCTCCCTCCACAGCGAATTGCTGGCCCTCGATCCCGCCACCCGTGTCTATCCCGGCCACGGCCCGCAAACCTCCCTCGGCGAAGAACGCGAGCGCAACCCCTTCTTGCAGGCTTTGTGAGGGATCCTGGGAGGGAAGTGGCAGCGGCCGAGCAGCTTTACCTGCAGCTTGCTTACGGGCATAATAGCGGGTGAATTGCTAGTCTAATGCGACGCAGCGACATTCGCGAGCGACGCCGGCTCGGCACCCTGCCGCGCACCACGCAGATCATCTTTGGCGAGCGGCAGAGCCTGCAAAACACGCTCCGCCTCGTGCGCAGCACGCGCATGCCTGTAGGGCGCCGTCGTTTGGAAGAGCTGGTGTTGCGGCAACTGATTGCGGTCCGCACTGCTGAACTGAACCGGATCAACCCGGATTGGGACCGCAAGGCGCGGCTCGCAACCCGCGCGAGGTCAGCGGCCCGCCTGGCCGCGCTCGAGCGCCGGACGCCGCGCGCCGACTACTACCTGCTGCGGCGCATCAGCGAAAACCCGCGCACCCCCGCCGCCACCTTGGCGCGGCTGGCGCGTCACCTCTATGCCGCAATTCGCGAAAACGTGGCGCGCCACCCGAACACGAGCGTTGCCACCCTGCGGGCTCTCTGCCGCGACACGCGCGAGCCCCTCTGGTATCTGGTCGCCTTCAACCCCAATACCCCCCCGGCCTTGCGCCAGCAGTTGCGTGCCCGTATCCAACGCCCCGCGCTTCGCTAGCCCTGTGTGAAATTCCTCCGCCGGGCAGAGCTTGGAGGCCGAAGAGACAATTTGGCACTTGATCTTGTGTAATAAAGGGCGTTATTGGTATTCTGTAGAGAGACAATCGAGGGCCCGATGCACCTCACCCTTGACCCCGCCAGCCCGGTCCCGCTCTACCAGCAGATCCGCGACCAAATCCGCCAGCTCATCGCCTCCGGCTCGCTGGCGCGCGGCGACTGCCTGCCGCCCAGCCGCGAATTGGCCCGCCGCCTGGGCGTCCATCGCACCACCGTCGCCAATGCCTACGCCGAACTCACCGCCGACGCCTGGATTTCCGGCCACGTGGGTCGCGGCACCTTTGTGAGCCGAGGGGTCGAGGCGGCTGTGGCCCCGGCGGCCGGCCGCGCCGCGAGAAATTCCACGCTCGTGGACAATGGCTATCTCTGGACGACCCTGCTGGCCGATAGCCCTGCCGATGACCCCCTGGATGCCATGCTTGCCGACGCACTCGTACGCGGTCCCGACTTCATTTCGTTTACCACTGCCCGGCCCGCCGAAGAGTTGTTTCCGGTGGAGGAGTTTCGCCGCTGCTGCAGCGATGTTCTCAAGCGCGCAGGCAAGCGGCTGCTGCAACTCGGGCCCAGCGATGGCTATGCGCCGCTGAAGGAATTTCTCTTGGACGAGCTGCGCCGCGAGGGCATCGCCGCTCGGCCCGATGAGCTTTTAATCGTCAACGGCTGTCAGCAAGGGCTCGATTTGATTCGCAGAGTATTTGTGCATCCGGGCGACACCGTGCTGCTGGAGAATCCCTGCTATCCCGGCGCCATCCAGACGTTCCAGATTCCCAACGTACGCTGCATCGGAGTGCCGGTGAATGAGCGCGGTCTCAACCTGGAAGCGCTCGAATCGCTGCTGGCGCAGAACCGTGCCCGCCTGTTGCTGCTCACGCCCAACTTCCACAACCCCACCGGCACCACTCTCTCGCTCGACGCCCGAAGACGCGTGCTCGAACTCGCCCACCAGTATCAAGTCCCCGTGGTCGAGGACAACATCTACGGGGCCTTGCGGCTGCGCGGCCGCGAACTGCCTCCCCTCAAGGCGCTTGACCGCGCCGGCCTGGTGCTGCATCTGAACAGTTTCTCCAAGGTTTGCTTCCCCGGCCTGCGCGTCGGCTGGATTGTGGCCAGCGAACCCGTCATCAAACGCCTGCGCAGGGCCAAGCAGGCCACCGACCTCCACACCGACCAGTTGGCGCAAGCCGCCCTGGCGGAGTTTTGCCGCCGCGGCTTTCTGCGGCGCGCGATCGCCAAGGCCCGCAGGGTCTATCGCCTGCGCCTGGAGCAGGCTGAAAAGGCCCTCGCCCGACATTTTCCCGCCGAGGTGCATTGGGTGCGTCCTGACGGCGGGATGTCAATCTGGGTGACGCTGCCGGCCGGGCTGGATGCGGGCGCGCTGCTGTTCAAAGCGCGCGAGCGCAAGGTGCTGTTCACCCCCGGCCGCTTCTTTTACTTCCAGGCGGTTGAGCCTAACACGCTGCGGCTCGGCTTCCCGGGCATCCATCCGAAGCAGATTGAGCAGGGCATCGCCCTTCTCGGCAGCCTGCTCAAGGCGGAAATTCGCCAGCGACGTCGCCTGGCACCGCAGCCAGCCGAGTCCGCGCGTGTAGCGTTGGTGTAGCGATGCTAGCACGCAGAGACTTCCTCGCCTGGAACCCCTGGGCGATTTATACTGGACGGTAACCGTGGGGAAGGAGCGAGCACAAGAATCACGCTGAAAGGAGCCAGCCATGAAGTTTCTGAACGAGGAACACTGGCGCGTCAAAGTCGGCTTGGCCGAGATGCTGAAGGGCGGCGTCATCATGGACGTCACCAACGCCCAGCAAGCCACCATTGCCGAAAAGGCCGGTGCCTGCGCGGTGATGGCGCTCGAGCGCGTCCCCGCCGACATCCGCAGAGAGGGCGGCGTGGCCCGTATGGCTGTGCCCCGGATCATCCGCGAGATTATGAACGCGGTTTCGATTCCGGTGATGGCCAAGGTCCGCATCGGCCACTTCGCGGAAGCCCAGGTACTGGAAGCGCTCGAAGTGGACTACATTGACGAAAGCGAAGTGCTGACGCCTGCCGACGAGGAAAACCACATCGACAAGCACCGCTTCCGCGTCCCCTTCGTCTGCGGCTGCCGCAATCTGGGCGAAGCGCTGCGCCGCATTGCGGAAGGCGCGGCGCTGATCCGCACCAAAGGTGAAGCAGGCTCCGGCAACGTAGTAGAAGCCGTGCGTCACATGCGCGCCATTCAGCGCGAGCTGAAGCGGCTGACCACGGTGGCCCAAGAGGAACTGGTGCAGGAGGCCAAGAAGCTCGGCGCGCCGCTGGAAGTGGTCGAATGGGTGGCCGAGCACGGCACGCTGCCCGTGCCGAATTTTTCTGCCGGCGGCATCGCCACCCCCGCCGACGCTGCCCTGGTTATGCAACTCGGCGCCGAGGCGACCTTTGTCGGCTCAGGCATCTTCAAGTCCTCTGACCCCGAGCGCCGCGCACGCGCTATCGTCAAAGCCACCACACACTACAACGACCCGAAGGCGGTGCTGGAAGCTTCGGCCGAATTGGGTGAGGCGATGAAGGGCATTGACGTGCGTACGCTCGAGGAGAAAGAATTGCTGCAAACGCGCGGCCGCTAGGCGGCGCGCGAGCCGATCGGGGAACAAAATGAAAGTTGGCGTGCTGGCGCTCCAGGGTGACTTCGAAGCCCACGCCCGTGTACTGGAACGCGGGGGTGTGGACTGGCGCTACGTCCGCCGGCCAGACGAGCTGGCCGGGCTTGACGCGCTCATCCTCCCCGGGGGTGAGAGCACTACGCAACTGAAGTTTTTCGAGGAGGAGGGCTTCGCCGGCGTCATCCGCAGAATGCACGCGGAGGGTAAAGCGCTGTTTGGCACCTGCGCTGGAGCCATCCTGCTGGCCGCGGAAGTAACTGCACCGCGGCAGCCGGTGCTGGGCCTGGTGGATATCACCATCGAACGCAACGCCTACGGTCGGCAGCTTGCGAGCGCCGTGCGCCAGGGGCGGAGTGTGCTCAAGGACGCGCCCCTGGAGATGGTCTTCATCCGCGCCCCCGTGATCCGGCGTGTCGGAGCCGGGGTGAAAGTCCTGGGGGAGTGCGAGGGCGTGCCGGTCGCGGTCGAGCAGGGCACCTGCTTGCTCACCACCTTCCATCCCGAGCTGACTTCTGACACCACCTTCCACGACCACTTCCTTTCGCGGGTTCGCCCCTACGGGCGTGGAGACCCACGGGCGTCCGCCCGTCTGTCTGGACGGAACCGCGGGTGAACATTCTTTGGTGGCAACCGCAGCCACGGTGCGAGGGCCGAAAATGCACAAGCAGCGCCTGCGACCCCGGCGGAGGCCTGTGTCGGTGGCCTTCGTCTGCTATGGCAACGCCTGTCGCAGCCAGATGGCCGAGGCCTGGGCACGCCACTACGGGGCGGGTTGCATCGTGGCTCAGAGCGCGGGCGTGCATCCCCTGGGCCAGGTAACGCCTGAAACGCAGGCGGTCATGGCGGAGAAGAAGGTGAAGCTGGAAGGCCACCACTCGAAAGGACTCGACGCCATCGATTGGCAGCGGGTGGATGTGCTCGTCAATATGGCTCTCTCTGACACCGATGCGCTGCTGCCGGGCTTCCGAGGGCGCGAGGTCAACTGGGAGGTCGCCGACCCCTTTCTCGAATCGCTGGGAGTCTATCGCCGCGTCCGGGACGACCTGGAGCAGCGCGTCCATGCGCTCATCGAAGAATTGGGAAGCTCCCAGCCCCGCGCCACGGAAACCCTGTAAACTCTCCTCTCGGTTTCTTATAATTGACCCCGCTGTGGGGCTGCGATGGTGACTGTTTCGCAAGAAGACTACCTGAAGGCGATTCATGGACTGACGCAGGAAGGCCTGAAGCCGATCAGTGCGCGTCTCTCCGAAGAGCTGCACGTGAGCCCGCCCGCGGTGACCACCGCGCTGCGCCGGATGGGGCGCAATGGCTACGTGCGCCAGGGACCACGCGGGATGATTCGGCTGACGGCCAAGGGCCGCCGCATTGCCGAGCATCTCAGCCTCCGCCATCGCCTGGCGGAAAAACTCCTGACGGAAGTGCTCGGTATGCCTTGGACGCGTGTCCACGAGGAGGCGGAGAAGCTCGAGCACGCCATCTCACCCGAGCTGGAAAAGCGTTTGCTCCACTATTTCGGTCGCAAAGGCTCCTGCCCGCACGGCAACCCACTCTTCGGCGGCCTGGCCAAGCTACGCCGGCGGTATGCGGCGCGCCGCTTGGCTACAGTCGGCGCGGGCGAGACGGTGCAAGTGTTGCACGTGTTTGAGAAGGATGTGCCATTCTTGGAATTTCTCGAGCGTCACCGGCTGCGGCCCGGCCGTCGGCTGGTGGTGAAGCAGAAGGATTCTGGCGATACAATGGAAGTGGGGATCGGGGGCAAGACAGTACCGCTGGGCAAGCAGGCTACCAAGCGCATCTGGGTGCGGGTGGTGCGGGGTTCCACCCGTACGGGCCGCTCTGCCTGAGCCCGCAGGTCTTGTCCGCCTGGCAGGTTCGTTTTCTGGGAATTACTCTAAAGTAGGCTTTTCGGCGCGGGAGGTGCGGGATGAACATTCCCATCCAGGTCAACGTCAACGGCACGTCCTACCGGCACGCAGTCGAGCCGCGCCTGCTGCTCGTGCATTACCTGCGGCATGTCCTGGGCCTGACCGGCACCCACATCGGCTGCGAGACCAGCCTGTGCGGTGCCTGCACCGTCCTGCTTGATGGCCGCGCGGTCAAGTCTTGCACCGTCCTGGCGGTCCAGGCCGATGGCAGCACCCTTACCACCATCGAAGGGTTAGCACGCGACGGCCGACTGCATCCCGTGCAAGCAGGCTTCTGGGAGGAGCACGGCCTGCAATGCGGCTACTGCACGCCGGGGATGATCCTGGCGGGCTACGACCTGCTCGAACGCAATCCCAATCCCAACGAGGCGGAAATCCGCCGCGCCATTGCCGGGAATCTGTGTCGCTGCACCGGCTATCAGCACATTGTCAACGCCATTCGCAGCGCTGCGCGTAAGATGCACGCCCGTTAGGAGGCGACGATGCCGAAAGCTAAGACCAAGCCCAGAGCCGAGCGAGCCGCAGCCGGTTGGGTGGGCCGCGCGATGAAGCGCAAGGAAGACCCGCGGATGATCCAGGGTCTGGCGCACTACGTAGACGACGTCCAGCTCCTGGGAATGCTTCACGTCGCCATCGTGCGCAGCCCCTATGCGCACGCGCGCCTCCGCACGATTGATACGGCGGCCGCCCGGCGGGCGCCGGGCGTGGTCGCCGTCATAACCGGTAAAGACATCGCGGGTGTCCTGGGACAGATTCCGGTGGCAGCGGCGCTACCAGAGCTGCGTGTGCCGCCACATCTGCCGCTGGCCACTGATCGTGTGCACTTTGTGGGAGAGGGGGTTGCGGCGGTGGTGGCGGACGACCGCTACCGCGCCCGCGATGCCGCCGAGCTGGTTGACGTTGACTACGAGCCGCTGCCTGCCGTTACCGACCCCGAGCAGGCCCTGGCGCAGGGCGCTCCCAAAGTCCACGAACAGTTCCCGGACAACCAGGCCTGCCGCTGGGTGCTCATGGGTGGCAACGTGGAAAAGGCCTTTCGGCGGGCCGACCGTATTGTCCGCCAGCGGTTCATCAACCAGCGACTCATCCCGGTGGCGATAGAGCCGCGCGGGGTGGTGGCGAGTTATGACGCCGGCAGCGGGGAGGTAACCGTCTGGTCCTCGACGCAGATTCCGCACCTGCTGCGCACCCAGATCGCTCTCATGGTGGGCATCCCGGAGAGCCAGGTGCGGGTGATCGCGCCGGAAGTAGGCGGCGGGTTCGGTAGCAAGCTCAACGTCTATGGCGAGGAGGGCCTGGTCACGCA
>JBHIAG010000086.1:0-8601 GCA_046758465.1 Terriglobia bacterium | reverse complement strand
GTGGGCGTGGTATCTACCGGATCGACGCGCAAACAGGGGAGGTAACTCCCATTGTGCAAGCCCCGGGATGCTGTATCGGGTGGCCGGTGTGGTCCCGCGACGGAAAGGTGATTTTCTACATCCGATTTGACACTGCGACAAAGAGTTCCAGCATTGTCGTGCGGAACCTTGAAACCGGCCGGGAGAAGGAGCTCTATCGTGTGGTGTCTCCCGTCAGCGTCTCCCTCTTGGCCGCCTCGCCTGATGGTCAGTGGCTAGCCTTTGTCTGGTCGGACACGGAAAAAGGAACAACGGCCCTGAAGGTTATGCCGGCCGCGGGTGGGGAGCCCCGCGAACTGGTTGAGCTTCCGGCACCAAGGCGGGACACTTTTGGAACGCCATTCGTTGGACTAGCGTGGACTCCTGACTCGCGCCACATCATCTACGCCCCCAGCACCGCCGGTCAGAAGCAAGAATTCGAGATCTGGCGAATTTCTCTCGAAGGCGGGCAACCGCAGAGGCTTGGCCTGGCCATGGAAGGGCTGTGGCCGTTCGGTCTGAGTGTTCATCCCGACGGGCGCCAGATTGCCTTCACTGCCGGCCCGCCTCTTCTCGGCGACCCAATCTGGGTGCTGGAGAACTTCCTACCCGCGCTCAAGACCGCGCAGTAAGGAGTGAAACTGGAGGGGCGCAGCTTGCCCGTGCAACCCTGAGACAAGGAGGGAACATGAAAAGAGGTCGAAAACAGTTTTTCTTTCTCTGTGCCGTATTGCTGCTGACTCCACTCGCCACCCAGGCGGCGGTGACGAGCGAGACGGTAAGTTATGCCAGCGGTGATGAGACCGTGCAGGGGTATCTGGCGCGCCCCGAGGACAAAGGGCCCTTTCCGGCCATCGTCGTCATCCACGAGTGGTGGGGACTGAACGACCAGATCAAGAGCTTAGCGGAGAAATTTGCCGGCAACGGCTACGTGGCCCTGGCGGTGGATCTCTACCGCGGGCGCGTGGCTACCGACCGGGGAGAAGCGCGTGAGCTGAGCCGCGGGCTGCCGCGCGACCGGGCGGTGCGCGACCTCAAGGCCGCGGTCAGCTACCTGCGCGCGCGGCGAGATGTGCACGGCGACCGCATCGGCTCCATCGGCTGGTGCATGGGCGGCGGCTACTCGCTGGCGCTCGCACTGAATCAGGCTGACCTGGCCGCAGCCGTCATCTACTACGGCCGGCTGGTCACGGAAGCCGCGAGCCTGCGCCGGCTGAACGCCCGCGTCATCGGCTTCTTCGGCGAAGAAGACCGCGGCATCCCGGTCGCGAGCGTGCGACAGTTCGAATCCCAGGCCAGAGCCTTGGGCAAGTCGGTGACCGTGCACATCTATCCTGGCGCCAGCCACGCCTTTGCCAACGACACCCGGCCCTCCTATCGCCCCCAAGCCGCCCGCGATGCCTGGGAGAAAACCCTGGCTTTCTTCGCGGCCACACTCAAACGCTAAGACGTGAGTAGCGACCATCGCTAAATTCGATTTGACACTACGAATTCGGCAAGAAGGCTAGCCGCATGCACCAGGATTGCCCACACTCACTTTCGGTGTTTTGCCAGCAAGGCTTCATAGACGGCGGTGGAGATTTGGACATCCTGAACGGCCACACCCGTCAAATCCGCGATGGTAATCTGTTCCTCGGAAGTCCGCTGGAGCTCCTTCCGAACTATAACCTTCCCCAACTCAACCACCTGTGACTCTTGCAGCGACCCGGCTTTCATCGCCTGATAGATTTCCCCCCGTGAACGGGATTGGCTGAGGCTGTCGGCTACAACCATGTCCGCCTTTTGCAGAATCGCGGGATCCAACTCGTTCTTCTCCGCGGTATCGGAACCTATCGCCGTGATGTGAGTGCCCTTCCGAATTTGACCCGCCTGCAACAATGGCGTCTTGGAAGGGGTTGCGGTCACAATGAGGTTGCAATTTTGGGCTACTTCATTGGGGTCATGCGTGGTCTGGATGCGGTAGCCGCGAGGTTCCATGTCTTTCTTATAGCCCTCGAGGCTGCGCTGATTTCTTCCCCATACAACGACATCCTTGCACCGTACAATTGGCGCGAGATATTCCAATTGCATTCTTCCCTGCACACCCGTGCCGAATATGCCGATGCGGCGAACCTTCTTCGGAGCCAAGCACTTGGCAACAACGGCCCCAGCGGCAGCCGTTCTCACGCTGGTCAGATAGCCTTCATCCAGCAGGATACTGGCCAGCTCTCCTGTCGCTTGTTGGAACAACAACATGAGGCCAAAGCTAGAGGGAAGATTGAGTTTGCTGTTTTCGTAAAAGCCAGAAGCGACCTTGATGACGTAGTAGGCGTCGCCGATGATATAGCCATACTTAATGTGAACCTCTCCCGGCGGCTTTTCAAACATCAGCTCACCCACCGGCGGCACCACCGCCTTGCCTTGGGAGTAGGCCACGAACCCCCGCTCGATCGCGCTGGTACTATCAATGTTCCTTAAAGCCTTCTTGATTTGGATCAGGTCAAAGATGTGCGGCATGGCTAGGTCCTCACGGACGTAAGACTTCTTTCAATACAGTTAGGCCCAGTCTCGCGCCGCTGAGAATCAGGACGACGTTTCTGTTCCTGAATCTCTGCTTCGCTTTGAGAAAGCAGGCGACTGGGAGGGCTGCTGCCCCTTCGATCAACATGTGATGCGTTTCCAAAACCAGCCGGATCGCAGCCTTGATTTCTTCCTCCGTGACGAGGACATAATCATCAACGTAGCGCTGGCACAGGGCAAAGCTGATGGTGCCCGCTTCGATTCCCCCCGCGGTGCCATCGGAGATGGTAGGTTGTGAGGCAAGGTCCAAGATCTTGCCGGCTTTGATCGACTCATACATGACGGCCGAGTTTGCGGGCTGGCAGCCGACTATTTCAATCGCGCTGTCGAATGATTTCAGATACCCCGCGATGCCAGAGATGAGCCCACCCCCGCCGACCGGCACCAAGACAGCGTTGATCGCCTCAAGCTGCCTGGCCAACTCGACACCGATGGTTCCCTGGCCGCCAATGATTTGCGCGTCGTTGTAGGGCGAAATGTACGCCTGCTGGCTGCTGGCGGCCGCCTCTTTGGCAAAGAGCTCGGTCTCTACACAATCAGACCCATAAAGCCTGAGAGCAACCCCGTACAAACGAAGAGCTGCAACCTTTGCCGGGGCCGCGTTCTCGGGCAAATAAATCGTACCCGGACAGTTGAGTTTCGTGACGGCATACGCCACCGCGGCACCATGATTGCCGGTCGAGGCGGTAACCACACCTCGCTTTCTTTCATCTTCATCGAGGGAGAGGAGTTTGTTCATCGCTCCTCGCAGTTTGAAAGAACCGGTGATCTGAAGGTTTTCTAGCTTGAGATAGGCCTGACAGGTGCCTGCTCGACTCAGGGTAGGAGAGAAATCAACCGGGGTTTCTCGAATGTGTGGCCTTATCTTTTCTTCGGCTTCTAAGACCTCTCTCCTGATATCCACGCGTGCTGCGCGGTGTTTGTTGTTCAACTCATCCTCCATTCGGGAGACGTTATCCTAGTTCACTCTCCTCCTCCAGAAATAATAGACCGGAATAGCAATGGCTGTGAGGCCCATACCAACCAAAGACGCGACAGGTTTTTCCCTCAGCGTGTTGAGCAGTCACGTGCGTGGTGGGTGTCCTCAAACAGCTGTGCCTCTACACAGCCTCAACCATTTCTGGCGTGTAGTTGGCTTCCGGCATGGCCAAAGCCAGAAAAGAAAAATGGAGCGAGCGATGGGATTTGAACCCACGACACCTGCCTTGGCAAGGCAGTGCTCTACCGGGCTGAGCTACGCTCGCTCCGGCCTATCACGGCTGGCGGATATTTTACTGTCTCGCCGGTTGCACTGGCAAGAGGCGGCTTCCGCCCCGTTTCTCCGCGTTTTGCCGCTCTATCCCGCTTTAGGACGGCGCTTCGACGCTGACCCGGTTGCGGCCGGCGCGCTTGGCATTTCCCAGGGCAACGCTGGCCTGAGCCACGAGCTCGGCAATTGAGGTGGCTTCCTGGAAACTGGCAACCCCGATGCTGACGGTGAGAGCGATTTCCTGGCCCCCAAAACGAAACCTGTGTTCTTCGATCTGCTTGCGAAGTTTTTCCGCCGTAGCCTGCGCCGCCTCGCGGCTGGTCTCAGGCAAAGCGACGATGAACTCTTCACCACCGTAGCGTCCCACGATGTCGGTTGCGCGCGTGGTCGCGACCAGCACGCGTGCGGTCTGCGCCAGCGCTTGGTCGCCACCAGGCCCACCGTGGGTAGCGTTGATCTGGCTCAGGTGATCAATGTCAACGAGCAAGCAGGAGATAGGCTTCAGGTAGCGGTTGGTACGCATCAGTTCCAGACTCAGCCGCTCAAAAAAATAGCGCCGCGTGCAGACACCGGTCAGAAAATCGGTTTTGCGCATCCGCTCCAAACTTTCGGTGAGCTGGCGAACGTTGAGCGCCAGTCGGCGCTTTTCCAGCGCCTTTTCCACCGCCACCAGCAGTTCGTCCATGTTATGGAGCGGCTTGAGCAGAAAATCGCTCGCGCCCAGGCGCAGCGCGGCGATGGCGTTTTCAAACCGCTCTTCTTCGACACCGGTCAGGATGATGACCTCAATGCTTTCGTCCAAGGCCTTGACCATCTCCAGCACCTTGATGCCGCTGAGCTTCGGCATCGCGATGTCAGTAATGACCAGGTCGAAGCTCTGCGCATCCAGCAGGTGGAGCGCCCGCACCGGATCGGTTACGCCGCTCACTGCGTGCCCCGCCTTGCCCAAGGCCTTTTCCACCAACGTGAGCAAGAGTTGGTCGTCATCAATGGCTAGAATATTGGCCTTCACTGGCACACCCCAGGATTCTCCAGCGCGGAAGAGTTTGGCGGTATGGCTGCTACTCTAGCACGAGCACAGCCGCAGGGGAAATCCTACCAGTAAAACACTTTGACTTCCCCTCAACCCCAAGCCTACTATCAGCGGCTCAGCCCATGCCGGATGTCCGTCCCTCACAGGATCAGCCCGCAGTGAACTGCAAGGTCAGCGGCTGTCCCAATCCCATCGAGCCCAGACTCCAGCGCCAGGCACTTTGCTTGGAACATTTCGTCGCCGACATCCAGGATCGCTGCCACCGCTTCGCCCGGCGCCTGGCAGAAGAGGACTTAAGTGAGGTGCTGCAACGCGAAAGCTCACAGTTCGTCATTTTTGCTGCCGCCAAAATCGCTTCCATCGGTACCGACAACCCGCCCAGCTCCCAGCTCATGCGGGGAAAATTGCTCAATGTCATACTGATGCTGGCCGACCTGCGCGAGCGGCTCGACCGCACGGCCGCCGAAGTCGCCGCCAAGCCGCATTGAGACGCGGAACAGAATCAACTCCCATCCGTCCTGTGGGTGGCAACGTGCGTGCCCAATGGCGGAGCGGGTGGGATTCGAACCCACGGTCCCGCTGCTAGCGGGACACGGCATTTCCAGTGCCGCCAGTTAAGCCACTCCTGCACCGCTCCGCGCAAACACAATAGCAAACCGCTCGATTTTAGTACAATAGGGGCTTTACAGTTGTCCCCAGGAGGATGCAATGTTGCGTGTTTTGTCACCGATGGCCCTCGCCGCCCTGCTGCTGGCCACACTGCCACTGGCCGCACAGGCCGAATCGCTGCTCGTGGTCTTGAACAAATCAGACCATGAGGCGGTCCTCATCGAGCCCCGTACATTTTCCATCATCGCCAAGCTGCCCACGGGTATCGGCCCCCACGAAGCGGCCGCCTCGCCCGACGGCCGCTTTGTCTATGTGGCCAACTACGGCACCCGCACGCCAGGCAACACCATTACCGTGATTGACATCCCGGGCCGCCGCGTCGCCCGCACTCTCGACCTCGGGGAGTACCGCCGCCCGCACGGCATCGGGGTCAGCCGCGACGGCAAACTCCTCTGGGTGACCTGTGAAGCCAACCAAGCGGTGCTGGAAATTAACAGCGCCAGCGGCGCGATTGCGCGCGTCTACCAGACCGGTCAGCAGGTCAGCCACATGGTGGTGCCCACCCCGGACGAGCGCAAGCTTTACGTCGCCAATATCGGCTCCGGCAGCGTGACTGTCATCGAGCGCACGAGCGGTAGGGTGAAGACCATTCCCACCGGCGCGGGTACCGAAGGGATTGATGTCTCGCCCGACGGGCGCGAGGTTTGGGTCGGTAACCGCGCCGCCGACTCCATCTCTGTTATCGACACCGCCACCGATCAGGTCGTCGTCACTTTCTTTTCAGAAGGCCAGATGCCCATCCGCGTCAAATTCACACCCGATGGCAAGCAGGTCTGGGTATCGAACGCCCGCTCGAACGCCGTCGCCAGCTTTGACGCCGCCAGCCGCCAGCACCTCACGACCATTGGAACCGGTAGTATGCCCGTCGGCATTCTGCTCGAGCCTGGTGGCCGCCGTGCCTTTGTCGCCAACACGCAGTCCAACCAGGTCACCGTCATTGACGTCGCTACGAAGAGTATCGTCCACCGCATCGCACCCGGCACTGAACCCGACGGAATGACCTGGGTGCGTTAGCAACGCCAACGGAGCGTCCCCAAGGAGGCTTAAATGTCTGTACGGGTGGTAGTGGCTGGCCTACTGGTTGGGGTGCTCGGCATTTTGACCACCTTTGCCGCGCACTTCGCCGAGAACCTCATCTTCCATCAGATCGAAAAGTTCATACAAAATTACCCCGAAGCCTTTCCCCTGCCGCCCCACCAGGCCACCTTCTGGTCATGGGTCGTGACGCTCTGGATCGGCCTGCTCTTTGGTTTTCTCTACAGCCTGGCGCGCCCCGCGGGCGGGCTGCGGGCCGCAGCCCTGCTGGGGCTGGTTTGCTGGCTGGGGTTTGTGGTGCCCTTCCAGGCGCTGCAATTCCTCTGGACGCAGACCTCGCTTTACGCCCTGGGCGCGAGCGCCGTTGGCTACTTGCTGCAATTGGTGCTCGGCGGCCTGATCTTGGCACGCATGCTGAAGCCTGCGCAGCCCGCCGCATCGGAGACCGTCCAGCGACCCTTCTAACAGGGAGGAACCAGCGTGAGTCTAACCATTCAAGACTACATCCGCAGCAACCAGGAACGGTTCTTGGGAGAACTGAAGACTTTTCTCCGCATCCCGAGCGTCAGCACACTGCCGGAGCACAAGCCGGATATCGAGCGCGCCGCGCAGTTCGTCGCCGACGAATTCCGCCGTATCGGGATGACCCACGTCGAACTTATCCCCACCGAAGGCCATCCCCTGGTCTATGCGGAGTGGCTGGGCGCGCCGGGCAAACCCATCCTGCTCTGCTACGGCCACTACGACGTGCAGCCGCCCGACCCCCTCGACTTGTGGAAAAGCCCGCCCTTCGAGCCCGACGTCCGCGACGGCAACATCTACGCTCGTGGCGCGGCCGACGACAAGGGCCAGTTCTTCACCCACCTCAAGGCCGCTGAAGGGTTCCTGCAGCCAACGGGCAAGCTGCCTATCAACGTGAAGTTTCTGATCGAAGGCGAAGAGGAAGTCGGCGGGAAAAGCATCGAGAGCTATGTGTCCGCCCAGCGCGACAAGCTCCGTGCCGACGCGGCACTGGTTTCCGACACCGAGATGTTTGCACCCGGGTTCCCCACACTCGATGTCGGCCTGCGCGGCCTGGTCTACCTGGAGGTTCATGTGCGCGGCGCAAGCCACGATTTGCATTCGGGCCTCTACGGGGGGGCCGCACCCAACCCCCTAATGGCGCTGGCCGAGATTCTCACCGCCTGCAAAGACCGCCGTGGCAGGATTCTTATCCCCGGCTTCTATCGCCGCGTGAAGAAAGTTTCTCGGGCCGAACTCGTCGCCTGGAAACGCCTGCCCTTCAATGAGAAAAAGTGGCAGCGGGAAGCCGTGGGGGCATCCGCGCTGGTCGGGGAGAAAGGCTACTCGGTGCTCGAGCGCATCTGGGGGCGGCCCACGTTCGAGGTGCATGGCATCGCGGGCGGCTTCACGGCGGCCGGCGCGAAAACCGTCATCCCCGCCGAAGCCACGGCCAAGGTCTCCATGCGCCTGGTGCCTGACCAGAAGCCCGCTGAGATCGTTCGGCTCTTCCAGCGCCATGTCGAGAAGGTCAAGCCCAACGGTGTAAAACTCTCCGTCCGTGTGCTGAGTCAGGCCCCGGCGGTCATCGTGCCAACCGACAATCCCTACCTCCAAGCGGCGGTCGAAACACTGGAGGAAGTCTTCGGCCAACGCGCCGTGTTTGTCCGCTCGGGCGGTTCCATCCCGGTCGTTACTCTCTTCGCCAAAGCGCTCAAGACACCAGTGGTGATGATGGGCTGGGGCTTGCCGGACGACAACCTGCACGCCCCGAACGAGAAACTGAACCTCGGCAACTTTTACAAGGGCATCGAGTGCACGATGCACTACTTCGAGCGCGTCGCCGCGCTCAGGGCCCCGGAGAGGAGTGGGGGCGGGAGGTTGGGTTCCATTTAGGGAAAGGTTCTCAAAATG
The DNA here is from genome assembly GCA_046758465.1 of Terriglobia bacterium. Lineage (GTDB taxonomy): Bacteria > Acidobacteriota > Terriglobia > Acidiferrales > 2-02-FULL-67-57 > JBHIAG01. The sequence goes on along the minus strand of JBHIAG010000086.1, from coordinate 124 downwards.
TTCACCGTGTTCACGGTTATTGGACGGGCGTCAGCAAGCTGGCGAAAAGTGTCACTAATCTACTGGACGAGTACAGTGTCTTGACTTGGTAGGCACCGGTATGTTCCCATTGGCAGGCGGGGGC
>JBHIAG010000085.1:0-8811 GCA_046758465.1 Terriglobia bacterium | reverse complement strand
CTTCTTTGCCTCCTTCCTTCTTTGCCTCCTTCCTTCTTTGCCTCTTTGCCTCTTTCCCTCGGTGACTCTGTGGCGAATCCACTCCGATTGCGCTACAATCGCCTCGCTCACTCACGGAGCCAGCGGTGGCCGAAATTATTGCCATCTACCCGGGCTCGTTCGATCCCGTCACGAACGGGCATCTGGACCTCATCGAACGCGCCAGCAAGCTCTTCGACCGCCTGATCGTCGCCCTGCTCCGCAGTCCCGACAAGGACGCCCTCTTCAGCCTGCGCGAGCGCACCGAGATGCTCATGCAGTCGGTCACACACCTGGCGAACGTGAGCGTGGACAGCTTCGACGGCCTGCTGGTCGACTATGCCCGCCGCAAAGGCGCCCGCGTCATCCTCCGCGGCATCCGCGCCGTCAGCGACTACGAGTACGAGTTGCAGATGGCGATGATGAACCGGCAGTTGGAGCCAGGCCTGGAAACCGTTTTCATGCTCCCCGCAGAAGCCTATAGCTACCTCAGCTCCCGCCTGGTAAAAGAAGTCGCCCGCCTGGGCGGCTCGGTGAAGGGCTTGGTTCCCCCCGTGGTCGAAGAGCGCATCCGCGCCAAAGTCGGCTAACAGCTGGGTTTCAGTTTTCAGCTCTCCGTCCTCTGTCTCCGTGTCCTCGGTGCCTCTGTGGCGAAATTGCCCTCTGCCTCTTCTGCCTCCTTTACCTCTGTGTTCTCCGTGTCTCTGTGGTGAAATCCTTCCTTGCCTGAACATAGGTGGAACTTTTTTCCCCTGCCCTTCGTTTCTATAAGTTGAGTCCCCACAGGAGGAACGGAAACATGAGAAAAGCACTCTCCGGGCTGCTGCTAGTACTCGTGGCCGCCACGGTTGCGCTCGCCCAACCCGCCGACCGCTGGTTGCACGTGCGCGTGGAAAAGAGCGGCGAGGAGCCCGAAACCCTCCGGGTCAACCTCCCCCTGGCGCTGGCCGAGGCCGTCCTCCCCGCCATCCATGTCGACCCGCTGCGCGGTGGGAAGTTGAAGCTCCGCGAAATCAAGATCCACGAAGTGGATTGGCGCGCCGTCTTGGAAGCGGTGCGCGCTGCCGGGGAAGGCGAGTTCCTCACCATTGAGAGCGCCCACGAGAGCGTGCGCGTCGCCAAAGAGGGCGGCTACCTGATTGTCAAGGTCCGCGAAGACGAGCAGAAGAACCAGCAAGTAGACGTCAAGCTCCCCTTCCCGGTGGTCGAGGCCTTGCTCTCGGGTGAAGAGGATGAACTCGACCTGGTGGCCGCCCTGCGTGTCTTGAGCGCACACGGCGACATCGAACTGGTCACCGTGAAGGACGGCGCCGAGACCGTGCGCGTCTGGATCGACTCCAAACGCACGCTGGAATAATCAGGCAGTAAAAATGCCCTCCCGGGAAAGAGGTTTTTCCGTCGCCACGGCTCTCCTGGCCCTGGCGGGCGTCACGCTCGCCGCTGCCGTCTACAGCGCCGGCCTGGTGCGGGTCTATGTGGAGGAGAAGCACCCCGGCGGCGACACTGTCCGCCTGGCTATCCCCGCCGCCCTCGTCCCCTTGGGGCTGAAGTTCGTGCCCGACGAGAAACTGCAACGGGCGGCAGCTGAGCTCCGATCCTGGCTGCCCGCCATCCAGGCGGCTGCCCAGGAGTTTGAGCGCTGCCCCGATGGCCCCCTGGTCGAAGTCGAAAACGCACGCGAAAAAGTGCGCGTCGCCATCCACGCCGGTCTCCTCGTCATCGATGTCAACTCCGACCGCGAAACCGTTCACGTCTCTTTCCCGGTACGACTCATAACCTACATTGCCCACGAGCTCCAGGAAACCCTCTGAAAAGTGAGGCCCACACTTCGTCCGGCGAGCCAGCATCTCTTGGTGGCACCGGCCTGCCCGTCCCTGCCCGTACGGGCGCAGGCGGGCGTCTCGCCGGTGTTCTGATCGCCGGGCCCCTTCCTCTGCGTCCTCTGTGCCTCTGTGCTGAAATGACTCCACTGTCTCGTTGCCATCCTTTGTCTCCTCTGCCTCTTTTGCTTCCTTTACCCTGAGCGAAGTCGCCCTTCGAGTACCTCAGGGCGACCCTGAGCTTGCCGAACGGGCCGAGGGGTTTGTCTCCTTTGCCTCCTCTGCTTCCTGTGTTAGCCTTTAGGCCACGCGATGCCCAAAACTCCCGTCACCACCTTCAAACTGGCTGAGCGCGTCGAACGCATCTCGGTCTCGGCCACCCTCGCTGTCCTCCAACAGGCCGAACAGCTCCGCGCCCAGGGCGTTGACCTGGTGGACTTCGGCCCGGGCGAGCCCGACTTCCCCACTCCCGACCACATCAAGCAGGCTGCCATCCGCGCCCTGGCGGCGGACTTCACGAAATACACCCCCGCCGGCGGCATCCGCGAACTGCGCGCAGCCATCTGCGCCTGGCACGCCCGCGAACTCGCCACGCACTACACCCCGCCCGAGTGCATCGCCACCGTCGGCGGCAAGCACGCCATCTTCAACGCCGTCAGTGTCCTCATCAACCCCGGCGACGCCGTGCTGCTGCCCGTGCCCTACTGGGTCAGCTTTCCTGAGGTGATTCACTACGCCGGCGGGCGGGTGATTCCGGTGCCGACCGAGGAGGCCGCCGGGTTCAGCCTCACCGCCGCACACCTGGAGCGCGCCTGGGTCGAAGGCACCCGGCTCGTCATCGTCAACTCGCCCAATAACCCTTCGGGCGCGGTTATCGAACCAGGTGAGTTCAACCGCATCCTGGAACTGGTGCGCCGCCGCGGTGCGCTGCTGCTGACCGATGAGTGCTACTCGCACTTCCTCTACGACCGCCCACCCTTTTCCGTCACCAGCCTGCCGGAGGCGAAGCCGCACGTCATCGTCGTCGGCTCGCTGTCGAAGATGTTTGCCATGACTGGCTGGCGCATCGGCTACGCGCTCGCACCCGAACCCATCATCCAGGCGATGCTGCGCCTGCAAAGCCATTCGACTTCCAATCCCACCTCCATCGCCCAAAAAGCCGCCCTGGAGGCGCTGCGCGGCTCAATGGACTCCGTCGAGCAAATGTTGGCCGAATACACCCGGCGGCGCGCCCGCATCATCGCCGGGCTCAACGCGATTCCTGATCTTTCCTGCGCGCAACCGCGCGGCGCCTTCTACGCCTACCCCAACGTGAGCCGCTACCTGCAACGCGCGCGCCTCACCGACACGGTCGAACTCGCCCGCCGGCTGCTCGCGCAAGCGCGCATCGTGGTCGTGCCCGGCGAAGCCTTCGGCACCGCCACCCACATCCGCATCTCCTACGCCACCTCCATGGAGCGCATCGAAGAAGGCCTCCGCCGCCTCCAGCAATTCTTCTCTCCCTAGCTGCTCCCAGTTCTTATCGTTATCCTTTGCCTCCTCTGCCTCCGCTGCTTCTTCCTCTCTGCGTCCTCTGCCTGCCCTGTCGAAGCCCCGAAGCTTCGGGGCGAAGACCCCGCTTGCCCTGAGCTTGTCGAAGGGCGCTTTTTGCGGGGAGCGAAGTCGCCCTTCGAGTACCTCAGGGCGACCCTGAGCTTGCCGAACGGGTCGAAGGGTGCCTCTGTGGTGAGCCCTTCTGTGCACGTGTTTCTTCTTCCGCCCTGCCTAGCGACTCTTCGACTCTCTGACCCTCTAACAAATCTGTGTTCATCTGTGTTCATCTGTGGTTTCATTTTCACCTATGCCCGACCAACTACCCGCCTACGCGGTGATCCTCGCCGGCGGCCGTGGCACCCGCTTCTGGCCCCTCAGCCGCCGCCGCCGCGCCAAGCAGTTTCTGGCGCTGGCGAGCCGCGCATCCCTGCTCCAGCAAACCTATCAGCGACTGCGCCCGCTGTTTCCCCGCAACCGAATCTTTGTCATCACCGGCCGCGAACAGGCAGGCCTGGTCCGCCGCCAGCTTCGGCCGTTGCCGACAGGCAACCTGCTGGTCGAACCCGTAGCCCGCAACACCGCCGCCGCCATTGCCCTGGCCGCCGCGCACATCAAGCGCCGCGCACCGGACGCCTTGCTCGGCGTCTTCCCCGCCGACCATGCCATTCGCCACCCGGCTCGCTTTCACCGCCTGGTGCGCTCGGCGCTGGCCACGGCGCAGGCGGACGACTGCGCCGCCGTTCTCGGAATCCCCCCCCGCGAACCGCACACCGGCTACGGCTACATCGAGCGCGGACGGTTCTGGAAACGCGTCGCGAGCGCGCCCGTCTATCGCGCGCGGCGCTTTACTGAGAAACCTGACCCGGCCACCGCCCGCCGCTACCTGCGCAGCCGCCGCTACTACTGGAACTCGGGCATGTTTTTCTGGACGCTTTCAACCTTTCAAAAGCTGCTGGCGCGCTACTTGCCGGCCACCGCGCGCGCCCTGGCAGCGCTCAGCACCACCCTCGGCACCCGCGCCTACGCGCGCACCCTGACGCGGCTCTATCCAAAGCTCCAGAACATTTCCGTGGACTACGCCCTGCTGGAGCGGGCACCGGACGTGCGCATGCTGCCCGCCGACATCGGCTGGACCGACCTCGGCTCCTGGGCCGCCCTCTACGACTATCTGGTCCCGCCTCGCGGGACGCGCAACGTTACGCGTGGGGAGACCCTGGCGCTCGACGCGCGCGGCAATCTGCTCTGGACGCCAAAGAAATTTGCCGCCGCGGTGGGCGTCTCGAACCTCGTGGTGGTCGAAACGCGCGATGCCCTGCTGGTCACCACCCGCGAACGGGCGCAAGAGGTCGGCAAAGTCGTAGAATATCTGGAAGGAACGAACCGGCGGAACCTGCTGTGAAACCGCGACCCGGCCACAAGCGAACGAGACGCTCTACTCCGAGCCTGCACTTTGGCACCGACGGCTGGCGCGGCGTTATCGCCGACGACTTCACCTTCGCCAATGTCCGCCGCCTGAGCGCAGCGCTGGCGCGCTACTTCGTCGAGTTCGAGGACGTGCGCGCCGGTGTCGTGGTGGGCTACGACACGCGCTTCCACTCACCACAAGCAGCCGCTGTAGTGGCCGAGGTGCTCTCGGGGGCTGGCCTCCACGTCTACCTCGCCCAGGCATCCACCCCGACGCCGGCAGTTTCCTTTGCCGTGCGGCAGCTCGCCACCGCAGGCGGCGTGATGGTTACTGCCAGCCATAACCCCCCGCGCTGGAACGGCCTGAAACTCAAAGCCCGCTACGCCGGCTCAGCCTCACCCCGCATCGTCGCGGAAGTCGAACGCATGCTGGCTGACGACGCCCCCTGGCGGCTCGTGCCGCAGCCGCGGCTCATCGAGCGGGTGGATTTGAAGACCCCTTATCTCACTCGCCTGCGCCAACTGGTGGATCTCGACCGCATCGCCCGCGCCGGCTACCGCTTCATCCTCGACCCGATGTACGGCGCCGCCGTGGGCTACCTGCGCGAACTCTTCGAGCAGCACGGAGTCCCCCATCGCGAAATCCACGGCCAGCGAGACCCGCTCTTCGGCGGTCTCCAGCCGGAACCGATTCCGCCCCACCTGGATGAGCTCTCGCAAGCGGTACAGCGCGCGGGCTACGACGCGGGACTGGCTACCGACGGCGACGCCGACCGCGTGGGTGCGGTGGACGCCCAGGGCTACTTCGTGGACCCGCATAGAATTTTCTCGCTCGTGCTCCAGCATCTGCTGGCGCGCGGTGAGCGCGGCGAGATCGCGCGCACCTTCTCGGCCACCAAAATGATCGACCGCATCGCTGAGCGCTACGGCCGGCGCGTCCATGAAACGCCCATCGGCTTCAAATACATCTGTGACTTGATGCTCGAGCGCGACCTGCTGATCGGCGGCGAGGAGAGCGGAGGCATCGGGCTCCGCTGGCACCTGCCGGAGCGCGACGGTTTGCTGGTTTCGCTGCTGCTGGCCGAAATCCTGGCCACGCACGGCCCCGAAGCTCGCCTGCGCCCGCCTGCCGGACGGGCAGGCGAGCAGGCTTCGGGGCTCGCCGACCTGGTCGCCAAGCTCCACACCGAGTTTGGTCCCCACCACTTCGCGCGGCTCGACCTTGAACTCCCGGCCAAACAGCAGCAGCGCGCGCTCGCCTACCTCGCCCGGAACCAGCTTCCCAAGCTCGGGCCGTGGACTGTGGTAGGTCGCGAAGACCTCGACGGCATCAAGTTCCACCTGCTCAACACCGGCTGGGTGCTGGTGCGCGCTTCGGGCACGGAACCACTGATGCGGCTCTACGCTGAAACCCAGGCCCCGGAGCTGACCCGCGCGGTGCTGCAAGCGATGGAAGAACTCGTCCGCACCACCTGACGCACGTGGCTTGCCTCACCGCAGGGCTTGGGCCAGAATGAGTGTTCGCGAGGTGGGTAGGGTGATCCAGCCGCAGGGAATTTCGGAAATCATTCTGGTGGTCAAAGACGTGCGCCGCGCGGCAAAGTTCTACCACCAGGTCGTGGGGCTCGCGGTCGACCAGCCAGCCAATGACACCTGGGCCTGGCTGTGGGCGGGGCCTCCGGGCGCGCCACAGCGCATCGGTCTGACTCGCGGGCCGCTCAGCTTCGGCGCAGCTCACTGCAAGGGGCCGATCCACTTCGCCCTGCGCATCGCCCCCGGCGAGCTCGAGCGGGCGCTGGAGCACCTGCACGCGCGCGGCATCGAGGTGGAGGGCCCGGTGGCGTTTCCGGCCTGGAAGGCGCGCTCGATCTATTTTGACGACCTCGACGGTAACCGCGTAGAGTTGTGTGCCCTGCCGGAGGAGCAGCGATGAAGCCGGCTGCGAGTCGAGTGCTGTGGCTCGGGGTTTGGGTCGCGGCTGCGAGCTTGCTCGCGGCTGCGGCCGGAAAAGAGCCGCCCCGGGGAAAGCTTCTCCAGCGGCAACTCGACGCTCAGACCTACTACCTTTATATTCCTGACAATTTTTCGCCCGGGGGCACCGTCCTGGTCGCCGTGCACGGCGCTTCGCGCACAGCCAAAGCCCACGCGCGCGCCTGGATCCCGATGGCGGAGCGAGAAAACCTGGTGGTGGTAGCCCCGCTCTTCGACCGCAGGACGTTTCCTGACTACCAGCGGTTGAACTTCCGCGGGCCGCGGGCTGACCTCAAGCTCCACGCCCTGCTGGCGGAAGTCGCACGCCTGACGCGCGCCAAGATCGCGCGCTTCTATCTCTACGGTTTTTCCGGTGGCGGACAGTTCGCTCACCGCTACGCGCTGGTTCATCCTGACCGGTTGCAGCGCGTGGTCGTGGGCGCGCCCGGCTGGTGGTGTCTGCCCGACCCCGCGCTGGACTACCCCTACGGGATAAAAAAGAACGCGCGCGTACCGCCCGACGTCGAGTTCCGCCTCGACGCACTGCTGGCCTTGCCGTTGGCGGTGGTGATCGGAGAGAACGATACGACACGCGACAGGTACCTGCGCCAGGAGCAGGCCGTTGACCGCTTGCAGGGCCGGCACCGGTTGGAGCGCGGGCGCCACTGGTATGAGCAGATGCGGCGGCTGGCCAAGGAGAAGAAAATCGCCAACGGCTTTGAACTACACGTCGTCAAAGGCGTCGGCCACCAGGGCACGCATCCCGCCATCATCGCCCGCGCCGCCGCCTTCCTCTTCCCGGCTTCCGACACCCGGTCACACAACTAGCGGGCGGCCGGATACGCTGCCTGAGAGGGAAGCCTCAAATGATTCAACGACGGCCTGCGCATGCGCGTGGGCACACGAAACTGAGTTGGCTTGACAGCTATCACACGTTTTCCTTCGACCGCTACTACCACTCCCGCTACATGGGTTTTCGCCACTTGCGCGTGCTCAACGAAGACCGCGTGCAGCCCGGCGCCGGCTTCCCAACCCATGGGCACCGCGACATGGAAATCATCACCTATGTGCTGGAAGGCGCCCTGGAGCACAGGGACAGTTTGGGCAACGGTTCGGTAATCCGTCCCGGCGAAGTACAACGCATGAGCGCGGGCACGGGCATCCGCCACAGCGAGGTGAACCCTTCTCAGACTGAGCCTGTGCACTTTTTGCAGATCTGGATCGTGCCGGAACGGCCAGGCCTCAGCCCTAACTATGAACAGCGCGCGTTCAAGGCGGAGGGAAATCACAGTCACCTGGTTTTGCTCGTCTCCCGAGACGCCCCTCAGGGGGCGGTCACCGTGCACCAGGACGTTGCGTTATTTGTTGGTTTGCTGGCTCCCGGGGAGCCAATCACCCATCGCCTGAAACCCAACCGCCATGCCTGGATTCAGGTGGCCCGCGGCGCAGTGCGGCTGAATGGCATCTCACTGGAAGCCAGCGACGGAGCCGCTGTCAGCGAAAAAGAGCAGCTTGAAATCAGCAGCAACGAGAAGGCGGAATTCCTGTTATTCGACCTGGCATGATACGCCGCCGCTACTGCTGCGGGGTCGAGGCTTCCAGGGTGCGGCGGACGGCGTCGAGAACACCGTTGATGAACGGCACCGAGTCTGGCGTCGAGTACTTGCGGGCTATTTCCAGGACTTCGTTGATGATGACCGGGCGTGGGGTTTCGGGGTGGGCCTGAAGTTCGTGGACGCCGAGCCGAAGAATATTGCGGTCGGTGGCAACCATGCGCTCCAGCCGCCAGTGTTCGGCGTGGGCACGCAACAACTCATCAATCTGCGCCAGCGCGGCGAGGGTGCCGGCAAACAGTTCATTGGCGAAGGCCGCGCCCGTGTTGCTTTTCGCTGCGGCCCAATAGCGCGCCTGGACCTGGGCGGGCTCGTCCTTCGACATCTCCCACTGGAAGAGCATCTCGAAAGCAGCCTCGCGGGCTTTGCGGCGCACGCCCATGGCTAGCACCTCACGCGGCTTCCTGAAAAGCACTTGTCAGGGCACGGCTTGAGCCGTGCCGAAGAAGAGG
>JBHIAG010000084.1:0-9444 GCA_046758465.1 Terriglobia bacterium | reverse complement strand
AAGCCGCGACCGATTTTTTTGAACGCGCCTCCGACGCTCATCGTACCTCTCCCGATTCGGGCCCGCCTGCCGGACGGGCAGGCTCCTCGTTTTCTCGCCGCGGTCGGCCCGGCCGGTAGGGGGCCAGCAGTTCCAGCAGCAGCTTGATGCGCTCGGTGGTCAGACCATGGCGCAGGGTCATCAGGCCGAGGCCGACGAGGATGAGCGTGGCGGCCTGGCCGGTGTCAATCGCGCCGTACCACCAGAGCAGGGCGGCACCGGCAACCGCCAGCGCGCCCACGAGATAGGTCTTCATACCCTTCATGACTTCCTCCTTTGTCAAACCTCAGACGCCGTGACTCACCCCAATATCTTGTGGTCGTTGCCTTGCCCCCTTCCCCACCCTCCTACCCGATTGCCAGAAAATAGAATCAACTCCTTGCCCAGCAATGGGTTGCAGCCGGGGGTATATACCCCCTTCCATGTCGCCCCCCTCGCTTTTTCGCGGCTGGGAGCCTTGTTTTCCGACTCGGCGAATCAGCATCTGCATTTCTTCTTCACGCCTCCTCTCCCCGAGCCCCCAAGCACCTTTACCCCGAGCGAAGTCGAGGGGTGCCTGGGGGAACTGAATCGAACTGCGTCAGCTTGTACCGGCGGATGAGCCGGGCAATTTTCTTCGCGTAGCCGGGATCGGTGGCGTAGCCGCAGATCACCAATTGCTCGGCGAAGGCGAACGGGTCGTCGGCGACGGCGCGCGCCGGGGCGTAGCGCGAGGCGAATGCCAGCAGGCGTCCGTAGTCAGCCAGGCAGTCCTCAACGTTCGTATAGGCCGCAAAGCGCGCCGGCACCACCCGCCGCCGTCCCCGCCGGTCATACTCGGTGGTCGGCAGGGTAATGGCGTCGGCGTGGCGGCTGACGGCTTTGATCCCGAACAGATTCTTCGCCTTCCGCGCCAATTGCGAGCGACCCCAGTTCGATTCCAGGATCGCCTGGGCCAGCACCACCGAGGCCGGCAGGCCGTAGCGCGCCGCGATGCGTTGCGCCGCAGGCACCAAGTCGTGCAGGAAGTTGGCGTGCTGGCGTGTCATTGTCTGCGTGTGTCTGCCCGTAGCCGCACCGGGGGAGCCTACGGGCCGCCACAAGCAGATAGCAGAGAGGAGGGGGCGTGTCTAATAACGGTGAACATTGTGCACACGATGAACACGATGAACACCATGAACACGATGAACATTTTGAGAATCTCTCCCAAAATGGGAACCGCCCCTCAGAGTGCCTTGCCGTAGCAGGACGGCAGGGGCTCCTTCGACCCCGCAGAGCGGGGGGCAAGCAAGCATCTGCCCTACCCAGAGGGTCGCCGAGCTGGCCCGCTTCTAGCCCGCGTCCGCAAGTTGTTTTGGTGGGTACGGGCTTTTAGCCCGTACGTAAACTCTCAGAACAACACCCTGAGTGGGTAGCCCCGATAGCTAGCGGGGCGGGTGGGGATCGCGCGCTTGTGGGTGTGGAGTTCTAGTCGGGCCTCTTTGTCTTGGTCTTCGTCTTGCGGGGGTAGTGTTCCGGGTTGGACTGTACCACCAGGCCGGCCTCCCACCAGCGGTCCACAGCTTCGCGGAAGACGTACCAGCGGCCGCCGACCTTGCGCCCGCCCAGCCGGCCTTCTTCCAGATAGCGGTAGATGGAAGGGCGGGACTTGCCGAGCAAGCGGGCGGCGGTGGCGGTGTCGACCAGGTCGCCCTCGTCCTGCTCGGCCAGCAAGGGCACTGGCTCGGCGGGTTTACGTCTCGCCATTGCACTGAGCCCCGTGCTGTTCACCCCCGACCCTCCTCGGGGTGACCCGGAGCCCCGAAGCTTCGGGGTCGAACGGGTCACCGCACGGCTCCCGCGAGCGTTTTCAGCCCTAGCGTGCTACGGCCTGTGGGTGGAGCTCGTAGAACCAGGCGTCGCGCGTCTTGAGGCGAATGCCGACGCGAGCCAGCTTCTGCGGGGTGGCGGCCGAGCGCGGTCGGCCCTGGCCGTTCGTGTGAGCTGCGACCAGGCAGCGGTGCAAGGCCTCGCAGTCGAGCTGGGTTTCGACCCGCAAAAACCGGGACAAGCTGTTGCGCGCCAGCGCCGCGACCGCCCGCTCCGGGTCGCGCACCGCCAGCCAGTGGACGCGTCGAAACCCGACCCGGCCAAACACCAGGCGTCGGCTGCGGCGGCCAGCCGCCAGGGTCGTTGTCGGCTCGCCGTTCGGGCCGGTCGCGTGGACCGCCTGCTTGCAAGAGAACTTCTCGAGTGCGGCAGCCAACTGCCGGGCACGCGCCTGGAGTCGCGCGGCCTGCCGCTCGACACCTGCGAGCGCCTGGGCGCGGCGGGCCGAGAGCTTGCCCTGCTGCCGCGCGAGCTTGCCGAGTTCGGCCAACGCGCTGTCGGCTTCGGCCCAACTGCGGATGCGGCGCGGTCGGGAAAACTGCTGGGAAGAACCGAAAGGCTTCGTGAGGGCTTTCATGGCAAAACCTCGCTTCGGGGCTAATAGTCCTAAAAATTTGTCTTGCATGCGGGCGGCCAGCGCGCTAATATATACCACATCGGTGTACACCAATTTGGTGTATTATGTCAAGGGGTTTCGATGATTCGAGATTGGTCCTATAAAATCAAAGACTTACGGCGCCTGCTGGGCCTCTCGCAGAGCCAGTTAGGCGAAAAAATCGGCCTCAGTAAGAAGATCGTGGCCGATTGGGAGCAGGGCAGCCGCGAGCCCGCACCGCAACGTTACGCGCAACTGGCGCGGCTGGCCCCGGCCCACCCCGAAGGTTCGGGGCTGGGCGAATGGTTCTACCGGCGGCTGCTGGAGCGCGTCGGGGCCGACCCACGGCGGCTGACGGCGGCGCTGCGGAAGGGTCGGCGGGAGCGGCTGCTCGCCCCGGAACTGAAAATCGTCTCGCTGGAAGAATGGAGCGAGCGGTTTCGGGCGCTGGAGCGGCTCGACTACTACGTTCCCATCCCGCTGCTGAAAGACGAGGCCGCAGCCGGCACCCCGCGCGAAATCTCCGAGCACGACCTGGACGGCTTCGCGCTCATCTACTATGCCTGGTGTCCCCACCCGGGCAACTTCACCTGCGTGCACGTGCGCGGCGACTCGATGAGTCCCATCCTGAACGAAGGCGCCATCGTCGCCATTGACCACTCGCAGCGCGACCCGGTGCTGCTGCGCCACCGCATGGTCGCCGCCCGCCATGAGGACGGCGTCACCATCAAGTGGCTCGACCAGGACAGCACCGGCCAGCTCCTGCTCATCTCCGAAAACAAGCAGTATCCCCCGCTCACACTCCCCCGCACCCAGGCAAACCCCATCGTGGGTATGATCAGTTGGTGGTGGAACCGCCAGCGCTAACCTCCGGAACTCAGCACAGCGGAACCCTTCGACCCCGAAGCGTCGGGGCTTCGGCAGGGCAAGCCGAGGACACAGCGGGACGAAACCGGGGTGAAAAGGCGGGTTGCGCGGGTGGGGGGAATCTGGTAGGAAGGAGGTACCGCACGGGGAGGGCTGCCGCGAGGCGCCCCGAGGTCCCGAAGCTTCGGGACGGGGCAGGCTGGTTACCCGGGTCACTTACCTGCGCACAACTTGGCCGAACGTCCGGGACGCGGCGCGTGGGCTCCAACCAGTCCGGGGATGCAAGGAGAAGGACAATGACTTCCGCCCATGGGGACGGCCGCAGGGCCGCCTGGTATCGTTCCAAAGCTTTCCTGATCGTTGGCAGTCTGATTGGTCTGCTGGTGGTGGCGCTGCTGGCCGTGCCTTATTTTCTGAATCTGGATCGCTACCGCACGGCCATCGTTGACTTGCTCAAGCAAGAGAGCGGCCGCGAGGTCGCCATCGAAAAGATTCGTCTGCACGTCGTGCCCCTGCGCGTTGAGGTGCTCAACTTCCGCGTCCTGAACCCGCCGGGCTTCCCTGCGGGCGACACGCTCGCGATCGAGCGGATTCGCGTGGGGCTGGCCTGGGGGCCGTTGCTGCGGCGCGAGGTTGAGCTCGGCGCGGTCGTCTTCGACGGCCTGCGGCTGAATCTGCTCCAGAACGAGGCGGGCCAAACGAACTACGACACCCTGGAAAAGCTCCAGCGCCGGCGGGCAACCTCGGCCGAGACCACCGCCGCCGCCCCCCTGGTAATGCTGACCGGGATCGACCGGGTGCGGCTCGAGAACGTGGAGGTGAGCGCGGGCACGTTCTGGCGTCGCCGCAAGAACAAGCAGATTTATCCGCTCTGGCGGGTCACGGGGATCGCGGCGGAGGCCCGCAACTTCGACTTCACGCAGCCGGACTGGCGGCAGCAGGTCGCGGCCGAAGTCCCGCTGGAGAACGTGGAAGTTTTTCTCCCGACGCTGAAACAGCCGCTACGCTTCACGCGCGGGCAGTTGACGGTGAAGAACTACGCCGGTGCCGGCGAGTTCGGGTTGGCGCTCGGCAAGCTGCGGGCCAGCGGGCGGCTGCGCGTGCCCAACTTGGGCCGGCCGGTGGCCGATTTCCATCTGGCCGCCGGTGAGGTGAACATTCCGGAAATTGCGGCGTTGCTCGCCCCGCCGCGCTCCACGGGCCCGGCACGCTCCAGCGGCGGCGGCAGCCGGCCAACGCAGTTGCTGGCCAAAGGCAGCGTGAAGGTAAAGCGGGTGAGCTTTGCGCCCTTCAGCGCCGAGAACCTCACGGCCAGGGTGCGGCTCTATACCACGCGCTTGGAGATCAACCCGGTGACCCTGGCCTTCTATGGTGGCACCTACACGGGCGCGACCCGGATCGATCTTACGCAGGAGACGATGCAGAGTTGGGTCTACGTTAGCGTCGAGGGCGTCGACGTCGGCCAGATCAGTGCGGCCGCCCACCCGCAGCACAAGAGCCAGGTAACCGGTCGGCTGGAGAGCAAGCTGGATATGCAGTTGCAGCTCGGCGCCGCCGACCCCCTGGAAACTCTCGCCGGGCAAGGCTCCTTCGCCGTGCGCGACGGAACCTTCCCTGGGGTGAACATCGGCGGCACGCTGGCCAAGATGGCTAAGTTTTTCCAACTTGGCGTCCCGGAAGGCGACACCCGCTTCAGCGCCTTTGAGGGCGACCTGCGGATTGCCCGCCAGCGCGCCCACAGTAAGTCGCTGAAGCTCGCGGCGGAGGGGCTCAAGGCGTCGCTCGCCGGCAGTGTGGGTTTTGACAGGACGCTCAACTACAAGGGCTGGGGTGTTCTCAAGGGGGGCGGGCAGTCGAAGCCAGCGCGCAGCAAAAACCCCCTCCGCCTCTTTGGCCGCGCCGTGGGCACGGTCATGACGCAGACGGTCGGGCAGATGGGGATGATGCGTGTGCCCTTCAGCGTGCGCGGGACGGCCGATGAGCCCAAATTCATTTTGGCCGGTGTCCCGCAGCCGCTCACCAGCCCCTAGGTCGAGAGCCGCGCCCCGGAACGCGCGCGAATGGGTTTTCCTTTTTTCGCAAACGTGCTATAAGGAGCCGTCATGGCGTTGCAGCGGAAGTCGGCCAGCCGGCAAGCGCGCGGCACGCTAATCGAGCCCATGCACATTTGTCCGCGCTGCGGGACGCGCTTGCAGGCGCGGCAGTGCAAGTTGCTGTGTGAGCGCTGCGGGTACTACATGTCCTGCTCCGACTTCGTCTAGCCGGCGCCCGCGACGCCAACTCGACAAGGGAAGGAGACAGCCGTGCCTTTGAAGATTACCAAGCGCGAAGTCGGTGGTGTCGCCATCCTCGACCTTGATGGCAAGATCATTCTCGGCGAGGAATGTAACCAACTCCGCGAACGCGTCAAGCAGTTGCTGGCCGCCGGCAAGAAAAAAGTGTTGCTCCACCTCGGCAACGTTAGCTTCATCGACAGCGCGGGTGTCGGCACTTTGGTCGCCATCTACACCTCGACCAAGGCCGAGGACGGCCAGCTCAAGCTCGTCAACCTCACCAAGAAATTCCAGGAGACCTTGCAGGTCACCCGCCTGCTCACGGTCTTCGAGACCTTCACGAACGAGGGCGAGGCCGTCGCCAGCTTCCAGTAAACCCCCGCCTCACGGTGAAGACAACGCGGGACTGGTAGCGGCGAGGGATGCGGCTGCTCCCGAAGCTGCGGACCCCGATTTCCCGTGGGCCTGCCCGTCCGCAGGCGGGTCTCTACCCAACACCCCGCGTTTCGACTCCCGATTTCGGCGCTTGGGTAGGGCAGGGACTTGCTTGTCCTGAGCCCCGAAGCTTCGGGGTCGAAGGGTCCCCTGCCTGCCCCGTTCTTTTCAGCGGGGCCGCTTTCCGTTTTACGGTTATCGGTTATCCCAACTCGGCCAGGAGTTCGTCCACCCGCGCCAGCGCCTGCGTGAGCTGCCCCGCATCACCCCCAAACCCGATGCGCAGATAGGACGCCAGCCCCATCTGCTCGCCCGGCACCACCAGCACACTCTTCCTCTCCCGCAGCGTCTCGGCCAGCTCCGCTGTCTTCTGCCTGCCGCGCCAGCCCACCCATGCAATCGCACCCGCCGCCGGAGGCACATGGGTAAGCAGGCCGTCATGGCGGGCCACCCACGCGTGCACCGCGGGATAGTTTTTCTGCAGAATTTTCCGCGTCCGCGCGCGCAAGCGGGCGTGGCGCGCGGGCTCCAGCGCCAGCGCCGCCAGCCGCTCGCCCAGCATGGTGGGCCCGATGCTGGTGTAGTCGTGGTAGCCCCACAGCCATTCGATCTGCTTCGCTGGCCCCACCATCCAGCCTGTCCGCAACCCGGGCAAGCCGTACGCCTTTGACAATCCCCCCGTGCACAGCACCCGCTCGTACCGCCCCCAGAAACTCGCCGTCATTGCTGGCTCCGGGTTTGGTGGCACCGGCGTCTCGCCGGTGGCAAACTCCGCGCCCCGGTAAACTTCATCCGCCAGCACCCAGGCGCCTACTTTGGCTGCCGCCGCGCAGATCCCCTCGATGGCCTTCTCTTCCAGCACCGCTCCGGTGGGATTGTTCGGGTTACAGATCACCACCAGGCGCGTCTGCGGCGTCAGCAGCCGCTCCAGCGCCTCCAGCTCCGGCCCCCAGCGCAACTCCTCCCGCAGCCACAGCGGCTTCACCCGCGCCCCGAAGCTTTCCGCCACCCCGGTCACCTGCATATAGTTCGGTTGCATGAACACCACTTCGTCGCCGGGCTCGACCAGCGCCCAGGTGACGATGTAGTTCGCCTCCGCGCAGCCGCAGGTCACCAGCACGTTCTCTGCTCGCGCCCCGGGATAGAGCGCCGCAATCCGCCCCCGCAACTCCTCGCTCCCGTTCGTCTGCGGATAGCCCAACTGCACGCTCAGCAGCCGCTGCAACGCCTCCGAATCCTCCACCAACTCCTCCGCCGTCAGCGGATGCACGCCGCTCTCGGAGATGTTCAACTCCACCCGGTTTTCCCACACCGACTGCCAGCGCTCCATCTCAAACACAGGCACCCGCATAGCTCACCTCAGCTTCAAGTAAATTGACTCGGTGTCCGTTTGGAAGAGGTGCTCTGCACCCGCTCTTCTCGAAACTACGGCGCATCGAGCCGATACAGGGTCAATCCCGAGAGCAGCTTGGGATAGAAGTCCGTGGACTTCTGCGGCAGCACCTCGCCGGCAAGAGCCACCTCGCCCACCTGCTCCGGCCGGATGGGGTTCATCAAGAAGGCCACCTGCACCTCGCCCCGCTCCACCGCCCCCACTGCCTCTTCCCACTCGCGCACGTAGCGCAGGTTCTTCTGCTGCCGCACCGCCTCCTTGTCCAACCCCAGACAGCGCTCCAGCAGCAGCCGGTGCAGCAACACCACGTCCAGCGCCCGCTGTTTGGGGGAAACTTCCGGCAGCCAGCCCTCCAGGTCGGCGTCAATTTTCAGCAGAAACAAGTAGAAAGCCGGCTCGCCGCCCGCATATACCCCCAGCGTCGGCCGCTCCCGCCCCCGCGCCACTAAATCCTTTCGGAAGCGCCGCTCGGCCGCCCTGCGCTCCTCGGCGCTTTCAAACGGATAGGCGTACCAATCAAAGTAGCGGCTTGCCGCCTCGCGCAGCCGGGCGAAGCTGAACCCCGCCCCGCCCCCGCTCAGCGGGGGCAGGCTGTGCACCAGGCGATGCGTCGGCAAGATCGTCAACCCTTCCCCCGTCATGTTGATGAGCGTCATGATGGCGCGCTCGTGCGGGCCGTCCGTGCCCGCGCCCTGCGTTCGGCACTCGTCCCGGTAGGCGAGCGCGGTCTCGTAGCGATGATGGCCATCGGCGATGACCAGCTTTTTGTCGGCCAGCAATGCCTGGAGCCGCTCGATTGCCTCCGGCGCGTCCACCACCCACAGCCGGTGCGTGACCTCGTATTCATCGGTCAGGTTGGCGGCGGGCGGCTGCTTGGCAGCCTTGTTGAGCACCCGCTCGACTTCCCGCTTCGGGTCGGCGTAGAGCAGGAAGAGTTGCCCGCTCTGCGTCCGCGTCTGCCGCAGCAGCTCCAGCCGGTCGGCTTTCGGGCCCGACCATGTTCGCTCGTGCGGATACACCACCCGTGCGGCGTAGTCTTCGAGCTTGCCCAGTGCGATCAACCCCTTCCGCACCCGTCGCTCCTTCGTCCCTGGTACCGTGTAGTCTTGGAAGTAGGCGTAGAAGGCGGGCCGCGCATCCTGCACCAACACCCCCTGGCGGAGTTCCTCGGCCAGCCACGCCGCCGCCCGCGTGTACACGTTGTTGGCGGCGGTGTCGCCCGGCTCCGGCTTGCCCAGCTCCAGCCGGATCAGGTTGTGCGGGCTGAGCCCGTAGTAGCGCGCCTGCATCGCCGGCGTAATCTTGTCATAGGGCTGCGTCAGGAGCTTTTCGAGCGGCGCACCGGCTCGCTCCGGGTTATAGCGGAAGGCGCGAAATGGATAGATGCTGGCCACAAGCGAAAAATGAACGATACCCGATGCCGGATGAAAGATGCCAGTTTACACACCTGCCCCCAGCTCAGCAAGAGCCTCCCGGCCGGCGTCGTATTCTAATTTCGCGCCGAGCCCCCAGGCTTGTCCTGAGCCCCGAAGTTTCGGGATCGAAGGGCGTCCCGCCGGTGTTTCGGAGGGGCGGGGACAAGCCCCGCCCCTACCCAGAGGGCGTATTTCGAGACTCAGGTTAGGGTGGGGGTAGGGTCGGGCCTTGCGCCCGATCGCCTGCCCAGGGGCCGAAGCCCGTGGGCTGAACCCTACTGTTCAGCCTAGCGGCCCGAAGTTTCGGGGCTGCCGCTGGCAGATTGACAACCCCAAGTCACCGGAGTACGGTTCGGGAAGCTCCATACTTGAAACGAGAAAGGGGGGAGGTGTCCTATGCAACGACTTCATTTCCTAGGGATGTTTGTATTTTCCGTCGGGCTCATCGGCTTGACGCTGGCCTGCCAGCCCCAAGTCCCGCCCGACACGCGTGCGGCCGACGCGCAAGCCATCCGCCAGACCTTTGCCGGTTGCGTGAAGGCAGCGCAGGCCAAGGATATTGAGGCTCTGCTTTCCTGC
>JBHIAG010000083.1:0-9556 GCA_046758465.1 Terriglobia bacterium | reverse complement strand
GGTCGGCGGCGTTGCGGCCTTTGAGTTTGGGAGCAATGAGGCGGTTGATGTTTTCAACGGCGCGGCGGACGCCCTTGCCGAGGTAGCGGCGGGGGTCGGCGTCGCGCAGTTCGAGCGCCTCGTGCTCGCCGGTGGAGGCGCCCGAGGGGACGGCGGCGCGGCCGACGATGCCGCCCTTGAGGATGACGTCGGCCTCGACGGTGGGGTGGCCGCGGGAGTCGAGGATTTCGCGCGCCCGCACCCGCTCAATCTTGGGCATTGTTTGGCCTCTCTGTTCGGCCTGAGTTGCGTTCCGTTAGGCTGCGATCCGGCGCGATCCGTTCCGATACGTCGCCTTCCGCCGCCATGCCTACGCGACCCGTTTTTAGCTCCACTTGAGGGGGATGGCGTGGGCGGCGGCGAGGGCTTGGGCGTCGGCCGCCAATTGCTTCAGGTTGATGCCGGCGATGTTGATGTTGGCCAGACCGACTTTCCAACCTTTCTCTTGGCCCTTGTAGTTCCACTCGTAGAGCTTCAACTCTTTCCCGAACTTGCTTTGGACAGCACAGAGGGCGACAATACGGCGGTTGGTGCGCGCGTAGGTGCGGGAATCCAGCAAGGTGTAGTAGTCACTGATGGGCAGTTGGTCTTCCGCCAGGTTGCGGTGTTCGGCAGACATGCGACCTCCTAGCGGTGGCCGCGGGCGTCGAGAATTTCGCGGCCACGCTCCCCGTGACAAAACCCTTCAACCCCAAGGCGGGTAATTATATCATGCGGGAAACCGATTCCTAACCGGCGGCTGCTCAAAATGCTGCTTGACTCGCTGTGGCCTTTTTCGGTAAGTGTATCGAACCTTATTCTGCCGGGAAATCAATACGGTAAGGGGGGTGTGAAAGGTTGCCAGGAGTTCGGGTGCAGGAGGGTGAATCTCTGGAAGCGGCGCTGCGACGTTTCAAGCGCAAAGTCCAGCAGGAAGACGTCATCAAGGAGATCAGGAAGCACAGCTACTACCTGAAGCCAGGGCAGAAACGTCGTATCAAACAAGCGTTGGCCCGGAAGCGGGCGCGGAAAAAGCAACGTCGCGAAGTTGCCTAGGAACGGTCCGGAGAAGGGCCACTGTCGGATGCGTAAGTCCTAGCGCGGCCAGATGGGGGGTCGGGGATGGAATTTGGGGACAAGATTCTACAGTGCGTGGAGTGTGGTGCTGAGTTCCTCTTCACCGCCGGCGAGCAGGTGTTCTTCGCCGACAAGGGCTTCAAGCACGCACCCAAGCGCTGCAAAGCCTGCAAGGCCAAGCGGAACCAGACCGGGAACCGGAACCACTCCAAACGCGCAGACACGGTCACCGTCTGCTCGCAGTGTGGCAAGGAAACGACCGTGCCCTTCAAGCCCAGCCAGGGCCGGCCGGTCTATTGCCGCGCTTGCTACCAGCAGCGGCGCTCGATGACCGGCGCCCCGACGAGCTTCTAGCTCATCGTTTCCGGGCGTCGCAATTCCCGGCCGGTTGGCATGATCGGTTCCGGGGCCGATTGCGCTCGGCCGCGGCCACCCGCTAGAATCCTTTCGGGATGCGCTTCCACGTTGAGAATTTTGGTTGCCGCTCCAATCAGGCTGACGGCGCCGCCCTGGCAGAACAGCTCCGCGCTGCCGGCCACGCGCGCGCGGCCGCACCCGAGCAGGCTGACCTCGTCATCCTGAACACCTGCACGGTAACCGCCGCTGCCGACCAGCAAGTGCGGCAACGCATCCGCCAGCTCCACCGCCAGCAGCCCCGCGGGGGCATTGTTGTCACGGGCTGCTACGCGCAGCGTGCCCCGCAGGAGTTAGCGCTCCTCCCCGGCGTAGCTTGCGTAGTCGGCAACTCCCACAAGTCTGAAATTCCCCTCCTGCTCGAGCGCGAACTGCATGCGGCCCCAGCGGCCCGGAGGGCGACGGCGGAGGCCGCTGGGTTGGACTCAAGGCGAGGAGTGCACCTATTTCAGTTCAACCCAGTGGCTCCTTTATCCCGAGTCCCGCCAGCCGGCCATGGCAGGCTTGCGGGATCGAGGGATGCCACTGGGGAACTCAGCATTGCCGAGCGGCCGGCGAAGATCATCACCAGTGACATCTTTACTGCCACCACACTCGCGGCCGGGCCAGTCCCTAAGTTCAACCCAGTGGCTCCTGCCACTGGAGAATTCGCTAACGACAACCGCACGCGCCCCACCCTGAAGATCCAGGACGGCTGCAACCACCGCTGCGCCTACTGTGTGATCCCGTTTGTGCGCGGCCGCGCACGCAGTCTCCCGCCGGAAGAGGTGCTTGCCGCGATTCGCCGCTGGGTCGCGGCGGGCGTACAGGAAGTGGTGCTCTCCGGCCTTGATCTGGGCAGCTATGGGCGCGACCTGCCTGCGCAGGCAGGCCTGCCGGGGCTGGCACGTCAGAAGCGCAGCCCCTTGCTCGTGCTCACCGAGCGCATCTTGGCGGAGACTCCGCTGCCGCGGCTGCGCTTCAGTTCCATCGAGCCCGCCGATCTCACCCCCGAGTTCTTGCGCCTGTTGGCGGCGAGCGACCGCATCGCACGCCACATCCACGCCCCGCTGCAGTCGGGCTCGAACCGTATCCTGCGCCGCATGTACCGCCCCTATCGCGCCGAGGACTACGCCGCCCGTATTCGCGCCGCCGCCGAGAAGCTGCCAAACCTCGGCCTCGGCGCCGACGTCATCGTCGGCTTTCCGGGGGAAACCGAGTCTGACTTCGCAGCCACCTGCCGCCTGGTCGAGCAACTGCCCTTCAGCTACCTGCACGTGTTCAGTTTTTCCAAGCGCCCGGGCACGCGCGCCTGCGACCTGAGCGACGAGGTGCCGCTCGCAGCCATCCAGCAGCGCGCCCGCACCTTGCGGGCGCTCGCAGCCGAAAAGCAGCGCCGCTTCCGCCAGGCCCAGGTCGGCCGCAGCCTCAAGCTCCTGACCCTGCGGCGCACGCGCGCCGACAGCCGCATCGAGGCGCTGAGTGAAAACTACCTGAAAGTTGTGCTGGACGGCGTTGACGTTCAACCCAACCGGTTACTCTGGGTTCGCATCACCGGAGTCGAAGGGGATCGCCTGCTGGGTGTTCCGGTGCCGCCGCCAGGTATCCCTGGCTGTGGTTGACGCCGTCGGCGAAAGCACATACGATGCCAGCCTGCCTCTGGAAGGCCTGGCGGCTGCCGGCGGCTGGGCCAACGTCGAGCGGGCTGTAGCGTTCCCCCTGCCACGGGGAGAGGGTGAGCGATGATCCAGCATTTGCGTGCCGGGTTTCTTTTGCTTCTCTGTCTGACTGCGGCCCCGCTGCCCGCCTGGGCCGGGGTGGTGATTGAGCAGGAAGCCAAAAACACCGAGACCGGTGAAGTGGTCCGCATGGTCAGCTACGTCGAGCCGGGCCGCCTGCGCATGGAAGCCCAGGGTTCGGCTGGCACCCTCATCACCATCTTTCGCGCCGATCGCCAGGTAGTCTGGACCATCCAGCCCGCTGAGAAGAGCTACCAGGAGATAACGCAGGCCGACGTTGACCGCATGGCAGGGCAGCTCGCCGAGATGCGCAAACGGCAGGAGGCAATGTTGAAAGACTTGCCGCCCGAGCAGCGCGCGATGGTCGAGCAGATGATGAAGCAGCAGATGGGCGGGACACGCCCGTTAGACGTGCGCGTGAACCGTTTGGGGGCCGAGTCGGTGGGGAAGTTCACCACCACCAAGTACGAAATCCTCACCGATGGCGAGCGCACGGCAGAGCTCTGGGCCACACCCCTCGCGCAGGTCGAACTCCAACCGGCCGAGTACGAGACCTTCCTGCAGTTCACGCGCTTTTTTAAGAAACTCTCGCAGGCCGCGGCGAGGCAGATGGCCTCGACACAAGTGCTGGCGCGTCACCCCGAAGCTATCGAAGGCTTCCCGGTCAGGGTCTTGAGCTATGAAGAAGGCGAATTGGTCAGCGAGCAGCAACTCGTCCGCGTCGAACGCCAGCCCCTCGCCGAGGACAAGTTCCAACTGCCGCCTGGCCTGCGCAAGGTCCAGATGCCGGGGCCCGAACTCTAGGAAGTGTCCTAATTTCGCACCGAGCCCCCAGCCTGCCCCGTTTGCCCCGAGTCCCGCCAGTCCCGCAGAGCGGGACGGGCTTGCGGGATCGAGGGGAGCCCCGAAGCTTCGGGGCCGAAGGGCCCCTGCCACTGGGTCTTCCCATCGACACCGAAACCTTCACTGCCAGGAACTCTTCCTGAGCCCGCCCACCCCTGCCCCGCCGAGCCCGCTGGCGCCACACCTACGACTGACTTCCCCGCGGCGGGGGCCGCGGGGCTCGATGCGATAGCGCAAGGTGCGCGAGAGTTCAACCCAGTGGCTCCTGCCACTGGGTCTTGTTCGCTTGTCGGCGTTGGCGGCAGCGACTATGATGCCGCTGACGGGTTAGGGAAGTAAGATGACTCCCCAGACGGGCCGTATGGCCGCAGGGCGCAGCGCGCTCCTGGTTCGTTTGGTTTGCCTGGGGAGTATCCTGCTCTGGATTGGGCTCCTCTTGGTCGTTGCCCCCAGCCTGCTCGAGCGGTTCGAGCTGGCCGCGCTCGACACCGAACTCCGCCTGGCACCGGCTCCGCGTTCTTCTCCCGCGATCGTAATTGTGGCGATGGACGAGCGCGCCGTGCATCGCTACGGGCCCGGGCCGTGGTCTCTGGCGCGGGTGGCGGAAGTCATCCGGGCGCTCGAACGCTCTGCCCCGCGCGTCATTGCCCTCGATTTCGTGTTTACGGGAGAGAGGGAGAGAGAGGGGCGGCTCGTGGTAGAGGCACGGGCCGGGCAGCAGCCCCTGCTCGCGGCCCTGGAGCAGAGCGGTAAGGTGGTTCTGGGCAGCTACTTTGACTTCGATAGCGACGCGGAGGCGCACCACGTCGCGCCGGTGCATGACTTCCGCGTGCGCCGCGTGCGCCGTCTGCGCTATCAAGCCGGGGTCACTCCGGGCGACGCCCAGCCGCCGGTGCCGCGAGGCACGAGCGTTCATACCAACACGCCCGCGCTGTCCATCGCCGCGCGTGCTTACGGCCACCTGAACCTTGTGCTAAGTCGCGCTGGCATCGTGCGCTGGATCCCCCTGGTGGCCCGCTATCAGGACGACTTCTATACGGCCTTTGCAGTCGAAGTGGCGCGCACCTATCTCGGCGATGTCCCGCCCGAGGTGCTCATCGGCCGGGGACGGATGGAAGGTCTGCGCCTGGGCGAGCGCTTCATCGACACCGACGAGCACGGGCGGTTGCTGGTGCGCTTTGCTGGCCGCCGGGGAACCTATCCCACCTTTTCCGTTGCCGACCTGCTCGACGGCCGTATCCCGGCCGAGCGCCTGCGCGACCGCATTGTGCTGGTCGGTGCGACCGCCGCCGCGGGCGCCGACTTTCGGGCCACACCGCTTGACCCGCAGCTGCCGGGCGTGGAGATCCACGCCAACGCGGTGGATAACCTGCTCCAAGGGCACTTTCTGGTGCGCAACTGGTTTACTCGCCAACTGACCTTTTTCCTGCTGGGCGCGCTAGGGCTGGTGGGCGCGCTGGTCTTGCCGCGCACGCGAGGGTTCCGGCGCCTCGGGGTGGTGGCGGCGGTGTTTGTCGGCGCGTTGCTCGTAGGTCACTACTGGGTGTTCACCCGCACGGGCTACGCGCTCAGTTTGGTCTCACCGCTGCTCGCCACCGCCACCCTGTTGGGCGGCACGCTGGTGGTGAAGCACTTCACTGAAGAGAAACAGCGGCAACAGCTCGAGCGCTCGTTCGAGCACTACTTGGACCGCAATGTCATCGCGGAATTGATGGAGCGCCCTGAGCGGCTGCGCCTGGGTGGCGAGCGACGCGAGGTGAGCATGCTCTTCTGCGACATCCGCAATTTCACCACCCTGGCCGAAGGCATTCCCCCGGAAGCGTCCGTGGAGATGCTGAATGAATTTTTTACTGCCATGACCGGGGTGGTATTTGCCACCGGGGGGCTGGTCGACAAGTTTGTGGGCGACCAGATTATGGCCTTCTGGGGTGCGCCCGTCGAGCGCAACGACCACGCGGCCAATGCCTGCGCGGCCGCCCTGGGGATGATGGAGGAGTTTCGCCGGCTCCGCACGGGCTGGGCCCAGAGCCAGCCGACGCGCCAAACGATGAACTGCGGCGTCGGGATCAACTCCGGGCCGGTGGTAGTGGGCAACATCGGTTCGGCCCGCCGCTTCTCCTATACGGTCATCGGCGACAACGTCAACGTTGCCGCGCGCCTGGAGGCACTCAACAAACTCTATGGCACGCAAATCCTGGTCGGCCCGGCTACCTATGCGGCGGTACGCGAGCGCTTTCGCTTGCGCGAAATTGACCGGGTGCGCGTCCGCGGCCGGACACAGCCACTGACCGTTTACGAACTGCTCGGCCGCCTCGAGCAACCCCTCCCCGAGGAGGCCTGGTTGGCCGCCTTTGCCGAGGGCCTGGCGGCTTATCGGCGGCGGGAGTGGGCAGCGGCGGCGGAAGCTTTTGCCGCCGCGCGGGCCCGCAACCCGGCGGATGCCTGCGCGGAGTTTTACTTGTCTCGCGCCCAACAGTTTGCGGAGAATCCTCCTCCGGAGGAGTGGGAGGGTGTGCTGTACCTTCGCTAGCATGCTGGGAGAACCCAAGAAGCGGGAGGCGATGATGCGAACAGTGATTCCCCTACTGGCTGGCCTGCTGCTGGCTCTGCCGGCCGCCGCCAAGGAGCCACCCATTGCCCTGCTCACGCACGCCACCGGCGAAGTCATGGTGCGGCATGGGCAAGACTGGGTGCGGGTGGACGCCGTCCCGGTGGACCTCTGCACCGGCGACAAGGTGGCCACCGAGCAGGGCCGCGCCGAAATCTATTTCTGGCGCGACGGCTCCACCCTGGTGCTTGACGTCGGCACCAACCTGACCATCAGCGAAACCGAAGAGGGGGTCACGCGCAAGATTCTCCGCCGCATCCAGATTCTTCTCGGCGACGTCTGGTTTGAGCTCCGCCGGAGCTTCAACACCGAGACCGAACTGGTGACCCCGACAGCGGTCGGGGGGCTGCGGGGAACGCAAGGACTGGTGCGCGTGCTAAACGATGAGCAGACCGAGTTCACTCTGGTCGAAGGCGAACTGGAGGTCATCTCCCGCGCCGAGCCAACCCCCGGTGCGGCTGGCCCCACGCGCCGGCGCCTGCGCGCCCGTCAGGTGTTGCGGGCCCTGCGCGGACGGGCGCTCCGCGTTCAGCGCGCGGGCGTGCTGCCCCGCCGCTTCTTGGTTCACATTCCCGTAGGCCAGTTGCCGAAGCTGCGCGCCAGGTGGCGCGAGCTCATCCGCAAAGGGGAGCGACCGCCGCCGGTGCAGCAACTGCAGCGGCTTTCCCGCCTCCCGGGCTTCGTCCGCCGGGAGCTGCTGCGGCGCGAGCTGGAGCGGCAGGCCGCCGAGCGCGAGCGTGCCCTGGAATTGCACAAGCGCCGGCGCGAGTTGCGCCGCCCGACGCCACCCCAGCGCAAGCGGCCCGCGCGGAAGCGGAAGCCACCACGGCCGTCCCCGCCACGACCCCGGGCCTAGTCTTCGAAGATCACCTGGGCGAGAACGAACTTGGGTGTGTGGGTGAGGGAGAGCGAGATGTGTCTGACGCCGGCAGCTTGGGCGAGCTTGCCGGCCTGGCCGGAAAGTGTCAGGGTGGGGCGTCCGCTGCGCTGGTTGGTGACTTCGACATCGCGCCAACGCACCCCGCCCCGCCAGCCCGTGCCCAGTGCCTTGAAGGCGGCCTCTTTGGCGGCAAAACGCGCCGCGTAGCGCTCCCACTTGTTGCGGTGGCGCTCGCAGTAGGCACGCTCGGCAGGCGTGAACACGCGCTCCAGGAAGCGCCGCCCGCGCCGCCGCACCACCTCCTCCACACGTCCGGGCTCCACGATGTCAACGCCGGTGCCGACAATCACGTGCTTCGTGCTCCGTCAACCCTGCTCCGTGCAGGACAACTCCCGTGCTAGTCTATCATCCCTGGGCACGGAGTGCGGGCCGTGAGCGAAAACTGGATCAAATTTTTGGGGACGGCGGGCGCGCGCTTTGTCGTCACCAAGCAGGTGCGCGCCTCGGGCGGGGTCTGGTTCAACCTGGAGGGCGTCAATTTCCTGGTGGATCCCGGGCCGGGGAGTCTGGTGCGCTGCCTCGCTTCGCGGCCCAAGCTCGACCCGGGCCAGCTCCAGGCCATCCTGCTCTCCCACCGCCACATTGATCACGCGAACGACATCAACATCCTGATCGAGGCGATGACCGAGGGCGGCTTCAAGCGCCGCGGACGCGTGTTTGTGCCGGGCGAAGCCCTCACCGACGACCCGGTCATCTTGCGCTACGTGCGCAACTATCTCGACGAGGTCGTGACGCTGTGCGCCGGCGGCCGCTACACGCTTGCCGGGGAAGTCAAGTTCTCAACCCCGATTGCCCACCAGCACGGTACCGAGACCTACGGCTTCGTATTTGAAACCCCGCGCCACCGCATCGCCTACATTGTGGATACTCTCTACTTTCCCGAGCTGGCGCGCGCCTATGCCGCAGCCCGCGGCGAAGTGCTCCTGATGAACGTAGTGCGGCTGAAGCCAGGGCCGAGGGAAGCTGGCGAGCCCACCATCAAGCACCTCACACTCGACGATGCCCGCACGCTCATCGAAACGGTCAAACCGAGAACGGCCATCCTGACGCATTTCGGGATGACGATGGTGCGCGCCAAACCCTGGGAGCTGGCGCAGAAACTGGCGGCCGAGACGCGCGTAGAAGTGCTGGCCGCCAGCGATGGGATGAAGTATGAACTACCGTGATTCGTGACCCGTGATCCGTGACCTGCGAGCTGTGAAACGGCAACGGCAAGCGAGCGACAAAGGCGGTGGGCTGCTGCGGGCCGAGCGGCTGGCACGCTACCCGTGGCTGCTGCATGCCTTCACCACGCGGTGGAGTGGGAATTTGAGCTACGGCGTAGATGCTGGCGGCGCCGGAGTGGGTCGCAATCGCTCGCGGCTGCTCAAGACTCTCGTGAAACCGCAGCCCGCTCCCGCAGGGAGAGGGCGATTCCGTTTGGTGACGTTGCGCCAGCGGCACTCCGACATTGTGCGGGTGGTGGACAGCCAGTTGCGCGACGTGCGCCGCGAGCCTGACGGGGCGCTGAAGCTCGTGGGCGACGCCCTCATCACCGACCAGGTGGGGCTGCTGCTGGCGGTGCAAGTGGCCGACTGTCTGCCTATCCTGCTGGTGGACCCGGTGCGGCGGGTGGTGGCAAACGTGCATGCGGGCTGGCGCGGCACGCTCGCTCGCATCGTGGAAAAGACTGTGGGGCAGATGCAACTGCGCTTCGGTTCGCAGCCACGGCAGCTCGTGGCCGCCATCGGGCCGGGCATCCACCGCTGTTGCTACGCAGTGGGGCGCGAGGTGTACGAGCGCTACGTGGCACAGTTTGCCGAGGGGGAAGCGTTGTTCCGCTGCCGGGAGCCTTCCCCGAGCGAAGTCCACTGGAACCCGAAAGTAACGGGGCGTCCGCTGAAGCCCACCGCGGACCACCGGCGAGACGCCGGTGCCACCAGTGGTAGCTCCCCTGCC
>JBHIAG010000082.1:0-9705 GCA_046758465.1 Terriglobia bacterium | reverse complement strand
GCGGCGGGGGGCGCGTCACCTGATTACGCAGACGCTGGAGGAGCTTCTCGACATCTTCCTACGGCTGGGCTACTCGGTGGTCGAGGGGCCGGAGATGGAGACGCCCTACTACAACTTCGAGGCGCTCAACATCCCGGAGTTTCACCCCGCGCGCGATACCATGGACACGCTCTATCTCGCACCGGACCCCTCGACTCCGCTCGGGGCAGGCCTCCTGCTGCGTACCCATACCTCGCCCGTGCAAGTGCGCACGATGGAGAAGCAGCCGCCGCCGGTGCGCATTGTGGTGCCGGGCAAGGTCTATCGCCGCGACAATCCCGATGCCACCCATTCCTTTATGTTTCATCAGGTCGAAGGCCTGGCGGTGGACGAAGACATCACCTTCTGCGACTTCAAGGGCACGATCGAACATTTACTGCGGGAGTTCTTCGGGCCGGAGATGAAGACTCGGTTCCGCCCGAGCTATTTCCCCTTCACCGAGCCTTCGGCCGAAGTGGACGGCTCCTGCATGGTCTGCGCCGGCGCGGGCTGCCGGACTTGCAAGTACGTGGGCTGGATTGAACTGTTCGGCGCGGGGATGGTGGACCCGGCGGTTTATGGCTTCGTCGGCTACGACGCGCGCCGGCTGAGCGGCTTTGCCTTCGGCATCGGCGTCGAACGCTTCGCCATGCTCAAGTACGGCGTCGACGATATGCAGCTCTTCTTCCAGAACGACGCCCGCTTTCTGGCTCAGTTTCAGCGATGAAAATACTTTTGGAGTGGATCAAGCAATTCGTTGAGATCCCTGTGCGCGTGGAGCGGCTGCGGCACGACTTGACCATGTGCGGGGTGGCGGTGGAGGGGGTCGAGGAGTCGCCGGCCGGGACGCTGCTGGAGCTTGACCTGACCACCAACCGCCCTGACCTGCTCGGCCACTACGGGGTGGCGCGCGAAGTTAGCGTCCTCTACGGCAAACCGCTCAAGAAAATCAATCCCGCGGTCCGAGAGGTGGCCGAGACGGCGAGCGCCGCCGCCCGGGTCGAGATCGCGGACCCCGACCTCTGCCACCGCTATGTGGCACTGGTGTTCCGCAACGTCCAGATCAAGGCGGCGCCCGAGAGCATCCGCCAGCGGCTGGAAGCCTGCGGGATTGCTTCCATCAACAACGTGGTGGATGCCACCAACTACGTGCTGCTGGAACTCGGCCATCCCACGCACGCCTTTGACCTCGACACGCTGGCCGAGCGGCGCATCGTCGTGCGGCGGGCGCGTGCGGGAGAAAAACTGACGACGCTCGATGGCATCCAGCGCACGCTCAAGCCACACCAGCTGGTGATTGCCGATGCGCGCCGCGCCGTCGCCCTGGCAGGGATCATGGGCGGCGCGGAGACCGAGATCAGCTTCCGCACACGCAACGTGCTACTGGAGTCCGCCTGGTTTGACCCGATTACGATCCGGCGGGCGGCAAAAGAACTAGGATTGCGGACGGAGGCGAGCTACCGGTTTGAGCGCGGGATGGACCCGGAAGCACCGCTCATGGCAGCGCGGCGGTGCGCCGAGTTGATTGCGGAGCTGGCAGGCGGCGAGGTGCTAGCGGGCGCAATTGATGTCTATCCGCGGCGCTGGCCCCGAAGCTTCGGGGCGGCAGAACTGGTGTTGCGGCGGAGCGAAATCCTGCGCGTGCTAGGCGTGCCGGTGCCGGACGAGGTTATCGAACGCGTGCTGGGCGGGCTGGGGTTCAGTGTGGAGCCTGCCCGTCCGGCCCGCCTGCCGGGCGGGCAGGCAGGCGGGCGCACGGACAAGGAGAGCTGGCGGGTGCAGGTGGCGTCGTGGCGGCGCGACGTCACGCGCGAGATTGACCTGGTCGAAGAGCTGGCGCGGCACTATGGCTACGACAAATTCCCCGCGCGGCTGCCGGCGACGCGCACGGCAGCCGCCCGTACGGGCGCCGAGAAAGAAGCCGCCGTGCGCGAGACACTGGAAGCGCTGGGCTACGATGAGGCCGTCAATTTCTCTCTTGTGCATCCCAATGATGCGCAGCGCTTCAGCCCATCCGAGCCGATTCGGCTGGCGAATCCGCTCTCGGAAGAGGTCTCGGTGCTGCGCACGACCGGCCTGGTCAGCATGGCACACACGCTGGCGTGGAACGTGAACCGCGGCGAGCGGAACGTGCGGTTCTACGAGATTGGCAAGGCCTATGGGGTTGAGTCCGGAAAGCGGGTGGAGCGGCGGGTGCTGACGCTGGGGGCGACCGGGCTTGCGCAGGAAAAGTCGGTGTACGCGGCCGCACGCACGTATGACTTCTTTGACCTCAAGGGGGCAGTAGAAGCGGTGCTGGAGCGATTTGAGCTCAGCTCGGTTCGGGTTGAGTCACCCAGCGATGGGGGGCCGTTCGACCCGGCGCTGACAGCCGCGGTGTGGGCGAGCAAGGAACGCCTGGGCGTGTGCGGACAGCTCAGCCGGGCGGTGGCAGCCGACTACAAACTGCGGCAGGCAGTGTTCCTGGCCGAGCTTGACCTGGAGGCCCTCTACGCCCACGGGCTGCGCACGCGCCGCTACCAGCCGCTCTCGCGCTTCCCCGCCATCGAGCGCGACTTCTCGCTGCTGCTCGACGACGCGGTGAGCTTCGCGGCCGTGCGGGCGGCGATTGAGAAGCTGAAGATTGCGGAACTGGTGAGCGTCACAGGAGTGGACCGCTACCGGGGCGCGCCCGTGCCGCGCGGCCACTACAGCCTGCTGGTACGGGTGAGGTTTCAGAGCGCCGAGCAGACGTTGACTGATGCGGAGGTCAACGTGTTCAGTGAGCGGATCGTGCGCACGCTGGAGAAGGAGTTGCGGGCGCGGTTGCGAGCGTGACTGCGGGTGGCAGAAGAAGCGTCGGAGCCGCTCACGCTGGTCGTCAACTGGACGGCTGACCAGCCCCACCCACGGGCGAGACGCCGGTGCCACCGAAAATTGAAAAGCGAAACTCGAAAACTGAAAAGAGCCCACGGGAGGGGCAATTACGTTGCCAAAGCGAGAACTTTCGGAGGGGAGCAGCAGGTTCGCCAACTTTTCGGTTGACCCGCACACAAGGGAGGGGGAGAATTTTTTACGGAGTATCGCCTGCGGCGTGCGTGTGCAGGCACGATGATTGACTGAGCCAACTACAGCCGGATGGGAGCTCGGGGTCGTCGTGCTGGTGAGCATGCCCGTAAGGGAAGCCTAAAGGCACGCGCAGAGCACCCACCTTGAACTTCGGTTCAGGGGTCGAGTGCCCGCCACGGCGCCTGCGGACGTACTCCATTTTTTATTCCCTCCGCAGGCCAGACGCGTCGTCTTCTAATTCCGTTCAACCCAGTCCCGCAGAGCGGGATCGCTGGGCCCCGTGGCCCGCCTGCGCCTGCCTGCGGTAGGCAGGGACGGGCAGGCAGGAGCCCTGCTTGCCGCAGGCAGGCACGGGGTTGAACCTTCGCCGGCTAGCTACACACAGGCGCAACCACTTTCCCGCAAACTAGGACACCACGGCCAGACGCTCCGGACTGCACGGCCGCGCTTGCCTCTGCTACACTGAGCGGTTCCATGCGCATCCTGTTCATCGGCGACATTTTTGGGCGTCCGGGGCGGCGGGTGGTGGCCGAGAAATTGCCGGCGCTGGTGGCCGCGCAGCAGCCGGCGCTGGTGGTGGCCAACTGCGAGAATGCGGCCGCCGGGATCGGGATTACGCCGCCGCTGGTGGAGGAGTTGCTCGGGGCCGGCATTGACGTGCTGACCAGCGGCAACCACATCTGGGACCGCAAGGAGATCCTGCCCTACTTCGAGCACGGGGCGGCGAACGGGCGCTTGCTGCGGCCGGCGAACTATCCCCGCGCGCCGGGCACCGGCCTCTACCTCGCCCAGACGCCCACGGGTGTGGCGTGCGCGGTGCTGAACTTGCAGGGACGGGTGTTCATGCCGGACATTGACTGCCCGTTCAAGACCGCCGACCGGCTGCTGGAGGGGCTGCCGCGCGAAATCAAGGTTATCGTTGTGGACATGCATGCCGAGACCACCTCGGAGAAGCAGGCGATGGGCTTCTATCTGGACGGCCGGGTGTCGGCGGTGCTGGGTACGCATACGCATGTGCCCACCGCCGATGAAAAAATTCTTCCTGGCGGCACTGCCTATCTGACCGACGTGGGGATGACGGGGCCGTACGGGGGCGTCATCGGGAACGCGACGGAGGGCGTGCTGCGGCGCTTCCTGACCAGCCTGCCCACCCGGCTGGAGGTAGCCGAAGAGGATGTGCAGCTCTGCGGCGTGCTGCTCGAGATTGATGAGGCGACTGGCCGCGCCCACCGCATCGAGCGCTTCGCGCTGGGCCAGGATAGAAAATAGAAAACAGAACTCCCGGGCAGTTACAATTCCACTCTGCGCGGACGTTGGCCCGAGCGAGGGTAACGCTTTTCTGATTTCGAATTTAGGTTGGCTATGTTTGAGGCGCTGACAGAAAAGCTGGGGCGGGTGTTCAAAGCGCTGCGGGGCGAGGGGAAGCTGTCGGAGGAGCACGTCAACCAGGCGCTGCGGGAGATACGGGTAGCGCTGCTGGAAGCTGACGTGCATTTCCGGCTGGTGGGTGAGCTCATCGAGCGCATCCGTGGCAAGGCGCTGGGACAGGAAGTACTGTTGTCACTGTCGCCCGACCAGCAAGTGGTGAAAATCGTGCGTGACGCGCTGCTGGACTTGCTGGGGCGTGAGCCGGCGCGGCTGACACTGGCGAAGAAGCCGCCCTCGGTCATTTTTCTGGTGGGCTTGCAGGGCTCAGGCAAAACCACGACAACGGGCAAGGTGGGTCGGTGGTTGGTGAAGAGCGGTCACCGGCCGCTGGCGGTTTCGACTGACGTCCGGCGGCCGGCGGCCCGCGCGCAATTGGCGCAAATCGCGCACGCGGTGAATCTGCCCTGCTACGCGGGAGGCGAGTCAGATTCTCCTCTGGGGCTGCTCAAGGGGGCACGGCGGGAGGCGGAGCTTTCCGCTCACGACGTCATCCTGGTGGACACGCAGGGGCGGTTGCACGTGGACGAGGAGTTGATGGGCGAGCTCGAGGAGATGAAGCGGGCGGCCGGGCCGGTGGAGACGCTGTTGGTGGCCGACGCGATGACGGGCCAGGATGCGGTGCGCAGCGCCGAGACCTTCCATGCGCGCCTCAGCCTCACGGGCGTCATCCTGACGAAGCTCGACGGAGACGCGCGGGGCGGGGCGGCGCTTTCCATCCGCGGCGTAACCGGCCAGCCCATCAAGTTCATCGGCGTGGGGGAAAAGTACGACCAACTGGAGGTGTTCCACCCCGACCGCATCGTGAGCCGCATCCTGGGGATGGGCGACGTGCTATCGCTAATCGAGCGCGCGGAAGAGGTGGTGGAGCGCAAGAAGGCGGAAGAGCTCGAAAAGAAACTGCGCACGGCTGAGTTCACGCTGGAGGACTTCCGCGAGCAGTTGCGGGCGTTGCGGGGGATGGGGCCGCTCGACCAGGTGCTGGCGATGATTCCGGGGATGAGCCAGGTCCCGGGCGTGGAGGCCGACGAGCACAAGCTGGTGCCCCTGGAGGCAATCATTGATTCAATGACCCCGAAAGAGCGGCGTCGCCCGCAGATCATTGACGGCAAACGCCGGCGGCGGATTGCGCGGGGCAGCGGCACCAGCGTGCAGCAGGTGAACCAGGTGCTGCGGCAGTTTGCGGCGATGCGGCGGATGATGAAGACGATGAAGGGGGGCCGGGGCGCACCCGCAGGGTTGGCGCGGCGGCTGGGGCTGTCGAGACTGCCGTGAACTCGCGCCGCCGCGAAGGCCGTGCCCCCGCTTTCCGCCTGGATTGACCCTCTGCTCGGCTCACGCCACAATGCTAGTGGGAAATGGCCTGCAGGCCTTGGCCTGGGTGCTCGGTGTGTGCGGGGATCAGCCTCGGAGGAGGGGTGATGCGGGCGGTGGTGCAACGAGTTTCGGAAGCGCGCGTGCGGGTGGAGGGGCAGGTGCAGGGCGAAATTGCCCGCGGCTTGTTCGTCCTGCTCGGGGTGGCGCGCGAGGATAGCCCGGAGGCGGCTGACTACCTGGCGGAAAAAGTTGCCGGGTTGCGCGTGTTTGATGATGCCGCGGGGAAGATGAATTTGGCACTGGGCGAGGTAGGCGGGGCGGTGTTGGCGGTATCGCAGTTTACGCTTTACGGCGACTGCCGCAAAGGGCGTCGTCCGAGCTTCGACCGCGCGGCCCCGGCGGAGTCGGCGCGAGCGCTCTACGAGCGGTTTGTGGAGGGTCTGCGCGCCCGCGGCGTGCGTGTGGCGACGGGAGTCTTTCAGGCGCGGATGGCGGCGGAGTTGGTCAACGACGGTCCCGTGACACTGCTGCTTGCGAGTGGCGCAGAGCCATTCTGAAACGGGGGAGGCAGAGGAGGCACACGGGCTCGCGATGATGGACGTGCGGGACACGGTGGGGCAGGCGCTGGCAGCGCTGGCAGCGCGCAAGCTGCGCACGACCTTGACTCTGCTGGGGCTGATCATTGGGGTCAGCTCGCTCATCCTGGTGATGACCATCATCCAGGGCGCCAACACCTACGTGAAGGAAAAGATTGCCAACTTGGGCACGAACGTATTTGAGGTGGCCAAGGTGCCGTTGGTGATCACCAACTTTGACGAATTTATGAAGGCGCTGCGGAACAAGGACCTGGTGCGGGCCGACTGGGAGGCCGTGGCGGCGGGGTGTCGGGAAATTTCGGGATGCCGGGCGGTAGGCGCGGTGGTGCGGACCCAGGGGCGGGTGTGGTCGGGTGCGCAGAGTCTGGTCGATGTCGAGATTCGCGGGGAGACGGCGGAGATGGCCAGCATCACTACACTCGACCTGGTCGCCGGGCGCTACTTTACGCCCAGCGAAGAGCAAGGGGCGGCGCATGTCTTGGTGCTCGGCGACAACGTGGTGGAGGAGCTTTTCCCCACCATTGACCCATTGGGAAAGCGGGTGCGGATTGGCGGGGAAGAGTTCCGCGTGATTGGGCGGGCCGAGCGGATCGGGTCGGTCCTGGGCCAGGAACAGGACAGCTACGTCATCATTCCCCTGACGGCGTTTCAGAAACTCTACGGCACCCGGCGAAGCTTGCGGCTCATGGTGCAGGCCTATTCGGAAGCGGAGCTGGCGCGGACGCAGGAGCAGGTGCGGACGCTGCTGCGGCGGCAGCGCGCGCTGACCTACAAGCAGCCCGACGACTTCTACATGGCGACGGCCGAGACTTATCTGGAGTTGTGGGAAGACATCAGCGCCGTGTTCTTCCTGGTGTTTGTGCTGATCTCTTCGATTGCCTCGCTGGCGGGTGGGATCGTGATTATGAACATCATGCTGGTATCGGTGCGGGAGCGGACGAAAGAGATCGGGTTGCGGCGGTCGGTGGGGGCCACACGGGGCGACATCCTGCGGCACTTTCTGCGGGAGGCGCGGACGCTGTGCCTGGTGGGGGGTGCGGTGGGGGTGATGCTGGGGTTTTTGATTGCGGTGCTGCTGCGGGCGTTCACGCCGTTTCCGGCGGACGTCGAGGCGTGGGTGGCGGTGCTGGGCTTTGTGCTTTCCTCGGCGATTGCGCTCATCTTCGGGCTCTACCCGGCGCTGCAGGCGGCCCGGCTCGAGCCGGTGGCGGCGTTGAGGACGGAATGACGTATTCAGAGTGGCAAGAAAATCTGCGGACGGCGTTCGGGACGATTCGCAGCCACAAGCTGCGCTCGGCGCTCACCATGCTCGGGATCGTCATCGGGGTGACGTCGGTGATCACGGTGGCGGCCGTCATCCACGGGCTGAACCAGCATATCGCCGACAAGGTGCAGGAGATCGGGGCGAAGGTGTTCTTTGTTACGCGCTTTCCGCTGGTGATGACCAGGGGTCTGGAGCGGATGCCGGAGAAGATCCGCCAGCGGAAGTACCTGAGCCACGAGGATGCGATAGCGCTGCGGGAGCAGTGCCCCACGGTGGAAACCGCCACGCCGTTTCTGACGCGCGCCGTCTTCTTCGGCCAAGCGAACGAAGTACGCTACCGGAACCAGATGGTGGAGAATATTTTCGTACGCGGGGCCGAGCCGGAGCTGGTGGAAGCCATCCCAGTGATGGCGGTCAAAGAGGGGCGGATGTTCACCCACGGGGAGAACGAGCATGGGGAGCGGGTGGCCGTGCTGGGGCTGGCTGTTGCCGACTCCCTGTTTGGCCCGGAGGACCCGGTGGGGAAGACGGTGCGGCTGAACGGTCTGGAGTTTCGGGTGCTGGGAATATTCGAGCGCCACCAGGGCCTGTTTGGCGGCCCGGGACTCGACCAGTTCGTCTTCATCCCCTACCGCACCTTTGTCAAGCTCTGGCCGGAAATCGAGGAGGTGATGATCGCGGTGGCGGTGGCCGACCCGAAGCAGTTGGCGCAAGCTGAGGACGAAGTCATCTCGCTGCTGCGGCGGCGGCGCGGGGTGGTGGCGGCGGCCGAGGATGACTTTGAAATCATGGCGCCGGATTTTCTGAGCGCGCTGTGGGACGAGTTGACGGGTGCCATCGTCGTCCTGACGTTCATCATCTCCTTGATTGCGCTGCTGGTGGGCGGCATCGGGGTGATGAACATTATGCTGGTGAGCGTGACCGAGCGCACGGCGGAGATCGGGGTGCGGAAAGCGGTGGGGGCACGGCAGAAGGACATCCGGCGGCAGTTTCTGACCGAGGCGGTTACGCTCACGAGCCTGGGGGGTGTGGTCGGCATCCTGCTGGGGGTGGCGGGGAGCTTCGTCATCCGCCGGGCGTTTGAGAGTCTGCCGGCCAGCGTCTCGCTTGGCTGGCTGGCGATCGGTTTTACGCTCTCGGTGGGGGTGGGGCTGTGTTCTGGCATCTATCCCGCTCGGCGCGCTGCCGGACTGGATCCCATCACCTGCCTACGCTATGAGTAGCTACGGCCGGCAGGCCTGCCTCCGCTACGAGTAGAGAAAACGGAAGACAGAAGATAGAAAACAGGGCAGAGAAGAAAGGGCTACCCTTCGACCCCGACGCTTCGGGGCTCAGGACGAGCGGCGGGCAAGCAAGATGCAGAGCAAGAGGTAGCGTTAGGCGGCTGACGATGCGACGCCAATCCACAAGCAAGAAGAAAAAAACAACCATCGGTGGCACCGGCGTCTCGCCGGTGTCTTCCGAGATTCAGATAACCCACCGCAACCTCCCCCACTGGCAACAGGGCGGTGCGACCTACTTTGTCACTTTCAGAGTGAAGAGGGGCACCCTGTCGGAGGAAGAGAGGAGGCTAGTTCTGGCTGCGTGCCTCCACTGGCACCAGCGCAAATGGAGACTTTATGCGGCCGTTGTCATGCCGGATCATGCGCACCTGCTGGCGCAACCGTTGTCGCACGGAAAAAACCAGTGGTATGCACTGGGTGAAATCCTGCACAGCGTCAAAAGCTATAGCACCCACCAGGTGAACAAGCATCGCAGAACTGCGGGCACGGTCTGGCTGGATGAAAGTTTCGATCGGATTGTACGGGATGAGGCAGAATTCAGAGAAAAATTGCTCTACATGGCACACAACCCGGTCAAAGCTGGTTTGGCAAGAACGGAGGGGGGATATCCCTATTTTTGGATCGGGTGAACCACCGGCCAGAGGCCGGTGCCACCAGACTGGCTTCAGGCGCAGGCGAGACGCCGGTGCCACCAGACTAGCTTCAGGCACAGGCGAGACGCCGGTGCCACCAGACTGGCTTCAGGCACAGGCGA
>JBHIAG010000081.1:0-9934 GCA_046758465.1 Terriglobia bacterium | reverse complement strand
CAGTCCATCGGCGGCTGGCTGGGGGAGTGCGGCGGCAGCTACTCGTAGGCCAGGGCGACGAGGGGGTCTTGGCGGGCAGCGAGGTAGGCGGGATAGAGCGCGCCCAGGGTGCCGCTGACCAGGGCCAGCAGGGCTGCACGCGCCAGCCAGTCGGGACTGATGAGAATGGCGATGGTCGGGAACATCTCCAGGAGCAGGGTGCGACCGCCGTAGCTGAAGCCGAAGCCGGCGAGGATGCCCAGCGTGCAGACGAGCAGGGACTCCTGCAAGACCCAGCGGACGATGTCGGCTTTGGATGCGCCCAGCGCCTTCAGGATGCCGATTTCGCGCGTACGCTCCAGGATGGTGGTGTACATGGAGAGGAAAATGACCAGAAAGCCCACCACCACCCCCAGGGTAATCATGCTGCTGACGAAGGTGTTCAGGCCGGGCAGCCGGGTGGAGGTCATCAGGCTCAGGAACTCCCGCACCGGCCGCACGTGATGGCGGGGGAAGAGGGTGGCGATGGCAGCCGCCACGGCGCGGGTATGCTTGGGGTCGTCGCAGCGGATGTAGAACAGGGAGGCCTTGTCGCGCGCGGCGGACAGTGCCTGCAAGGTTTCGATGGGGACGAACAGGCGCGCCCCCTTGCCGTGCTCGACGATACCGCGCACGTGGAAGGTGCGCCCAAAGAGCGGCACGCGCGCGCCCACCTGGAGCTTCATTGCCTGGGCGTGCTTGTCGTCCACCAGGATGTCGTCAGGCGCTTGAAACGGGCCCCCGGCATGGAAGACGAAGCCGCCGCTGAGGGCGGTGAAGCTTTTGAGGTCAATGCCGTAGACGATGGCAAGCCCGCTGTCGGCTGCGGTGTTGAATTGCAGCAGCACCGGGGCCACGGCGGCCACGTGCTCAATCTCCTCCAGTTTCTGCTGGATTTTGATGGGCATGGGCGCGCCGCTGAAGGCGAGGAAGAGACTCGAGGCCGGCGGCTGCAACATCAAGTCGGCGCCCACCCCCTCGATCCGTTTGGCGGTTTCATGCAGCAGGCCGGTGGTCAGGCCCACAATCATGACCACGAGAGAGACCTCCACGCCCACCGCGGCGATGGTGAGGAAGGTGCGCAGGGGGCGGCGGAGCAGGTTGGCGAAGATCATCCCCGTCATGGTTGCGGCTGCGGGCGGGCGCGGGCTGCGGGTTTCTGCTCGCTGGCTGCGCGCGTCAGGTCAACCCGCTCGGCTCCGGCCGGCGGTTCGAGTCGGAATTTTTCGGGTTTGAGGTCGGGGTTGAGGTCAACTTTGTCGAAGCGCAGTGTCAGCCGGTAGTCATCCTGAGGCCGCACGAGTTGGATCCAGTGGGGGTAGCGCAGGCGACCGTGCTGCGTCCAGACATCGTAGTGGACGTCCGAGAGGAGTTCTCCCTCGGGGCCAAAGCGCTGCACACGCACCAGGGCCAGATTTGTCCGCCGAAACCACCACTTGCGGCGCAGCCGCAGGGCGCCGGCCTCAGTGTCGATTTCGTTAACGACATAATAGCGCTGGCCGGCGATTTCATTCTCCTCGCGCAGGTGCGTGGCGGTGGCGGCGGGTGGGGGAACGAAGAGGGCTTCGAGCAGGTGCTGTGGCCGGAGGTTTTCCATCGGCTTCTTGCTCTGGTGTGTGAGCGTGGTGCGGCCGACGATGAACTTGTTCTTGGGCGGGATGTAGATGCGAAACTCTTCGTCGTTGGCCACCATGTCGAAGATGTTCTTGCGGACGACGGGTGCCTGGCCGATGAGGCGAATCTGGCTTTGCGCGCGGGCGGTGTCGGGCGTGTCCGCGGGCGTGGCGCGCCGGGCCAGGATGAAGGCCCGGACGTCGCGGTACTCCTCGATGACGCCGCTGTAGGCCGAGCCGGTCGAGGGGATGAGTTCCGCGCGGGCGTTCAGGGAGCGAATGGAGTCGTGCTGCTGACGGATGCGTTCGAGCAGTTCGGTGAGCGAAGCCTGCCGGAGCGGCAGCACCTGGCTCGGAGGCAGGCGGCGGGTTTGTTTCACCGTGCAGCCCGCCACCAGCAGGGCCAGCGCGGCGGTGATGAGTGTCAAGCGAGCGATTGGCTTTCCGGCCAGCAAACAGCCTCCCTCCGCGCAGGGGACAAATCCCGGGGTCTAGTGCCGTTCCAACTTAATACACTGCGATGATGCCATACGTCAGCAGCCAGAAAGTTGCACTCTCTCGGCCATAGCCTGAGCCCCATTATAGGTCAATCAAGTTGGAACGGCACTAGAGCACGCCCCGCGCCGGGTCACTCCTCCTTCTTGTTGGATGCCGCCTGGCGGGCCGCGTGCTGTTTGGCGGCGCGGAGGCGGCGGTACCGGGCGACATTGCGGGCGTGCTGGCGGGCGCTGCGGGCGAAGAAGTGGCCGCCCTCGGTATTGCTGACGAAGTAGAGGAAGTTGGACTGGGGCGGATTCAAGACCGCCTCCAACGAGGCGCGGCCGGGGTTGGCGATGGGCCCGGGCGGCAGGCCGGGATAGAGATAGGTGTTGTAGGGAGAGTCGCGCTGGAGGTCGGAGACATGGATGACGCCATCGTAGCGGCCCGCCAGGCGGGCGGCATAGATGACCGTGGGGTCGCACTGCAGGGGGAGGCGGCGGCGCACGCGGTTGTAGAAGACGGCGGCGATGAGGCCGCGCTCGGCCGGGTCGCTGGTTTCCTTCTCGACCAGCGACGCCAAGGTCACCATCTCGTCCGGCGCCAGGTTGACCTGGTAGGGATGGCCCCGAAGCTTCGGGGCGCTTTGGGCGGACTCGAGGCTCGCCCACATCTGCCGGAAGCGCGCCACCATCTGGCTGACCATCGCGCGCGGGGAAGCCGGGCGGGCAAAGTGGTAGGTGTCGGGGAACAGGTAGCCTTCGAGCGAGCGGGCCTGGGGGGCGAGGTCGGCGATCAATGAGGTGTCGCGGGCAGCCTCCAGGAAGGCGTCGGCGGAGGCCAGTTGCAAGCGTTCGACGGCCGCGGCGATGTCAAACATCGAGTAGCCCTCGGGCACCGTAAGTGCGTAGAGGTGCACCTCACCGCGGGTAAGTTTGGCGAACACGGCCACCGGGCTGAGGGGCTGGTCGAAGCTGTACTCGCCGGCTTTGAGGGTGCGGTGGGGTTGCAGGTAGCTGTAGAGCAGAAACGGCAGGTGTGCGCGCAGCACCCCCCTCCGGGTCAGGCGGGTGGCGATGGCTTTGTGACTCATGCCCGACTCGATGAGGACGACGGCGCGCTCGGGAAAGCCCTGGTAGGGAGCAAAGATTTGGTAGAGCCACCAGGCCAGCAACACCACCACCAGCGCAACACCCAGCAGCCGCCCTGCGGCCCAGAGCCTTCGGGCGTCGGGCCGCCAATCCCGTGGCGCACGGGACGGAAGCCAGGAATAAACAGCGGCGAGACGCCGGTGCCACCAGGGTTGTTGAGCCGGAAAACGCATCAGGGTTCGGTCTCGAAGCTTCGGGGGGAGTCGGGGGCCTGGCGGTCCAGGTAAGCCTGGAGCAGAAGGGTGGCGGCAACCCGGTCCACCGCCTGCTGGCGTTGGGCGCGGGTGGTGCCGACCGCCCGCAGGTGGCGCTCGGCTTCCAGGGTGGTGAGGCGCTCGTCGAAGAGTTCGACCGGGAGGTTGAGTTCGGCGGCGAGCCAGCGGGCAAAGCGTTCCGCCTGGCGGGCGCGCGCTGTGGCAAAGCCTTTCAGGTGCAAGGGGTGGCCGACGACCACGCGGGTGACGCCCAGAGCTTCGACCAATTCCCGCAGGCGGGCCAGGTCGGCGCGGAGGTTGGTGCGGCGCAGCGTGGGCAGCCCCTGGGCCGTCAGCCCCAGTGGGTCGCTCACCGCCAGGCCCACGTTCTTCGTGCCCAGGTCAATGGCGAGAATGCGCGCGCCGCTGCTCACTTAACCATTATAGGAACAGGCCTGAAGTCCAGCAAGGCGGGGATGGAGCACCCAGTGGCAGGGGCCCTTCGACAGGCTCAGGGCAGGCCACCGGGTTGCACTCATCTCCAAGACCTTCCCAGGTAGGAACCTGACGGGCATGAGCAGAATCCCGAACCAGCCTCTCGGTGGGCGCAGTTGGCCTGCCCGGGCAGGCGGGTGATGCACTTTAGCTACCAGGGGCGCTGCATGGGCCATGTGGTCGAAGGCCAAACTCTGCTGTTTCGCTTGTTTCGAAGCTTTCTATGAAGGTAGAATGCTGTTGACTGGCAGCGTGGAAGTGGGACCAGCCGTAGTTTCAATGAAATCGAGAGAGGAATGGTATGCGCCTGCAGGCGGGTGCTTCCTCGGACAAAGGCAAACTCCGTCCCCTCAATGAAGATGCTTACGCTTGCGATTCCCGGCGGGGATTCTTCGTAGTCTGCGACGGGATGGGCGGGCACGCGGCGGGGGAAGTGGCTAGCCAGTTAGCCGTACAAACCATTGTCAGGCAGCTAGCCGCCGCTGGGAGTGCGGTAGGAGAGAGCGCCGCAGCGGCGAAAGGATTCTTGCTGCGGACGCGCCGCTTGCAGTCTGCGCTCGAGATTTCCAACCGGAGCGTCTACCACAGCAGCCAGGAGAATCCG
This sequence comes from Terriglobia bacterium, assembly GCA_046758465.1. Classification (GTDB taxonomy): domain Bacteria; phylum Acidobacteriota; class Terriglobia; order Acidiferrales; family 2-02-FULL-67-57; genus JBHIAG01. Next base: position 5,382 of record JBHIAG010000081.1, on the reverse strand, counting down.
CAGCAAGCCGGGATGGGCGCTGCGGTCGTGAGTGTCTGGATTGGCGACAACATCGCCAGCGTGGCGCACGTGGGCGACAGCCGCGCCTACCTCTGGCACAACCAGCACTTTGAACAACTCACCCGCGACCATTCCTTAGTCGAGGAACAGGTGCGCGCCGGGCTGGTGGGGCGCGCCGAGAGCTTGCAGTCGGACACGCAAAACGTTCTCTTGCGGGCGCTGGGCCATGCGCCAGAAGTCGAGATTGAGCTCGCCGAGGTACCCTTGCTGGCGGGCGACTACTTACTGCTGTGTACCGACGGCCTCACCCGCATGGTGCCCGACTCCATGCTGGCGGAAGCCATCGCCAGCTTGCGGGAACCGAAAGCTATTTGCGACCATCTGGTCACCCTCGCCAATCGCAACGGGGGCGTGGACAACATCACGGTGGTGGTGGTAAAGGTGTGCAGCGACAGTCTGTGGAAGCGTTGCTGGCGTCTCGCTGGCAGATAAGCAGGAGGGATTGACTATGTCGAAGTTGATCCTCAAGTTTGAGGAGCGGCTCCTGCGGGAGATTCCGATTGGGAAGGAGCCGGTGACCATCGGGCGTCTAGGCAACAACACCATAGTGCTCGACAACCCGGCCGTCTCCAGCTATCACGCCCGCCTGCTGGTCCAGGGCGAGCAGTGCGTCCTGGTGGATTTGGATAGTTTGAATGGCACCTTTGTGAACAGTCAGCGCATTACCCGCCACATCTTGCGCGATGGAGACGTAGTGCAAGTGGGCAAGCACAGCCTGGTCTTCCAGCTTAGCCCCAAAGAAGAAGCGGTACCGCTGACCGCCGAAGCCGGGCCGCGCTCCTCGCCGCCGATCCAGGATCTAGGCGGCACGGTCATCTTGGATACCAAGAGGCAAAAGGAATTATTGGGCAAGATGGCGGGGGCGGCGCAAGCCAAGAAGGCCGCAGCCGAGTCCGCGCCGGCTGCAGCCATTCCGGCGCAGCTCGGTGTTCTGACCGTACTCTCCGGGTCCACCGACAAACCCGAGTACGTGCTCGAGTCGCAGACTGCCCTGATCGGCAAATCAGCCGCAGCGCTGGTCCGGTTGAAAGGCTGGTTCAAGCCCAAGGTGGCAGCGACAATCACCCGCAGAGGAACTAGCTTTGTGCTGACCCCGCTGGAGGGAAAAACCCGGGTGAACAACCGGCCCCTGACCCAGCGCTATGAAATAGAGGACGGAGATGTGCTCTACATCAGCGGAGTGACCCTGCAATTCACCCGGGAAGACTAGCTTGTGAGTTAGTGTCAAATCTTGTGTACGGCTTGGCTGCAGAGAACGCGGGTAGCGGGAACCACTCGCTGCCTGACGTTGCCAGCAGCCTCATTCCGGCGGGCCTTTCGCCGATTTCTGCTTGCGTCTCATACTGACGACCGGGATGCTATGCTGATCAGTATATTCATTGTTGGGCCATGACAGACCAGCGGTTTCAGGCTCCCGGCTTGAACTCGAGACACTGTTCCCTCGTCAGGGTTCCGGGCATTGCAACTCGGGACGCGGGAATGAAGGTAAGTAAAACAATCATTTGTTCGATGGTCTGGATCCTGCTGGCGGTGGCCAGCTGCTCGACATCCAGCAACAGTGATCCGGCTCTGGAGGCCCGCATCGAGCGTGTCGTTAGCGGCCTGCACGTGCGGCCATCGGTGGAATCGGTGGCTGCGGAGAAGTGGACGCTTGAGCAACGCATGGCACGATATGGCGTTCCGGCAGTTAGTATCGCTGTCATCCACGATGGCAGGATCCAGTGGGCTCGTGCCTATGGGAGAGCCGTAGCGGGGGAAAGCCAGACAGTTTCTGACCAGACGCTGTTCCAGGCCGCCTCGATCAGCAAGGCGCTCACTGCATTTGCCGTTCTACGTGTTACTGATCAGGGACTTCTCGCTCTCGACTCTCCCGTGAATCGCTATCTCCGCAGTTGGAGGCTTCCGGAAAGTGACGACGGGCCCAGCGATTCTGTCACAGTGGCACGCTTGTTGGCACACATGGCTGGTTTGAACGTGCCCGGTTTCCCTGGCTACACCCCCGGAGCCGCTGTCCCAACCCTGACCCAAATCCTCGACGGGGCCTCGCCTGCGAACACGCCAGCGATCCGGATCGTACGGCCTCCGGGGTCGACCTGGGCCTACTCTGGGGGCGGGTATCTTGTGTTGCAGCAGGTGCTTCAAGATGTGAGCAGCCAGGATTTTCCGAGACTCATGAACAATCTCGTGCTCACGCCTCTCGGTATGCAACACAGCACCTTCCAACAACCGTTGCCTCCCGAGCTCGAGGCACTTGCCGCTGTCGGGCACAACGACGATGGCAAAATCCTGCCTGGCCGCTGGCACGTCTACCCTGAGCTGGCGGCTGCTGGACTCTGGACCACGGCATCGGAGCTAGCCCGCTTTGCACTTGCGGTACAGTCGGCGGCAACCCAGTCGCCTCAATCTCTCTTGTCCGCTCAGAGCGCTGTCGCGCTGACGAGACCACGATTTGGCAGCTTCTCTCTTGGACTTCTCGTTCGCCGCAACAGCGAGCATGCTTGGTTTACACACAACGGCGGCAATGAGGGCTACCGCGCCCTCATGTACGCGTACTTGACGACGCCGCAGGGTGCTGTGGTGATGACGAACTCCGATGCTGGGATGGCGCTGGCAAGCGAGATCATCAATGCCATCGCGCTCGAGTACGACTGGCCCGGGTTCATCCCCGAGGAACTGCAGTGATCCGGACGCCAGTCGCCTTGCGGCCTAGCATGGCCATGAAGCTATCGCGCGCATAGAGGCAATTCCGGGGCGAAAGGCTGGGGGGACGAGTGGTCGGATGTGCCGGAGAAATTGCGGCGCGTGGTGGAGAAGATGGGCGCAGGCGGCGGCAACGTACTGGGCACAGTCGGTGAGGCGTCGCGGCCGATCAGCTGGGAAGAGATGCGCGCTGCCGAGCCGGAGGTCGTGGTGGCGATGCGGTGCGGCTACGAGGCGCAGACCGCCGCGCACGCCTACGCAGGGCTGCGCGAGCGTCGCGAGTGGCGTGCGCTGGCAGCGCGGTGTGCGGGCAAGCTGTTTGCGGTCGACGCCTCAAGTTACTTTTCGCGTCCGGGGCTGCGCTTGGTGACAGGAGTAGAGATCCTGGCTGCGCTCTTGCATCCGCAGCGCGTGGACGCGCCGCTGCCTGCCGCGCGTGTGGTGGCGCAGGGCTAGTCTCGGCTCTTTTAGCTTTTCGCCTGATTTGCTATAGTGGGGCACCTTTTATTCTGTGCCGCCGGGGGGAGTTCGCACGCGGCGCAGAGGACGTTCCACGATGCCCGCGGCTCAACTCTCGATTAAGGTCGCGATTGCCGCCGACTTCCCTGTCTATCGCATGGGTCTGCGCAAACTGTTTGAGTCGCAGTCCGACATCATCATCGTGGGCGAAGCCGGCAACGGCATGGAGACCCTGTTGCTGCTGGAGAGGTTCGAGCCCGACGTGCTCCTGCTGGATTTGAAAATGCCGGTGATGGACGGCCTCGACGTGCTCAGCGAAATCAACAAGCGCAAACTCCGCACCCGCACCGTGCTGATGATGAGCGACACCGAGCGCGAAAAGGCGGTCCGCGCCGTCCGCCTGGGCGCGCGCGGCATCGTCTTCAAAGAAGCTGACCCGACGCTGCTGGTGAAGAGCATCCGCAAAGTTCATCAGGGCGAAGTCTGGATTGATAACCCCATTCTCAGTCAGGCGCTCGAGAGCATCGTAAGCAAACCGGGGCAGCCCGCACTGCCCGGCGAACGCCGCGACAAACTCAGCAACCGCGAAATGGAAGTCGTCCGCTGCGTTGCCCTCGGGCTGCGCAACAAGGAAGTCGCCGACAAGCTCGGCGTCAGCGAAGCCACCGTCAAGAATCACCTCACCAGCGTCTACGCCAAACTCGGTGTCAGCGACCGCCTCGAACTCATCCTTTACGTCATCCACCACCGCCTCATCCGCCTCTAGCCCCCCCGCCGCCAGGGCGCCATAAGGCGCTACAAAGGGGTTCCAGCGCGGGACTGTGGGGTGACAATGGAGCCTTTTGGCAACGGAAGCAGTGGTACGGTGCCGGATAGCGTCGGATCGCGTCGGATGGCGTCGAGCCCCAACCGACCGCCGCCCCAGCCCCGCGCAGAAGACCCCTGCTGCCGCCAGCCCCGCGCAGCCCATCACCTCTCCGCCTGGGTAGGGCAAGATCCCGCTCTGCGGGGCGCCTTGCCGCCCCCCGCCGCCCGGCTCCTGCTGCGCTTCACACCCGCGAGACCGTGTTTGCAAACCCTCCCTACCGCATTGTGCCACCCACCCAAGAGACGCGAACTCCTTCTTCCGCCAGCAGGATACTAGCGGTGTGCCCAAAAGAAATGCTTTCGGCACGGCGGGACACGCTCTCAGGCGAAGACTAGGCGAACGTTTAGTAGGCTAAAAGCCTACTTAGAATATGGGAAGGCCGTCCTATTGCATAATCCCCCACCTAGAACTAGATTTTGACAGGAGCGGAGTGAGCCATGAGAGGAGCACGACAACGTTCAGGAAGGCAGGGGCGGCTTCTCGTTCGTCGCGTCAAGCAACTCGCTCTGCGCCTGGACAACGAAGAACTCCCCAAGGCAGAGGTGCAGACCGCGCTCGATGCGATTTTGGGGCAACTGGCCAAGGCGCGTGAGCGCACCCCGGTAATCCGCTAGGAGGAGCGATGCGCCGCCGTTCGGCTGCGGGGTTCAGTTTGATCGAACTGATGATTGTGATCGCTATCATCATGGTGTTGATCACGATGGCCATGCCGAGCATCATGGCGACCCTGCAACGTGCCCACGAGGCGGCTGCGGTCTCGATGCTGCGCAGCCTCCACACCGCCCAGGAAGGCTACCGGATTTCCAACCAGGAATATGCCGACGACTTCAGACTCCTCACCGAATTTGGTCAAGCCAGTCAGGGCGGTGACGTCCTCCTCTACTCAAACTACATCTTCCGTCTCAACCGGGGCGAACCGAAGGAGGGGAAGGAGGAGAAGGAGGAGAAGAAGGAGGAGAAGAAGAATGGGGAAGAAGAATGGGACGAATGGGAGTGCACGGCAGAGCCGGTGCGGGCGCGCGGCTCGGCTCGGTACTTTTACATCGACGACACGGGGATCATCCGCTACGAGTTCGGGAATTTCGCAACCAGCTCCAGTCCCGTCTTGCAGTAAGCGTCCTGCGTGGTTCCAAGTTGCGCAGACTTACCCGCCAGCAGGCGAGTCACCGCAGATGCAGGCGCCCGGTGCCGAAACCATGTGCTTTTAGCAGGGGCACAGTGCGGCGCGCAGCGCCCGTTAAATAACTGAGCGAGCGAGGTGCTCTCACAAACCCGTTCTCGCACCCCGCAAGCCT
>JBHIAG010000080.1:0-10116 GCA_046758465.1 Terriglobia bacterium | reverse complement strand
TGCATGACCCTGCGGTGGAAGTGCTGGAGGCGCTGCTGCGCAATCCCTTCCTGAGCGAAGAGCACCTGTTGATACTGCTCCACCGCAAAGATTTGCCGCGCGAGTTACTGGAGGCGATTGCTAAGAACGAGCAACTGACACGGAGCCAGCGGGTGAAGGTGGCGCTGGTCGAGCACGCGCGCACTCCGCGTTTGGTGTCGCTGCGGCTGATGAAATTTCTCTACCTGTTCGACCTGGTCACGGTCAGCCTGCAGCCGGCGGTGCCCACGGAGATCAAGCGTCTGGCGGAAAACCAGATTATCAATCGAGTGAAGCAGCTTCCCCTGGGCCAGCAGATCGCCGTAGCCCGGCGGAGCACGGCGCGGGTGGTGGCGGCGCTGCTACTGGAAGGGAACGAACCGGTGATCCGGGCGGCGCTCGACAACCCCTTTATGACCGAGGCAGCGCTGCTGGGGGTGTTGCGGCACGATGAACTGCCGGTGGCGGTGGTGGAGCAGCTCGCCCAGCATCCGAAATGGTCGCTGCGCTACGACCTCCGTCTGCAACTGGTTCGGCATCCTCGGACCCCGCTGCGGCTGGCGCTGGAGTTTTTGCCCGGCCTGAAACCCGACGACCTGCTCGCCATCGCCAGCGACCACCGAATGCCGGCGACGATGCGGGAGTACGTGAAAGCGGAGGCGGCACGGCGGTTGCGCCGGCAGCCAGGCTAACCCCTCGCGCCCCGACCCTGGCAGAGACAAGCCTGTCATTCTGAGCCAAGCCTGCCGGCGGCAGGCGAGCGAAGAATCTCCTCTTGAGAGGCTTCACTTCGTTCAGCATGACAGAGGGGGGAGACCCGCTAAGGTTTCTGGGTGGGGCGGAGGAGCACTTCGCTGACGAAGCTCTGCTGCTCCTGCGTGAGCAACCAGCCCATCACCCGCGCCACGTCCTGCGGCTGCAGCATCTTCTTGGGGTCCTTGCCGGGGTGAGGCGAGAATTCGGTGTGTACGGTCCCGGGACAGATGACGCTGACCCGGATGCCATAACCGCGCAGGTCTTCCGCCATGCAGTAGGTCAAGCCCCGCAGGCCCCACTTGGAGGCGCAATAGGCGCTGCCCCCCGCAAAGGCGTTCTTGCCCGCCAGGGAGCTGATGTTGACAATGTGGCCAGCGCGCTGCGTGATCATGCGCGGAATTACCGCCCGGGAGCAGTAGAAGACCCCGCGGAGGTTGGTGTTCAGGGTCGCATCCCAGTCGGCCTCCGACAGCTTGTGGGTGGGAGCAAAGGCGCCGATGCCGGCGTTGTTCACCAGAACGTCCACCCGCTGCCCCCAATCGAGGATTCGCTCGAAGGTGGCTCGCACCTGGGCGTTGTCTTGGACGTCGCAAGCGAAAGCGCGCACCGCCGGGGCCGCCGGGGTGAGCCGGCGGGCGGCCTCTTCCAGCGGCCGGGGGTGGCGGGCAAGCACCGCCAGGCGGTGGCCGCGCCGGGCCAGTTCGACCGCGATGGCATAGCCGATGCCGCGGCTGGCGCCGGTGACGATGGCCAGCGGGGTCTCAGGGACGCGGGCAGGGCTCATGATTGACTCCCCGGAGGCTATTTTGCGGGAAACGATTTAGCCTGGGCTTTCATCTTACCAAGAGGGGGGAGGGCGCGGGAAGGAGATGGCGGCGAAGAAAAGACTCTTGCGCGTCGCCTAGCGCCTCCGTATAATGGCAGTTTGTTTTGAGCGGGTTATCCCTTCTTGATACGGGTAGGAGTCGAACGCCAAGGAGGCAGAGAGACAACCGATGAGCGGACGCAAGATTGTCCTGGCAGGGCTGGCGGTAGCCTTGGTCCTGGGGTCGGCGAGCCGGCTGGGGGCCCAACAGATGCCTTACGGGACTCAGGAGCACAACACCTGTATTGCCGCCACCGACGTCCAGGACCCGAAGGAGCGCTTGCAGGCGATTGAGACATGCTTGCAGACGTATCCCCAGACGGTGCTGCGCGCTTTTGTCTACCCCAAGCAGTTTCGCACCGCCTGGGCGCTGAAGCGCTATACCACGGTGATGAAGGCGGTAAACGATTTCCTGGCTTTGGATCGGGACCAGGTGCTGGCTCTTTACAAGCAGTGGAAGTACAACGATATGCAGATCGACAGCGTCTACTACGAGGGCCTGGTTGTCTATACCTTCAGCTTCCTGCAAACCTTCCGCAATGGCACGCCCAATGCCGACCTGGTGGCAGGGAAGGCAGCGGAGCGGGCCCGCCAAGGACTGGAGCTGCACGAAAAAGTCTACCGCCAGGTGCAACCCCCCGCGGGCGCTGCCGAGCGCCAGCAGTTCGAGCAGCGGAAGCGGCAGGCGGAAGCGGCCTTTCGGAGTGTCCTGGCACTGGTGGCCTGGCGGCAGAAGGACTACAGCACCGCCGCCCGGCAATACGGTGCCCTGGTGGACTACACCCCGGACAACGCCGCCTACAACTACTATCTCGGCCGGGCGCTCCTGCAAAAGGAGCCGCGCGAATGGGAGCGGGGGCTCTGGTATGTGGCGCGTGCCGTGGCCCTCGGCATTCGCAAGAGCGAAGAGGTGAAGAGCTACTTGCTCAAGAATGTGGCCGCCTACCAGCGCGTCTTCCCCGCCTGCAGCACCCGGCAGGTGGAGAGGCTGCTGGCGGAGGCACGGGCGTCCGCGTCACCGCCCCCCGCCTGGCCGTTGGTGACCGCCGAGGAGGTCAATGCGCTGCGGCAAGACCTGACGGTGAAGCGCATTTTCGACGACCTTAAAGTGGGTGGCGAACAGGAAGAGTTGATCTGGCTGGCGAGTTGCGGGATGGAGTTCCCCGAGATGGACGGGAAGGTAATTGAGGTCAGCGAGAGCGCGGACAACTTGGTGACTCTGCGGCTGGCGGCGACGCAGGAGGCCGCGGAGGCCAATACCCCCAACGTGGAAGTGAAAGTGGCGGAGCCCCCGGAGGCCAAGAATTTGCAGGCGGGCGACTTCATCCGCTTCTCGGGGATCTTGAGCGACTACAAGAGCCAGCCGCAATTCCTGGTGAAGCTGACCGGGGGCAAGATTAACCCCGAGACCATCCCTAAGACGCGGCGATAGGGGAGCTGCTCCCGCCCGGGTCACACATCAAATTCTTTTTGCACCTCCCCCTCTACCCGACCGCACCCGTTCAGACCACCGGCTTCTGCCGGGGGCTCCCCGCGGCGCCCCTCGACTCGGCTCGGGGCAAGGAAGCCGTTGGGCTGAACCAGAGAAAAGTAAGGCTCGCCTAATCTCCTCATTCAGGCCACGGGCTCCCGCTCTTGGCTGCCAGCGGCAGTAGTTGCAGGGCCGAACGAGTGCGTTTGGAGCGGCGTGAGCCGAGCGCCCAGCGGCTGGCGGGAAGAGCTGGTTCGAGGCTAGTGGCGGCGGGGCTTCTGATCGAGCTTGTAGAGTTCGATTTTGCGGCTCAGGGTATTGCGGTGAATGCCCAGGGCGCGGGCGGCGCGGGACTGATTTCCCTGGTGGTTGTCGAGAACTTCCTTGATGAAGCGCTTTTCAAATTCGGCCACCGCTTCGCCAAAGAGAATGCCGCGGTCGACCAACTGATGGATGAGCGCCTCCAATTGGTCTTTCACGATTCCCCTCCCCCCCCGAGTCTAAGAAGCGGAGCGGGCGGCGTTGGGGCTTCTGCCCGGCCGCCGCTTAGCCGAGTTCCTCCCCTGTCAATCGTCGGTAGGCTTCCAGATAGCGTTCTCGGGTGGCTGCGATCACCTCCGGCGGCAGCGCCGGTGCCGGCGGTTGCTTGTTCCAGCCGCTCTGCTCCAGGTAGTCGCGCACGAATTGCTTGTCGAAAGCCGGTTGGGGCTGGCCGGGTCGGTAGGTGTCCAGCGCCCAGAAGCGCGAGGAATCGGGGGTCAGCACTTCGTCAATCAGTAACAGCTCCTCGCCCCGAGTGCCGAATTCGAGCTTGGTGTCGGCGATAATCAGCCCGCGGGTGCGGGCGGAGTCGGCCGCGCGCCGGTAGAGGCGCAGCGTGAGTGTGCGCAACTGTTCGGCCACGGGGCCGCCCACCCGCCGGACCATTTCGTCAAAAGTGATATTGACATCGTGCCCGCTCGCGGCCTTGGTGGCCGGGGTAAAAATCGGCTCGGGCAGAGCATCGGACTCGCGCCGGCCCGCCGGCAGCTTGATCCCGCAGATGCCGCCGGTCTCTTGATAATCCTTCCACGCGGAGCCCGCCAGGTAGCCGCGGGCCACACATTCGATGGGTAGCGGCTGGGTGCGATGGACTAGCATCGAGCGCCCTGCGAGCTGCTCCCGGTGGGGGCGCAGCTCCTCGGGATAGTCCTCCAGGGTGGAGGTGATGAAGTGGGTGGGCACCACTTCGCGCAAAAATTTGAACCAAAAGACCGAAAGCTGGGTCAGCACCCGCCCCTTGTCGGGAATGGCTGAGGCGAGAACGCAATCGAAGGCGGAAATGCGATCGGTGGCGACAATCAACAGCCGGTCGTTGACCTGGTAGAGGTCGCGCACCTTGCCACGGGCAAAGAGCTTGCCGCCGGGCAAGTGCGTTTCCCGAAGCGGAGAGTGCAGTGCTAACCCCACCGGTGTCCTTGGAGCGAGAGAATTCTAGTCAGGGGCGGGGGAAAGTCAACGGAAAGGAAAAGCGAAAGTAAAAAGCAGAAGACAGAAAACAGAAAATTGAGTTGGGGAGAGCTGTCTAGGCGGCGGGGGCTTCTTCGTCGAAGCGCACGGAGACGATCTGGGAGACGGCGCCCTGCATGGTGATGCCGTAGAGGACTGGGGCAATCTCCATGGTCTTCTTGTTGTGGGTGATGAGGATGAACTGGGTGTGGGAAGCCATCTGCTGGATGAGTTGGGTGAAGCGGGCCACGTTGGTGTCGTCGAGGGGGGCGTCCACCTCGTCGAGGATGCAGAAGGGGCTGGGTTGGAAGCGGAAGACGGCGATCAGCAAGGCCAGCGCCGCCAGGGCCTTTTCCCCGCCGGAGAGCAAGAGCACATTTTGCAGGCGCTTGCCCGGCGGCTGACAGATGAGCTCCACGCCGCAGTCGGCGTCCCGCTTTGCGGGATCGGCGTCGGTGAGGCGGAGGGTGGCCGTGCCCCCGCCGAACAGAGTGCGGAAGGCTTCGGTGAAGTTCTGGTTGATGACAGTGAAGGCCCGCTCGAAGCGCTGCCGGGAGACGGTGTCGATCTCGGTGATGGCGCGGGTGGTGTCGGCGATGGAGGCGAGCAGGTCTTCGCGCTGCTGGGTGAGAAACTGGTGCCGCTGCTCGGACTCTTGGAACTCTTCGAGCGCCATCATGTTGATGGGCCCGATGTGGTCGAGCCTTTGCTTCAGTTCGCCGTAGCGGGCCTCGGCGGCAGCCAGCGCCTCGTCCGGCAGAGGGGGGGCGGCGACCTGGCGGCTGAGTTCGGCGGCGGTCAGCCCGAACTCGCTCTGGGCCGCTAGTTCCAGGTGCTGGCGCTCGGCCTCGTCGCGCGCCCGCTCGACTTCGAAGGCGTGGCGGTGCTCGCGCAGGGCATTGAGCTCGTCGCGGTGGCGGCGCAGGGCAGCTTCGCCCTCCACCAGGCTCTGGCGCAATTCAGTTAGCTCGGTTTCGCATTGCTGGCAGCGCGCCTCCTGCGCGTTCTTCTCCTGGTGGCTGTGCTCCCGCTCGGCCTCCCGGGCGATCCGTTCCTGCGCCAGTCGTTCTTGCTCGACTTGCAAGCGGGTTTCGAGCCCTTTCTGCTGCTGTTGCTGGGCGGCCAGTTGGGTGGCGTTTTCTTCCAGGCGGGTTTGCTCCAGCCGGGTCCCCGCCAGGCGTTCTTCGAGGGCGGCGTGCTGCGCGCGCCAGTCGGCCAGGTGCGTGGAGGCGGCCTCGGCCTGCTGGCGCCCCTGCTGGAGGGCTTGCTGCTGGATCTTCAGGGCTTCTTCCAAAGCTGCCAGTTCCTGCTCCCCGTGACTGAGTTCGTGGCGCAGGGCGGTGAGGCGTTCGGCCGCAGTGCTCTGCTGACGCCGGCAGGCGGCTTGCTCCTCGGCCGCACGCGCTTCCTCGTTTTCTTGCCGAGCGCCTTCCGCCGCCAGGGTTTCGCGCTCGTGTTCGAGTTGGAGCAGGTTCTTTTCCTCGGCGAAGAGGGCTCGGCGGGCCGCATCGAGGGCGGCTTCGAGTTCGCGTCGGCGGGCTTCAAGCGTGCCCAGAGCGGCTTCGGCCGCGCCCGCCACGGGCTCGATTTCGGTGCGCCGCTGGGCGGCTTGCTCCAGGTCGCGCTGCAAGGAATGGGCGCCGTGCCCGTTGCGCACCCCGCCGCTGACCAGGCGGCCGTGGTAGCAGGTACCATCCCTCGCCAGGAAGAAAAACTGCGGGTAGTCTCGGGCCAGCTCTTCGGCCGTGCCAGCCGATTGGACCAGATAGGTTCGTCCCAGCTTGGGCAGGACGCGCTTGGCTTCGCTGCCCAGGGGGCCGTTCATCCGCACCAGATCAGTCAGCGGGGCGATTACTCCGCGTCCCTGCGGAGCGCCCGCCGGCGGCTCCTCCAGTGTCGGAGGGCGGCGGCCGAAGGAGTCCACCAGGAAAGTGGCGCGGCCCGCCATCCGCTCACGCAACAGCGACACCCCGGTGCGTGCGGCGTCGTAGGTTTCCACCACCACGTATTCCAGTTCGTCGTGGAGGTAGTCTTCCAGCAGCGGGGCGTAGTCGGACTCGAATTCAGCAAAATCGGCGACCACACCCACGGCGCGGAATTCCACCCCGGCGGAGCTGCCGCCGGCGCCGAGCAGCAGCTTCTGCACGGGCTCGGCCAGGGCGGCGCGCTGCGTGACCAGCTCGCGCAGGACTTGCTGCTGGGCCCTTGCGGTGGCCAAGGATTGGCGCAGCTCTTTGATGCGCCCCCGTTCCGCCTCATACTCTTGCCGGCAGCGCGCCAGGGTTTGCTGGGCGGTGGTAACGTTTTCCTGGGCACGCGCCCGTTGATCGCGGGCCCGGGCGAGTGCCGCTTGGCGGCGTTCCTCGTCCGCGGCGATGCGCGCCCGCTCCTGGCGGACCTCTTCGCTTTCGCTCTCCAGGCGGCGAAGCTGTTCGCTCGCAGAGGCGGCGACTTGCTCCAAGCGGGCGGCTTCGGCGCGCAGCAGGGCGAGGCGGTTCGCGCCGGCGGCCTGTTGCTCTTGCCGTTCTTGCTGCTCCGCCTCCAGGGCCGCAATCTGCTGGCGCCGGTTTTCCGTCTCAGCGGCCAGGCGCTCGAGCGCCTCGGCGGTGCTGGCGCGTTCTCCTTCCAGTTGTTCGATGGCGATGCGGATTTGTTCGCGGCGGGCGGCGATGGCAGCGGTTTGTTCGTCCAGCGTCTGCTGCTCGCCCACCAGGGCGCGGAGGCGCTGTTCGACCTCTTCCTGTTGCCGACGGGTATCGGCCAGTTGCGTCCGGGCCCGCTCCAGCTGGAGAAGCATCTGGCCGGCGCGATTCTGTTCGTGGCGCAAGCTGGCCTCGAGTTCGTACTGGCGGGTCTGCGCGGCGGTGTGCTGTTGTTCGAGTGCGGCCAAGGCGGCGGAGAGCTGGCTCGACTCGGCCGCGTTGGCCTCGAGTTGTGCGGCCAGTTCAGCTTGGGCAGCAGCGATTCGATCGAACTGCGTGGCGAGCAGTTGGCGGCGCAGGGCGGTGGCTTCGCTCTTGAGTTCCTGGTAGCGGCGCGCCCGGCTCGCCTGGCGTTTGAGGGAGTTGAGCTGGCGGGAGACTTCGTCCAAGATGTCGTTGACCCGCGCCAGGTTCTGCTGGGCCGAGGCCAGCTTGGCCTCCGCCAGGCGGCGCTTGGTTTTGTACTTGGTGACCCCGGCCGCCTCCTCCAGCAGCGCGCGGCGATCCGACGGTCGCGAGGAAAGAATCTGGCCCACCCGGCCCTGCTCGATGATGGCGTAGGACTCCGGGCCCAGGCCGGTGCCCATAAAGAGTTCCTGGATGTCGCGCAGGCGGCACAGTTCGCCGTTGAGGTAGTACTCGCTGGTGCCGTCGCGGTAGAGGCGCCGGGTGACCAGCACCTCCCCCGGCAGCATCTTCAGGTTCAGGCGATTCTTGCGCGCTGGAGCGGATTTCTTTTCCGCGGCGGTGGGGGTCTCGGGGCCTTCCTCGGACGGCGGCGCGGGCGCCTCCGCCGGCTGCAGCGCTTGCGGATCGAGCAGCGTGAGGCTTACCTCCGCCAGATTGGTCGGGGGCCGGCTGGCGGTGCCGTTGAAGATGCAGTCGGCCATGCGGCCGCTGCGCAGCGTCTTGGCGCTCTGCTCACCCAGCACCCAGAGGATGGCGTCGGCGATGTTCGATTTTCCGCAGCCGTTCGGCCCCACCACGGCGGCGACGCCGGTGCCGTTGAAGACGATGCGGGTGCGCTCCGCAAACGACTTGAAGCCGAATAGCTCGACCTTGCGTAAGCGCAGCACTGGCGCCTCCTTCACACCTTCCGGGTTGAGTCGAGAAGCGGGAGGACTATCCCTGAGAACGTTTGGCGGTTCGCCCAAAAGTTGTGCCGCCCAAAGCGCTGCGGCTGCGGAGGCTAAACCTACCACGAAGAAACGCGGCTTGTAAAGAGTCAAGCAAAAACTTCTTGTCGCCCCCGGGGGAGGCCAGGGAAATTTCCGCGGCGTTTTCAGCCCCTCTTCTCACCTGACCACACTAGGCAGAGAAGGGGTTTCTTGACGCTTCACCGCACCCGCCACTACAATTTGCTGTTTGGCTTGACGACGGGAACTGTACTGGATGTTGCGCTTCTACAACACGCTCAGTGGTCAGGTGGAGGAGTTCCAGCCCCGGGAGCCGGGGCGGGTGCGGATGTACACCTGCGGCCCTACGGTCTATGACTATGCCCACATTGGCAACTTCCGCACCTTCGTCTTCCAGGACATTCTCCGCCGCCTGTTGCGTCTGCGCGGCTACGAGCTGCGACACGTGATGAATATTACCGATGTGGATGACAAGACCATCGCCAACGCCGCCGCCGCCCGCACCAGCCTCCGGGAGTACACCGACAAGTACAACCAGGCCTTCTGGGGGGACGCGCAACTGCTGAACCTGGAGCGGCCGGAGATTGTCTGCCGAGCCACCGAGCACATCCCCGACATGGCGGCGCTGGTGGCCCGGCTGCTCGAGAAGGGCTTTGCCTACCGCGGTGACGGCTCGCTCTACTTCCGCATCCGGCAGTTCCCCGCCTACGGCCGCCTGGCCAAGATCGACCTGAGCGGCATCCAGCCGGGGGCGCGCGTGGACGTGGAGGAGTACGAGAAGAGCGATCCGCGCGACTTCGCGCTCTGGAAGGCGGCCAAGCCCGGCGAACCCTCCTGGGAGACGCCCGTGGGCCGGGGCCGCCCCGGCTGGCACATCGAATGCTCGGCGATGGCGATGAAATACCTGGGGGAGAGCTTTGACATCCACACCGGCGGGGTGGATCTCATCTTTCCCCACCACGAAAACGAAATCGCCCAGAGCGAAGCGGCCACCGGCAAGCCCTTCGTGCGCTACTGGCTGCACTGCGAGCATCTGCTGGTCGAAGGCGAGCGCATGGCGAAGTCGAAAGGGAATTTCTTCACCCTGCGCGACCTCTTGGCCCGCGGCCACAAGCCCTCCGCCATCCGCTACTTGCTCGCCTCCGTGCTCCACCGCACGCAACTGAACTTCACCGCCGACGGGCTGCGCCAGGCAGCCCAGTCGGTTGACCGCCTGCGCAACTTCCAATTGCGTCTCCGCAGCGAAAAATTCCCCCCCGGCCGGCCGGACTCCATCGCGGAGCGGGTCGCCCAGGCGGCGAGCGAGTTCGACGCAGCGTTGGACGACGACCTCAACACCGCCGAGGCTCTGGCCGCCATCTTCAACCTGGTGCGCGATGCCCACACCGCCATGGACCGGGGCGAGTTTCCTCGCCAGGCGGCCCCGGCTACGGAAGCCCTGCTCGAGCGCTTCGACCGCGTCTTTGCCGTGCTGGCCGACGACGACTACCAGAAGCTGGCGGCTCTCAAGGACAAGCTGGGCGTGCTCGTGCCGGTCCCGGTGGGCCCCGATGCCCTGAGCGATGCTGAGGTGGAAAAGAGGCTGGAAGCGCGCGCCCAGGCACGGGCCCGGCGCGACTTCGCCCGCGCCGACCAGATTCGCCAAGAGCTGGCCGAGCGTGGTATTATTGTCGAGGACAC
>JBHIAG010000079.1:0-10122 GCA_046758465.1 Terriglobia bacterium | reverse complement strand
CCGGCGCTGGCGGCGGTGGCGATGTGGCTCTGGCTGTTCATCGCCACGGGAGAAAGGTTTATCCTGATCGGGCTGGGAGTGTTAGTGGTGGGTGTGGGTGTCTATCTAGTGCGGGCGCGGCGGCTGGGAGAGTTTCCGTTCCACGAACGCGCTGTCGTGGCAGAATAGGCGTATGCGATTGGGTTCAAAAGGGGCTGCGTGGCGGCTCAGCCTCTGGCTGCTGGCCGCGGGCGGACTCGCCGCTGCCGCGGCGGCCTCGCCGCCAGCGCCGGCCGCCTCGTCGGCCAGGCTTGAAAAGCTGCCTGTCATTACGACCATCGCTTACATTACCGCCCACCCGGACGACGAAAGCGGTGCAATAATTTCCTATTTTGCACGGGGTCTCGGCGCCCGCGTGGTCATCCTGTGCCTGACGCGCGGCGAGGGCGGGCAGAACACCTACGGGCCGGAGCTGGGGGAAGAACTGGGGCGGATACGCACGCGCGAACTGGAAGCCGCCGCGCGCCTCTACGGGGCCGAAGTGCGCTTCGTCGGGGCGCTGGACTTCGGCTACTCGAAGTCAGTCGAAGAGACGCTGGAGCGGTGGGATGAGCCGGCGCTGCTGGAGCGGCTGGTGCGTGTCTTGCGTGAACTCAAGCCTGATGTCGTCCTCACCGTCTGGACGCCCGAGGCACCCGCCGGGGCCCAGCATCAGGCCGCCGGCATCCTCGTCCGCCAGGCCTATGCGCTGATGGGCGACCCGGCTGCCTACCCCGAGCAGCGGGCCGCGGGGCTCCAGCCCTGGCCAGCGCGCTACCTCGTTACCCAGGCGCGGGGCCCGAGCGAGGACGAGAACTTGCGCGTCCCGGTAGAAGAGATAGATGCGGCCAGCGGCAAGAGCTACAGAGAAATCGGCTGGGAGGGAATCCGCCAGCATCGCAGCCAGGGGCTCGATCGCATCCCGCGCGAGGTGTTTCGGCGTTTCCGTCGCCGCTACTTTTTGCACGTGGACGCCTTACGCGTGGCTGCGCCCATGCCGCGACGCGCCCGTGACCTCGTCCAGCAGCTCGACGCCCTGCCGGTGGTCTTTCCGACGGTGGGCTGGCTGGCCGCTTGGGAGCGGCGGCTGGTGGAAGTCGTCGCACGGGTGCAGAGCGCCCAGGCAAGCGCGCAGGCGGGCCTCAACGGCTCCGCCGCGCGCAAGCTGGTCGAAGCCGCTGCAGGGCTCACGGAGTTGCAGAACGAGTTGAAGCAGGCGCCGGCCGCCGGCGGCGCTGGGGCGGTCGTCGCGGCGCGCCAGCGAGCGTTTCTCCGGGCGGCCGCCGAGCTTGCGGGTATCAAGCTTGCGGCCCGGGCCGACCGTGCGCGGGTGGCGCCAGGCGAGCGCATTCGGGTACGCGTGCAGGTAACCGTGGGTGCGCCCGATGTGTTGGAGGGCTCCAGCCTGAAGGTGGGCGAGGTGCGGCTGCTGGCGCCCGCAGGCTGGCGCGTGGAACCGGTGATGAGTGAGGCTGCCGCCAAGGGGCGCGTGCGCGAGTTTAGCGTAACTGTGGCGCAAACGGGCAAGCCGGCGGAGCCCCGGCTGGCGGGGCTCGAAGGGGAAGCGATGCTCGCAGCGAACTCGCTGCGTGTGCCGCTGCGCGAGGCTGTGCGTGGCCCGGCGGCAAGTGAAGCGGGCGGGCACGGCAAGCCGCTGCGGGTAGTGCCGCGGGTGAAGTTGGCGCTGGAGCCGGCGTTGCGCCTGGTGCCCACAACGCTGGCCGGCGACATGCTCGACTGGGAAGTGCTCGCCGAACGACACGGCACAGAGCGGGAACCGCTCCGGGTCGCGCTCGAAGTTCCGGCGGGCTGGTCGGCGCCGTTGCCGCAGTCGATTCCGACGCACAATCCTGCGCATGTGCGGATGAGATTTCAGGCGTCATTGCCGGCGCGCCTGGAGCCTGGCCGGTTGCCCGTACGGGCGTTGGCCCTGGGGGCGGCGCCGGCGGAAGGGCGCCTGGAAGTCCTGGAGGTCTCACCGCCTCCCGGCCTGCGCATTGGTTACATCGGCTTCAACAACGACCCGGTGCCGGCGCTGCTGGCGCAACTCGGCATTGGGGTGGATATGCTGGACGCCTCGAACCTTCGGGGCGGGGCGCTGGACGCCTACGATGCCATCGTGGTGGCCGAGCGCGCGTACGACTTCCGCGAGGATCTAGCGGCGGCGACGCCGCGGCTGCTCGACTACGTCGAGGGCGGCGGCACGCTCGTGGTCGAGCATCAAGGCCGGCGCTGGGAGGCAACGAAGTACATGCCTTACCCGGTTGAGAGGCGGGGCAACCTGCGCGTGACCGACGAGACGGCGGCGGTGCGCGTGCTCGTGCCGGACCATCCGGCGCTGAACTTCCCCCATCGCATCCACGCCGAGGATTGGAACGGCTGGGTGCAGGAGCGCGGCCTCTATTTCATGGGCGAGTGGGACGTGCGCTTCACGCCGTTGCTGGAGATGGCTGACCCGGGCGAGGAGGCGTTGCGCGGCGGCCTGCTCTACGCGCGCGCTGGCGACGGGGTCTATATCTATTGCGGGCTGGCGCTGTTCCGCCAGGTGCGTGCCGGGGTGGCGGGCGGGGTGCGCCTGTTTGTGAACTTGGTGAGCCAGGGGCGAGCGTTGAAGGCATCTACTCAAAGTAATTAACCTCAGGGGCTAAAGCCCTGAAATTTTTGACGCTTCTAATGTCACGGCTAACGCCGTGACCCACAAAGACAAAATGGCTGAAGCCTTCGAGTTTGCTCAGGGGGGAAGACACCGCAGCCAACGGGAGGTGCTCCATTTAAGGAAGCTCGATGAAATATCTCTCGCTATTCGCTGCGTTTTGCATTTTGGTCCTATTTTTATACGTCGCCTTTGTGGCAATCGTGTTTCACCTCGTGCCACATTTCGTGTCTTCCGAGCTCAATCCGACGCTAGTTTGGTACCTTGTAGCAGACGCCGTAATCTTGCAATTTCTCGCATGGATTTACAAAAGACTTCCGACAAGGCCCAAAGGGCGCGTTTTTACATGACTAGAGAGGGTTTCGTTTTTCTAACCACCCGCGTTCACCAGGGGAGGAGCCTCTCGGCCGCGGGGCTAACCAAAAACTAAGCGGACAAACACAAGGAGGCACGCGATGCCGGAGATTCGCCAGAACATCATTACCCGCCAGTGGGTCATCATCGCCACCGAGCGGGCGCGGCGTCCTGAGCAGTTCGCCCAGAAGGGGGAGAAGAAGGCGTTGCCGGCCTACGACCCCACGTGTCCCTTCTGCCCGGGCAACGAAGCCATGGCGCCGCCGGAAACCCTGCGGCTTCCTGGGAAGGATGGCTGGCAGGTGCGGGTGGTGCCGAACAAATTTGCAGCGCTGGCGGCGGCAGGGGCGCTGGTGCGGTCGCACGCGGGGATCAAGCGCACGATGACGGGGGTGGGCATCCACGAAGTCATCGTCGAGACCCCGGTGCATAACGCCACCACCGCGCTGTTGAGCGATGCAGAGGTGGTGCAGATTCTGGACTCCTACCAGCAACGCTACGCCGCCATTGTCACCGACCCGCGGGTGGCGCAGGTGACGCTGTTCAAGAACCACGGGGAAGCCGCCGGCACCTCGCTCGAACATCCCCACTCGCAACTGATCGGCACGCCAATCATCCCCATGGAGGTGCGCGACCGGATGGAGACGGCCCTGCACTTCTATGACGAAGAGGGCGAGTGCGTCTTCTGCCGGACACTCGCCGAGGAGCGGGACGAGGGAACGCGAGTGGTGGTGGAAGGGGAGCACTTCACCGCCTTCGTTCCCTTTGCCGCCCTCTCCCCCTTCCACATCTGGATCTTTCCCAAGCGCCATTCGGCTTCCTTTGCGCAGATGGATGAGAAGGAGAAGCTGAACTTGGCGCGGGTGCTGCGGCGGGTGCTGCGCAAGCTCTACGACGGGCTGGGCAATCCCGACTACAACTACACTATCCGCACCGCGCCGCACGATGCCGCTGGCGTCAACTACTACCACTGGTACCTGAGCATCGTGCCGCGGCTCACCAGAATGGCCGGGTTCGAACTCGGCTCGGGGATGTTCATCAACACGGCCCTGCCGGAAGAGTCGGCCAAGTTCCTGCGCAAGGTCAAAGTTGACTAAGGCCAGCGACCCGTGCCCCCGCCAGCCAGTTGCAGGCTCGCGTAAGCCGCTCGGAAGGGGGAGGGTCGTGCGCGGGATTCGGTTAAGTGAGGAGGTGAGGGATGGGTTTTCTGGCGGAGAGTCGGGCGCAGGTAGTGCCGCGGACGCTGCTGGTGGTGTTGCGGGTGTACCTGGGAGTGTTGTTTTTGCGGTCGGCGCTGCCCAAGGTGCAAGCGGGGAGCGAGTGGGCGGGGCGGATGGCCGCTTTTCTGGAGCGGGTGCTGCCGCGTAGCTACGAGTTCTACAGAGGTTTCCTCGAAGCCACGGTGCTACCGAATAAGGAGCTGGTTGCGTTCCTGGTTAGCTGGGGCGAGGTACTGGTGGGGGCGGCGTTGCTGTTGGGAGTCGTGACGCGGTTGGCGGCGTTGATGGGAATTGTGATGACCGGGAACTACCTGCTGGCGAAGGGCGTCTCGTGGCTGGCGGCGAGCAGCCATGACGCCCTGTTTATCTTGATGCTGCTGGTGGTACTGCTGGGGGCGGCCGGGCGGGCCTACGGGGTGGATTACTTCCTGGCGAAGCGCTGGCCCCAGTGGCCGCTGTGGTGAGGGCGGTCGAAGAGCGCGACGCAGGCAGACGATCCCCCTTACACCGGCGAGACACCCCGAAGGGTCGGGGCAGGCCGGTGCCACCAAAAAGAATCTCTCAGGGGCTAAAGCCCCAGATTTTTTGCGTCTGCTAATGTCACGGCTGAAGCCGTGACCCGCTAGGACAAACAGCCGAAGGGGAACAGGGGGCCCCGCAAAGAATGCGGGATCTCCGTCCCGAAGGTTCGGGGCTACGATAAGCCCTCATACGAGCCGTATGCCCTGCCCTACCCGGCCAACAGAGGACCCCAAGGGCCCGCTCTGGTAAGCCGCCGCCGAAGATGGCTGCCAACAGCGGGCGGGGATCGGGAAAAAACCGACGAGGAATCCAGCCAAACGGATTCCTCGCCGCTACCCGGCATTTGAGATGCGTGAGGCGTGGTATCGTGGGGTCAGGGGTTTTCGATGTCGGCGAGGGTGCGGTAGGTGTCGCGGGCGATGAGTAGCTCTTCGTTGGTGGGGATGGCGTAGATATTGACGCGGCT
Source organism: Terriglobia bacterium (assembly GCA_046758465.1). GTDB lineage: Bacteria > Acidobacteriota > Terriglobia > Acidiferrales > 2-02-FULL-67-57 > JBHIAG01. Next base: position 4,889 of record JBHIAG010000079.1, on the reverse strand, counting down.
GGGCGGCAGCAGCTACCCGTGTTGAGAACCAGAATTTTGATGCTATCGTAGTCCGCGGTCGGCTATTGTAGTGCCGGCGAGGGGAAAAGTAACCTGTTCGGGGGACACGGGAGGTAGGTATGGCGAAGCGTGTTGTGGTGGGACTGCTGCTACTGGGGCTGCTCGGCCTGAGCGGTCAGAGCCTGGCCAGGCCGCGGCCCGACAAGCCAGGCAAGCGAGACAAGGAGGCGGAAAAGATTGAGCAGGTGGTGGCCGGCCTGATCGCGGCCTATCGTGCCGGCGACTACGACGCGATGGAACGCTACTATGCCCCCGAAGTCATCATGGTCAGCTTCCTCCACGAAGTGCCGCTCGTGGGCTGGGCGCGCATCCGCCAGGCCTACCAGCTCCGGGATTCCGGGCAGCAGAACGTCGAGCTGCTGCGGGAAGACACGCGCATCGAACGCCGCGGCAAGCTCGCCTGGGTCTACTACCGCTGGAGCTTTGTCGGCAGGGTGGGCAACCAGCTCGTCACCACACTCGGCCATACCACCCTGATTCTGGAAAAACGCGGCCGCCGCTGGCTCATCGTGCACAACCATAGCTCCCCGGTACCTTCCCCCGACCGCCCAGCGGGCCCCCGCCCCTTGCCCGCGCCCCCTGAGTCCTAGCCGCGCGCGGCAGTAGCTCTGCCTCGCAGGCGCATCCGCCACATGACTGAACGCTGCGGTAGGCGTCAACACAAGATTTGCACCTAGCCTCTGGTGACTTGTCAGTCAGGAGTTTGCTGGCGCGGGCACCGGGCGGAGCTTGGCGAGGTGGAGTGTTGCCAGCAGACGCAGCACAAGCCACGCCGGGTCGCATTCGCTCGCGCGGACACTGAACGTGGGCGAGGAGGGGAAGCCGTGGTGGTGGTTCTGCAACCCCTCGCCGCTGGTGATGCAGGCGACGGAGCGCAGGTTGGTGGCTCTAAAAGTGGATTTGCTAGGAACGCGTTTCGGTGGCGAGCACGATGTCCCGCGGAGGCTGGCGCAGGTCCCAGACAATACGCAGCCAGGAAAGCACCTTCAGGATGTAGTAGGTGCTGTCCACTTCCCACCAGAAAAATCCCTGACGAACCGTGGCCATGTAATGGTGATGATTGTTGTGCCAGCCTTCGCCCATGGTAATCAGGGCCAGGAGGAAGCTGTTCTTGCTGGTATCCGTTGTCTGGTAACGGCGCCGGCCAAAGACGTGCGCCAGCGAGTTCACGGTGAAGGAACCGTGCCAGAGCAACACGGTGCGCAGGAAAAAGCCCCACACCAGCGCCCCCCATCCGCCCACCAGGAAGAGCACCACCGCCAGGGTCAGCGGCGGAATCAGAAAGTGCCGGTTCAGCCACCGCAGCTCAGGATACTTGTACAGGTCAGAAACCAATTCGCTGGGGGTCTGATCGAAGCGATCGCTCAGAATCCAACCGACGTGCGACCACCAGAAGCCGCCGTGCGAAGGGGAGTGAATGTCCTCTTCGGTGTCGGAGAACTTGTGGTGATGACGGTGATGGGCCGCCCACCACAACACGCCCTTTTGGGACGAAGTCATGGCCATGAAGGCCAGCAGGAACTGAAAGCTGCGGCTCGTCTTGAAGGTGCGATGCGAGAAATAGCGGTGGTAGCCGGCACCCACGAAAAACATCCCCACGTAGTACAGTGTCAGACACAAAATCACGTACCACCAACTGAATTCGACGAAGAATGCGGCCAAGCAAGCGAGGTGTACAGCCGCAAAGGGGATAGCGCGTATGAGTGGGATGCGGGCGCCGTTCTGTAGCACGATCTCAGCCGATGCCATGCGGCAGATCCCCTCCGCTCCGAAGAGCCTGGGAGTCAGTTTTTCTAGAATTTTCGAGCGTTTCGCCCTGCGCGAAAGGTCGCTTCACAGTACCGGATGCGGCGGGTGGCGTCAACACAAGATTTTGCGAGAGGGGGAACGGCGGCGGGCTCGTGCCGTTCCAACCTAATGATCCTGGGCATTACACTGCGGGTCTTACGGCAAAGGCTGGCCCTGTAGCTCATCCCGTCCGTACGGACGGGACTCACGGCAAATAGTCCCCACGAGTTGCAACGGCGCTAGTAGAGTGCCTGCCAGACCCAGAGGCCGAAGGTCGCCAGTCCCATCACCAGCCAGACAATGAACACCCTCCAGAGGTAGGGCCGCAGGCGCTCCAGCCGCCGCACCATTTGGCGCTGCTCGCGCTCGAAGTGTGCTTCGCTCGGGTCGAGAAGCAATTGGCCTTGCTCGCGCATGCCGATGCGGATGCGGTAGACGAGAAGGACAAGCAAAAGCGCGCTGACGCCCAGGAAGCCCACCAGCATTCCGAAAAGGAGCGAGATGGCGAGCAGCATCGCTTTACCCCGAGGGAGAACCCTTCTGCTTCCTCTGGCTCTCCGTCGCCGGGAACTCAATCCCCCAGATGGTGGCGTCGCCCGAGCGGAATTCGATCCCGATGTCCCAGCGGCCTTCCGTCCGCCGGTCGCTCGTCCACACCACGCGGAAGCGAGCGCTCTGGTGGCTGGAGGGGTTTTCGAGGTCCACGTCGCTGCCGGGTTTCAGCTCGCTCTCGGTTTTCAGCAGGGCGCCGCTGCGACTGACCACAATGGCTTCGCTTTTCTCATTGACTCGCTTCCCCTGCTTGGTAAAGCCATGGAGGTGGACGGGGACGCGAATCAGGACGCGCTGGCTGCGCCGGCGATCGCCGGCTGGGATACCCGGTATGCTGGCCATGGCAGACTCGTCACCGGGATTAAGGTTCCCCGGTTTGTGTGTTTCTTATACGCGCCTGACCCCGCCGGCGTCAACCGCCTCCTGCCAGCTAGGCTGGGGCGGCCGGCCCCCGGTGCGGCTCTGAGGGGATAGGGGCGCGAAGGGGGCGCCCGGGCGCGACACCCTCCTGGAGTTTGCCGTCTTTTACTACCAAGACTCCACGGACCAGAACATACTGGATCCCTTGTGAGAACTTGGCGGGCTCCTGGTAGGTTGCCTGGTCCCGGACGCGCTCCGGGTCAAAGATGGTCAGGTCGGCATCGGCGCCGACGCGGATGCGGCCCTTGTTTTTCATCATCGGCACCCAGCGCTCCAGCCGCCGGGCCGGCAGCAGGGTCATCTTGCGCAGGGCGTCCATCCAGGTGAGCACCTTCGCCGCGCGCACATAGCGGCCGAGCACGCGCGCGTAGGTGCCGGCGGTGCGTGGATGGCCCTTGCCGTTTTCCAAGAAACCGTCGCTGGCAATCAGCGTCAGGGGGCTCGCGACCGCGCCCTGCACCACCTCCTCGGGATTCGTATGGATGATGACCATGCCGCCGCTTTTCCGGTAGCGCGCGAAACTCTCCGGGGTAAGCCACTCGCCGCTCTCCACCCATTGCAGCCGGCCCTGGTACTGCTCTTGCCATCCCTGGTCGAACAAGGCGGACTCGATGAGGGTCATGCCCGCCGTATAGGGATAGCATTCGGTAGTCACGTCGAGGCCCCGGGCTTGCGCCTCGCCAATCATTTGGAGCAGACGCGGGGTGGCGCGGGCGCCGCTGCTGTTCACATGAACGATGTGGAGCGGGGCTCCGGTGATGGCCGCGGCCGCAATGACCTCCTCCACGCCCCGGACGCCGCTCTCGCCCCCGCGCACGTGGACGTGCGCGGAGGCGCCGTAGCGCGCCGCGACGCGGAACATCTCTAAGATTTCCCACCGCACAGCCGCCGCCGTGTAGGCAACCCCGAACCCCACGGCCACGGCGCCGCGCTGCAACCCCGATGCGATGTGTTCTTTCATTGCCTTGATTTCCGCCTCCGTGGCGGCACGCGTAGCGGCATCGCCGGTGGGGAGAAATGTCCCGGGGTCGTCCATCACGCGCATGCGCACCGGGATGTGGCCGACGCTGACGCCGTAATGAACCAGAGCTTTGCCCTTCCGTTCGGCGTACCAGGCGTCCACGTCCGCCGTGCCGACTTCCAGCTCCAGGGCCGTCGTCACCCCATCCATGGCATAGAAGCGGTAGTTTTCCTCGTCCTGGCCGTGCGCGTGGAGATCGATAAAGCCCGGCGCGACGCTCAGCCCGCGGGCGTCAAGCGCCGTGCGGCCGCGCAGGGGTTTGCGGCTGATGGCCTGAATCTTTCCGCCGGCGATGCCCAGGTGGCGCACGGCATCGAGATGCGATTCCGGGTCGATGACCCGGCCGTTCAGGATTACAAGGTCATATTCTTGGGCGCTGGCGGAGGAAGCCACCCCCGGCAGTTGCCGGGCGGCGAGCACCAGCAGGGCGCAGCCAGCCAGCACCGCAAGCCACGGCCGCGGAGTTGCGCGCCCGGCGGCCGCGAAGCGTTTCGCAATCCATTGTGTCATTGCGTGTACTCCCCTTATGCAGTGGGATGCAACTGCCCGTCTGCATCCAGCCTATTCTATGCCACTTCTATGCCACCGAAGCGGCTTGTCGGCCGGATGCGCGTGCCGCGTTCGCGGGTGGGTTACTTGTCTTCGGACTTCTTCTTGTGCTGGTCGAACCAGCCCACGAGGTTCAGCATTTTTGTCATGTGGTGGCTCGGGCGCCGCCGGATGCCATGAGGTTCCCCCGGCACCCGGACCAGAGCGCTTTCTACCCTCAGGAGCTTCAGCGCCAGATCATGCTGCTCCGACTCCGACATGGGCGTGCGATAGTCCTCCGAGCGCAGCTCAGCCGCGCTCTGGCAGCGCAGGGCGTGGCTCTTCTCCAACGCCGTGTTCATGATTTCTTTTAGTTTGCGCGGCAGTTCGGGATTCAAGCGCACGGGAGGGGTTGGCGCCCGGCTCGAGCGTGAGTCGGAACTCTCGGCACCGTAGCGTTTTGGGAGCCGGTCAGCTAGTTTCCATGCTGGCTTGGGACCACGTACATGTGCGTCGGCAC
>JBHIAG010000078.1:0-10684 GCA_046758465.1 Terriglobia bacterium | reverse complement strand
CTGAGCAGCTCGTCGCCCGCGCCCGCGCCTTACCGCACATCATCGGCCTTGACCTAGCGCGCACCGTTACCTGCGCCAAGCCCTACACCTGGACGGAACCCAGCGCAACTCTCGCACCGGCCGCTGCGACGCAAGCCGAAGCACCACAGCCGGTTGGCTTCCACGTTGTCGCCTACGACTACGGCATCAAGCAGAACATTCTCCGCCGCTTGGTGGACGTTGGCTGCCGGGTTACGGTTGTGCCCGCACTAACCCCGCCCGAAGGGGTTTTGACCCTGAAACCCGACGGAGTGTTCCTTTCCAACGGCCCTGGTGATCCCGAACCCTGTACCTACGGCGTTGCGGCTGTCCGCAAACTGATGGGTCGCGTCCCGATTTTTGGAATTTGTCTCGGTCACCAGATTGTTGGCTTGGCGCTGGGCGGGAAAACCTACAAGCTGAAGTTTGGCCACCATGGCGCCAACCACCCGGTTAAGAATTTGCTCACCGGAAAAATCGAGATTACGGCCCAGAACCACGGTTTCGCAGTGGACCCCGACTCGCTGCCGGCGCGCGAGGTTGAACTGACACATATGAACCTGAACGACAACACACTCGAAGGCCTTCGCCACCGCTCTTTGCCCCTGTGCAGCGTCCAGTACCACCCCGAGGCCTCCCCCGGCCCCCACGACTCCCATTACCTCTTCCACCAGTTCACGAAAATGATCACGCAAGCCAAGGGCTAATGCCAAAACGTAGCGACATTCAGAGAATCCTGATCGTGGGGTCAGGGCCGATTGTCATCGGGCAGGCGTGCGAATTTGATTACTCTGGCGCGCAGGCCTGCAAGGCACTAAAGAGCGAAGGCTACAAGGTGGTTCTCGTCAACTCTAACCCGGCGACGATTATGACTGACCCGGAGTTTGCCGACCGCACCTACATCGAGCCGCTTACCGCCGACTACGTCGAGGCCATCATCGCCAGGGAGCACCCTCAGGTGCTGCTGCCGACCGTGGGCGGCCAGACTGCGCTCAACCTGGCGGTCGAGTTGGCCGAGCGGGGCACGCTGGAAAAATATGGTGTGGAGTTGATCGGTGCCTCCCTGCGGGCGATCAAGATTGCTGAAGACCGGCTGTGGTTCAAAGATGTGGTGGCGCAGTGCGGGCTGGAAGCCCCGCGCAGCTCGCTGGTCAACAACCTCGCCGACGCGCACACGTTCGCCGGCAAAGTGAGCTTCCCGGTTGTCATTCGCCCCTCGTTCACCCTCGGCGGCACTGGCGGTAGCATTGCCTATAACGCCGAGGAGCTGGACGAAGCCATCAGCCGCGGGCTTGACCTGAGCCCCGTGCACGAAGTCCTAGTTGAGGAGTCGGTGCTCGGCTGGAAGGAGTTCGAGCTCGAGGTGATGCGCGACTTCGCCGACAACGCTGTGGTCATTTGCTCGATAGAAAACTTCGATCCCATGGGCGTCCACACCGGCGATTCCATCACCGTGGCCCCGGCACAAACACTAACCGACAAGGAATACCAGCAGATGCGCGACGCGGCACAAAAGGTTATGCGGGCCGTGGGCGTCGACACCGGGGGTTCAAACATCCAGTTTGCCATCGAGCCGCGTTCTGGCCGGATGCTGGTCATCGAGATGAACCCGCGCGTCTCCCGCAGCTCTGCCCTGGCCTCGAAGGCAACAGGATTCCCCATCGCCAAAATCGCCGCCAAGCTCGCCGTAGGCCTGCGCCTGGATGAAATCCCCAATGACATCACCCGCAAGACCCCCGCTAGCTTTGAGCCCACCATTGATTACGTGGTCGTCAAGCTCCCAAAGTGGCAATTTGAGAAGTTCCCCGGCGCCGAGCGGGCGCTCGGCACGCAGATGCAGTCGGTCGGAGAAGTGATGGCCATCGGTCGCACCTTCAAGGAAGCTCTGCTCAAGGGGTTGCGGTCGCTCGAAACCGGCAAACGCGTCGCTCTGCCGCCACAACTCAGGATAGAGCGCCTACGGGAGTTACTGATAGTACCGTACCCCGAACGGGTCGAAGCCATTTTTGCTGCGCTGCGTCAAGGCATGAGCATCGAGGAGATTGCAGAGCTGACGAAGATTGACGCGTGGTTCCTCGAGCAGATGCGTGAAATTGTCGAGACGGAAACCCTGCTGACAGAAACATCGCTCGAGAAGCTCCCGACGGAGAAACTGCGCGAGGCCAAGCGGATGGGCTTTTCCGATGAGTGGCTGGCACGCCTGTGGGGCACCACCGCCGAGAGCGTGCGCGCGCAGCGGCTTGAGCAGGGAATTGCGGCCGTGTTTAAGCGGGTGGATACCTGCGCCGCAGAGTTTGAGTCCTTTACGCCCTACCTCTATTCGACCTACGAGGACGAAGACGAAGCCGACCCAACCACAAAGCCCAAGATCGCCATCCTGGGCAGTGGGCCCAATCGCATCGGCCAGGGCATTGAGTTCGACTACTGCTGCTGCCACGCAGCCTTTGCGCTCAAGGAGAACGGCTACGAGACTCTCATGGTCAATTGCAATCCCGAAACCGTCTCGACCGACTACGATACCTCGGACCGCCTCTATTTCGAGCCGCTCACATTCGAAGATGTGATGAACATAGTGGCCCGCGAGCAGCCGGACGGTGTGATCGTCCAGTTCGGTGGGCAGACGCCGCTCAATCTCGCTCTCCCCCTCAAGCGCGCCGGCGTACGCATTATCGGGACAGCGCCCGAGTCCATTGATCTAGCCGAAGACCGGCAGCGCTTCAGCCGCCTCTTGCGCCAATTGAACATCCCGCAACCCCGCCACGGCATCGCAATGAGCACCCAGGAGGCACTCGAAGTGGCTGAAGGGCTCGGCTATCCCGTGGTGGTGCGACCTTCCTACGTTCTGGGAGGGCGCGCAATGACCATCGCCTACGACGCCGCCACCGTGGAAGCCTACGTAGCCCAGGCCGGCGAGTTCGTGCTGGCGTTCCCCATCCTGCTGGACCAGTTCCTGGAAGATGCCACCGAGCTGGATGTCGACGCGCTGGCGGACGGTGAGGAACTCTACATCGGCGGCATAATGGAACACATCGAGAAAGCCGGCGTGCACTCGGGTGACTCTTCCTGTGTCCTGCCAGCCTACCAGCTTACGCCGCGTGTGTTGGAGCGCATCCGGGACTGCGCGGCACGCCTGGCCCGTTCGCTCAACGTGGTCGGGTTGATGAACATCCAGTTTGCTGTGCCCCGTACGGGCGAGGCAGTCTACGTGCTCGAGGTCAACCCGCGCGCCTCGCGCACAGTCCCCTACGTGAGCAAAGCGACTGGGGTATCGCTGGCGAAAATTGCGGCGCTGGTAATGATAGGTGCCAGACTCAGCGATTTCAACCTGCCCGACGAAAGCCGTCCCAACGGTTTTTACGCCGTGAAGTCACCGGTCTTCCCCTTTGGCCGTTTCCGCGGCGTGGACACGATTCTGGGGCCCGAGATGAAGTCAACTGGGGAGGTCATGGGCATGGCCCAGGAGTTCGGATTGGCGTTTGCCAAGGCGCAACTGGCCGCCGGACAACTGTTGCCGACGGGAGGTACAGCATTTTTGAGTGTCAACGATGCCGACAAGCCCGCACTCGTACCGATTGCGCGCCGACTAGCGGTCCGCGGCTTCCATCTCGTGGCCACACACGGAACCGCGCAGGCGTTGACTGCAGCCGGACTCAAGGTCAAGCCAGTTTACAAAGTCAACGAGGGCCGCCCCAACGTGGTCGACTTGATCAGGACAGGGAAGATTCAGCTCATCATCAACACTCCGCTCGGGCGCAAGTCCTTCTATGACGAGCGCGCCATTCGGCGCGCGGCGGTGCGCTACCAACTGCCCTGCATCACCACGCTCGAAGGGGCAACGGCGGCCGTAGCCGGTATCGAGGCCCTCAAAGCCCAGGCGCTTGAGATTTCCAGTTTGCAAGATCTCCACCCGCGTTTTGCGGTTCGAGGCACGGTTCACCGGCCCTCTACTGCCGCCGAAGGCGTCGCCCCGCGCACCGTTCCGCAGCCTATTTCATCGGCGGAGGATAAGACAAAATGAATGCTGAGAAACCAACGCTGTGCGGTGTCTATCCCCCTATCACCACCCCATTTGCCTCCGATGGCACGCTCGCGCTTGACCGTCTTCGGGAAAACATCAACAAATACAACCAGACGAAGCTGGCGGGTTATGTGGTCGTCGGCTCGACCGGGGAGTCGGTCTATCTACGCGAAGAGGAGAAGCTGCGGATCTGGGAGACCGTACGCAACGCTGCGGACTCTACCAAACTCTTAATCGCGGGCACAGGACAGGAAGCCACGGCGGAGACAATTGCGCTCACCCGGTGCGCTGCCGACCTCGGCTACCGTGTGGCCCTGGTTAGGACGCCTAGCTACTTCAAGCCGCAGATGGACGAGCGCGCGCTCGAGCGTCATTTTCGGGCCGTGGCTGACGCCAGTCCCATCCCCATCCTGATCTACTCGGTGCCACAGTTCACGGGCCTGGCGGTTGAGACTCCCCTGGTGGCCCGCTTGGCCGAGCACCCCAACATCAGCGGAATCAAAGAGAGTTCCGGCAACATCGAGCGTATCACGCAGATGATCGCGGCCACGCCCGAGATGTTTTCCGTTCTTGTCGGCTCGGCTAGCACGCTCTATCCTTCGCTCAACCTCGGGGCTCGCGGTGGCATCCTGGCTGCCGCCTGCGCCTGGCCGGAAATGTTTACCAACCTGTACGAAGCCGTGTGCCAGGGCGACCACGACCGTGCCCGGGCTTTGCAGCAAAAGGTTCTGCCCGCGGTCAAGCTGGTTACTTCGACCTACGGCATCACCGGGTTGAAGTACGCGCTAGACTTGCGCGGCTACTATGGCGGCCCTACGCGTCCTCCGTTGCTGCCTCCGGACGCGAAGGCACAGCAAGAGCTGGCCGGCATTGTCCACGCGCTCGAAGCGCCCAGCTAGCGGGCTGGCTTGTCCGCTTTCAGCCGCACAGGTATGATGGGCTGGCCTATGGAGTCTCACTGTATTTCCTTCCGCGAAATCCCTCATACCACCCGCTTGTTACTCGATTTTCTTTACGAGTTTCCGCGCGTCGCATCGTTTTACCCGTGCGACCCGTTCGGCACAGACATATTTGTCCAGGCCGCCGAGAAAATTTCCACCGACCCCGTGCACCGCTCGACGGTAGCGGACGTGCTGACGGAGCAAAACCGCTGTTACGAAGCCGGGTCAGCGACCGAGGAAAATATCGAGCGCCTGCGCACAGGCCAAGCGATGGCCGTGGTGACAGGCCAGCAGGTGGGACTCTTCACCGGTCCGGTCTACAGCATCTATAAAGCCCTCACTGCCCTCCGGCTGGCGCAAAAACTCACAGCCGAGGGCGTGCCGGCGGTACCTATCTTCTGGCTCGCGGCTCAAGATCACGATCTGGCCGAAGTCAACCACTGCGTTGTCCTCAACGCCAAGCACCGGCTCCACCGCCTTGAGCACCGGCCGGCTGCACCTGCGCAGATGCGCGTCGGAGAAATTCCCCTGGGGGAGAGTATCACCGAACTACGGCAGGAACTTCGCTCGCTGTGGGTCAATGCCCCGGACACTGCCGAGCTTGATACCCTGGCAGCAACCTACGAACCGGACGTCACCTACGTCGAGGCCTTTGCCTGCCTGCTGCACCGACTTCTGGCTGGCATGGGCCTTATTGTCATCAACCCGCTTGACCCGCGGCTGAACCGCCTGGCGGCTCCACTGTTGCGCCGCGTGCTGGAGCAGGCGGAGCCTTTGCAACAGCGTCTGCTGGAGCGGAAGCGCGCGCTGGACCGCGCGGGCTATCACAACCAGGTGCACCTGCGCCAGAACGCAACCTTGCTGTTCCTCAACGTGGACAGCACGCGTCAGGCCGTCCGGCGTCGCGGGGGCAGCTTCGAGGTCGTGGGCCGTGGCTTGCTGAACGCCAACGCGCTGCTCGAGGAACTTAACCTCCATCCCGAGCGTTTCACACCCAACGTCTTGCTCCGCCCGTTGATCCAGGACACGCTGCTGCCAACCGTGGCCTATGTGGCCGGACCGGCCGAGGTGGCCTACTTTGCCCAGGCCAGCACCCTCTACGAGGTGTTGTTGGGACGCATGCCGGTCATTTTTCCCCGCGCCAGCTTCACGCTCGTCGATCGCACGCTCGGACGCTTGCTTACCAAGTATCGCCTGCAACCCTGCGACCTCTTTCGGGCGCAGAACCAGGTGTTCACTCAAATGGCACAACGCTACCTTCCGCGGGACTTGCAGCGCCGTCTCAAGGCTACCGAGAAAAAGCTGGAGAAAACGCTAGCGGAGGTTGCTCCTTCGATTGCCAAGCTCGACCCTACCCTTGCGGGTGCGGTTGAAACCAGCCGTCGCAAGATGCTCTACCAGTTTCACAAATTGAGTGCAAAGGCAGCCCGCGCCAAGGCTTTTCGCTACGACCTGCTCGAGCGCCATCTGGGCAGGCTCTCGGACGCGCTCTACCCGGAACGTGCCCTCCAGGAACGCACCCTGAATATTTTTTCTTTCCTGGCTCGCTATGGACTGGACCTCCTACCGCGCCTGGCAGACCAAATCCGGTTTCCCTGCCGGGATCATCAGGTTATTTATTTGGATCGCTGAGGCTCGAATGACGCGGTGCCACGGCCTGTGATAGGATTTCGGCGACTCGCAAGGGGCACGCAAGGCTTGATCCTCATTCATCGGAGAAGGGGAATGTCTCAGCCGGAAAACCCTCGCAGTACAACCAATAAAGCCGTACAGGAGCTTCAGACGATCCGGGTACAGACGCGGGCACGGACCGAATTCAAGGACATTACGGCCGAAGTGACTCAGTTGATTGGCGAGTCAGGCGTCCAGAGTGGCCTTTGTTGTCTCTATGTGCCGCACACAACCGCGGGCATCCTGATTAATGAGAACGATGACCCTGATGTGGTAGCCGACATTGCAGACACACTGAACCGGCTGGCACCCCGCGAGGCTTCCTACAAGCATTGGGAGGGCAACGCTGACTCCCATGTCAAGGCAGCATTGCTGGGCAGCTCGCAAACGATTCCCATCGAAGCCGGCAAACTGGCACTGGGGCGTTGGCAAGGTATCTTCTTCTGCGAATTCGATGGTCCGCGGCAGCGTGAAGTGAAAGTCAAAATTGTCCGGGAGTAGGGCGCTCCGCGCGTTGCGAGTGAAGTGTTAACCCAGTTTTTGGGGTGAGCAATGCGAGGCAGTACGTCTCCGAAGAGCGTACAAGAGGTGCGCGACGCGCTCAACCTGCCGGTCGACTTGCGCAGTGACACAGTCACCAAGCCCACCGCCGCGATGCGCAAGGCAATGGCAGAGGCCGAGGTCGGTGATGATGTCTACGGGGAAGACCCCACGGTGAACCGCTTGGAGGGGCGGACGGCGGAGATTTTTGAGCGCGAAGCCGCCTTGTTCGTGCCCTCAGGGTCGATGGGCAACATGATTGCCATCCGCATTCACTGCGACCCCGGCAATGAAGTCATCTGTGAGTCCCGCAGTCACACCTTCAACTTTGAGCTGGCCTCGATGGCGGTAATTGCCGGCTGCCTGGCACGACCGGTTCACAGCGAGGACGGTATTCTTACTTGGAAGCAGCTGGAGTTGGCGATTCAGCCGAAGATCTACTACCGCGCGCAAACCGGACTGATCTCACTCGAAAACACTCATAACATTGCCGGTGGCGTAGTTCTTCCGCCCGAGGTACAGGAGGAAATCTGCGACCGGGCCCGCGAGCGCGGCATCCCTGTCCACCTGGATGGAGCGCGCATTTTCAACGCTGCTGCGGTGCTGAGCAAATCGGTTGCCACGATAACCCGCAAAGTTGACTCCATCATGTTCTGTTTGTCCAAGGCTCTGGGGGCGCCGGTGGGCTCAATGCTGGTGGGCAGCAAGGCCTTCATCGAGAGGGCACGCGTGTATCGAAAGATGCTCGGTGGTGGCATGCGGCAGGCAGGCGTGCTGGCGGCAGCTGGCCTGGTGGCGCTTGCACACCCCTTGTCCCAACTCGTTCGCGACCACCAGAACGCCAGGGCATTGGCTGAAGGCCTGACGGCCATTCCCGGCGTCCAGATTGATCTTGCGAAGGTGCAAACCAATATCGTTATTTTCGACGTCTCGGGGACCGGTATGACCACCGAGGAGATTGCGGCGAGGCTCAAAGAGCGGGGTGTGCTGGCGAGCGGTATCGATCCCAAGAGCATGCGGATGGTGACGCACTACGACGTCGATGCCGCCGGGATCGAGCACGCCCTCCACGCCTTCCAGCACATCGTGCGGCACTAGCGCCACCGGAATGAATTTTCAGTTCACCGAAGAACAAGAGCACCTGCGACGGACAGTACGCAAGTTTGCCGAGACAGAAATTCGGCCGCACGTGCGGGAATGGGATGAAGCCTCGCACTTTCCGGCAGAGCTCCTTCCAAAACTCGCTGCACTGGATTTACTGGGCATCACCGTCCCGCAAGAATACGGCGGAGCCGGACTGGGCTACACCGAGTATGCCATTGTCATCGAGGAACTGGCCCGCGTGGATCCTTCGGTGGCGATTATCGTTGCGGCTCACGTGGGGCTTTGCTCCAATCATATTTCCCGGTTTGGCAGTAAGGAACAAAAGCTGAAGCATCTGGTGCCACTCGCACGCGGCGAGAAAGTGGGCTGTTGGGGCCTGACCGAGGCAGGCTCCGGCTCCGACGCAGCCAGCCTAGGCACCCGGGCCGGCTTGCAGGGTGATCACTGGGTGCTCGATGGCTCTAAGGTTTTTACTACCAACGGACACTACGCCGATATTTGCGTCGTGATGGCCTCAACGAACCCTGCTAAAGGTCGCTCCGGCATCTCTGCCTTCATCGTGGAGAAAGGCACGCGCGGATTTCGCTCGGGGAAGAAAGAGAATAAACTCGGGCTGCGAGCCAGCGATACCTCCGAGCTGCTCTTTGAAGGGTGCCGCGTACCGCGGAAAAACCTGTTGGGCCAAGAGGGTGAAGGTTTCGTGAACTGCTTGCACATCCTTGACGGCGGCCGGATTTCGATTGCGGCGATGTCGCTGGGCATTGCTCAGGGGGCCTTCGAGGTCTCCTTACGCTATGCGCAGGAGCGCAAGCAATTCGACAAAACCATCGCGGACTTTCAAGCCATCCAGTGGAAGCTAGCCAACATGAAGACAGAGATAGAAGCGGCCCACTGGCTGACCTACGCGGCCGCGGAAGCAGCCGACCGCGGCCGGCTGGACAGAAGGCTCTGTTCGATGGCAAAGCTCTATGCGAGTGAAACGGCTGTCCGCGTAACCGGTGAGGCGGTGCAAATTCATGGCGGCTACGGCTTCATCAAGGATTACCCGGCGGAAAAGTACTATCGTGACGTCAAGCTGTGCACGATTGGAGAAGGCACGAGCGAGATCCAACGTACGGTTATTGCCCGGCGATTGCTCGAGTTGCCGCACTGAGGCTCCAGTGACTCGCGCCATGCGGACCGATCCAGCCATCGAACCCATCCGTGCGGGCGACCCGCGCGCCATCGCCCGTGCGATCTCAGCCATTGAAGACCGCGAAGCTGGCAGTGAAAAGCTCCTCCAAGCACTTTTCCCCTTCACTGGTAATGGCTATCTGATCGGCATCACGGGTGCGCCCGGGGGAGGGAAGAGTTCGCTGGCCGACAAACTGGCCGCTACCTACCGGGAGCAGCAAAAGAGAGTCGGGATCATTGCGGTAGACCCGACCAGTCCTTTCACCGGGGGCGCCTTGCTCGGCGACCGCATCCGCATGCAGAAGCATGCTACGGACGCAGGCATCTACATTCGCAGCATGGCCACCCGTGGCTTTCTGGGAGGAGTAGCGCGAGCTGCCGCTGATGCCGCCTTGGTCCTCGACGCTGCCGGCAAAGAGATTGTTTTGATTGAGACCGTCGGGGTCGGCCAGGATGAGGTCGAAATTGTCAAGCTGGCAGACGCCACCGTGTTAGTGCTCGTACCCGGCATGGGCGATGAGGTCCAGACCTTCAAGGCGGGGATCATGGAAATTGCTGACGTGTTTGTGATCAACAAGGTAGACCGCGGGGGGACAGAAAAACTCGAACATGAATTGAAACTCCTCCTCGGCCTGAGCACGCGCACCGACGGTTGGCAGCCGCCTATCATCAAAACGGTGGCCACAGAGGGCACGGGGGTGGCTGAGCTGACGCAAGCAGTAGCCGAGTACCGAAGCCATTTGGAACGGCGCGGCCTAGAACAAGAAAAACGCGTCGAGCGCTGGCAGCAGCGGTTGCTTGCACTGCTCCGCGAGCGCACACTGGCGCAGATCGTCAGCACCGGCATCGGGGAAGATAAGTTGGCTGGCTATGCCGACCAGGTGGCGCGGCGCGAGCGCGATCCTTACAGCATCGTGGATGAGATGTTGCGTACTGCGGGCATCCTGTAGGACGTGACGTGAAGCTAGACCACATTGGCATTGCCGTGCGTTCGCTTGCGCGCGCGCGGAAGTTCTACGAAGGCCTGGGCCTACGCGTGGAGGGTGTTGAAACTTTGCCCGCCGAAAAGGTGCGGGTGGCGATGCTGCCGCTGGGAGAAACTCGCATCGAATTGATGGAGCCCACCGGGGACGATTCCGCCATCGCCCGCTTCATCCAGAAGCGGGGTGAAGGACTTCACCACATTGCCATTGAAGTCCAGGGCCTCGCCGCTCACCTA
>JBHIAG010000077.1:0-10828 GCA_046758465.1 Terriglobia bacterium | reverse complement strand
GCCTTTCGGCACCGCCCCCTCAAGACGGCGTGTCTGCCAGTTCCACCACTTCCGCAAGTGCTTTCATTGTACTCAGGTTTTTCGGCGGTGTAAAGCTCGCTTCAAAAAGTGCAATGCTCATCCGAGAGCCTGTGCTCCGCGCCCTGCCGTTCCCGACCCTACTTCACTTTGCCGGAGGCGGACCCGGCTGAGTGGTGCCCGGCTGTTGGGCCGGCTACTCGGTTGGCGGAGGCGACTCACCGGGTTCTTGCGGGGCTGGCTGGGCAGGTGCCGTTTGTTCCTGGACGGGAGGCTGGGTCTGCTCCAGCACCGAGCCCGTGGTGCCGCGGCGCGAATAGACCGCCAGCCCCAGCGAAGTCAGCATAAAGCTGATGGCCAGCACGGTGGTCGCTTTCGAAAGGAAGGTCGCCGCTCCCCGCGGCCCGAAAGCAGTCTGGCTGCCGGCCCCGCCGAACGCGCCCGCCAGGTCAGCGGCGCGGCCGCTCTGCAGCAGTACAACGAGGATCAGAGCGATACACACGAAAACGTGAATGGTTGTGAGCAGCGTCTCCACTGACTTACCTCATGCCCCTGCGCTGACCACTAGAAATTCACGATGGCGGCGAATGTCTCTGCCTCCAGGCTCGCACCGCCCACCAAGGCTCCGTCAATTTCCCTCTGGGCCATCAGGTCTTTGATGTTGTCAGGCTTCACGCTCCCGCCGTAGAGGATGCGCAGGTTTTGCGCCGTCTCCCGCCCGAAGCGCTCTTCGCTCAGGCGTCGCAGCGTGCGATGCACCTCGGACGCCATTTCCGGCGTCGCCGTACGTCCGGTGCCGATTGCCCAGACCGGCTCGTAGGCGATGATGATACGAGAGAATTGCGCGGGGGTCAATGCGCCCAACCCACGCGTGAACTGCTCGGTCAGGACGCGTTCGGTGGCGCCGGCTTCACGCTCTTCGAGTTGTTCGCCGACGCAAATGATGGGAGTAAGCCCGGCCTCCAGGGCTGCCCCCAGCTTGCGGCTGACCGTCTCATCGTTCTCGTGGAAGTACTGGCGGCGCTCCGAGTGGCCGATGATGACGTAGCGGCAACCCAGGCTGGTGAGCATGGTGGGCGCGACCTCGCCGGTGTAGGCTCCCTGTTTCTCCCAGTGGACGTCCTGCGCCCCGATGGCAATGTTGGAACCCTGTGCGCACTCCACCGCCACGGTCAGTGCCGTGAACGGCGGCGCAATCACAATGTCGCACTGGCGCGCCTTGGCTACCCGCGGCTTGAAGGCGCCGAAGAAGGCACGTGTCTCCCCGGTGGTTTTGTACATCTTCCAGTTGCCGGCGATGACCGGGCGCCGCATCAGGATTGCCCTGTTTTGGGATCCGGCAGATCGGTCAGGGCTTCCACCCCAGGCAGTTTGCGTCCACCGAGAAACTCCAGGGTGGCGCCCCCGCCGGTCGAAATGTGGGTCATCCGCTGCGTCACCCCGGCCTTGCGCACCGCCGCGATCGAGTCCCCGCCCCCGACAATCGAGGTGGCACCTGATTCCGCCAGCGCGCGCGCCACCGCGAGCGTGCCCTGGGTAAACGCATCGTGCTCAAAAACGCCCATGGGCCCATTCCAGAGAATCGTCTTGGCTCGGGTGAGGGCCGAGATGAACGCTTCCACAGTCTTCGGCCCGATGTCGAGTGCCATCTGCTCATCCGGGATTTCGCGCTGGCCAACGATTTGGGTGCGAGCGGCCGGGTCGAGCGTCCGCGCAACGAGGTGATCCACGGGCAGCAGCACCTGCACGCTCCGGCGTGCCGCCTCCTCCAGCAACTGCCCGGCCAGGGCCAGTTTGTCGTCTTCGACCAGCGAGGTGCCGATGGGAATTCCCTTGGCCTTGAGAAATGTATAGGCCATTCCTCCACCCAGGATGAGCGTATCCACCACGCGCAGCAGGTTGGCGATGACTTTGATCTTGTCGGAGACTTTTGCGCCGCCCAACACGGCCACGTAAGGCCGGTCGGGACTGGCAATGGCCTTGGTCAGGTAAGTGAGTTCCTTCTCCATCAGAAAGCCGGCCGCCGCCCGCTCGACGAAGCGCGTGATGCCTTGCGTCGAGGCGTGTGCGCGATGGGCGGAGCCGAAAGCATCATTCACGTAGAGCTTGTCCACGAGCCCGGCCAGCGCGCGCGCAAAACCTGCATCGTTTTTCTCCTCCTCGATATGAAACCGCAGATTTTCCAGCAGCAGGAGCTCGCCTTCCTTCAACGCCTGGCTCTTCTGCTCGGCTGGCTTGCCAATGCAGTCTTCGGCAAACTGGACAGGCTGGCCCAGCAGCGTGGCCAAGCGTTCGGCGACCGGCCGCAGACTCATCTTCGGGTTGGGTTTGCCCTTGGGCCGCCCGAGGTGCGAGCTAAGGACGACGCGCGCGCGCTGCTGCAGGGCATACTGGATCGTGGGCAGCGATTCGCGGATGCGGGTGTCATCCGTGACGCGGCTGGCTGCGTCGAGGGGAACGTTGAAATCCACGCGGACGAAGACGCGGTGTCCGGTGAGGGCGAGGTCGCGAATGGAGAACTTCCCCATGCCGTCTCAGGGGCTAAGGTTCAAACCAGCGTGCGTCAGCAGACGGTCAGGTAAAACCGTGCCTGACGAAAAGCTAAAAGCGTGCAGCCATGAACTTGATGAGGTCACGGCAGCGGCACGAGTAGCCCCACTCGTTGTCGTACCAGGCGAGCACCTTGACGCAGTTGCCGGCGACGACGCGGGTGTAGGGGGCGTCGAAGATGGCCGAGTGGGCGTTGCCCCGGAAGTCGATGGAGACGAGCTCCTCCGTGCTGTAGGCCAGAATGCCTTTCAGCGCGGCCTGGGCGGCCTTCTGGAAAGCCGCATTGACTTCCTCGACGCTGGTTTTCTTTTCCACGGTCACCGCCAGGTCCACCACCGAAACGTTCGGCGTGGGCACGCGCAGCGCATAGCCGTCCAGCTTGCCCTTCAGTTCGGGGAGCACCAGGTGGAGGGCCTTGGCGGCACCGGTCGTAGTCGGAATCATCGACATCGCGGCCGCGCGGGCGCGCCGCAGGTCTTTGTGGGGCAGGTCGAGCAGGCGCTGGTCGTTCGTGTAGGAGTGCACCGTGGTCATCGTCCCGTGCACAATGCGGAAGTTCTCGTGCAGCACCTTGACCACGGGGGCCAGGCAATTGGTGGTACAGGAAGCATTCGAGACAACATGGTGTTTGCCGGGATCGTAGCTTTTGTCGTTGACACCGAGCACGATGGTGAAGTCCGGGTCGGTGGCGGGGGCCGAGATGATGACTTTCCGAACCGTGTCGCGCCGGTGCTTGGCCGCCTCGGGACCTTTCGTGAACAGCCCGGTTGACTCGACCACAATTTCGGCCCCCAGCGACTTCCAGTCCAGTTGCGCCGGGTCTTTCACCTTGAAAACCTTAATCGACTGGCCGTTGACCCGGATGCAATCCTCCGCCCACCCAATCTCGGCCTCGAGGTTGCCGAGCACCGAGTCGTACTTGAGCAGATGCGCCAGCGTGCGCGCGTCGGTAATGTCGTTGACGGCGACGACCTCGATGTCGGAGTCATTCATCGCCGCGCGATAGATATTTCGTCCGATGCGACCAAAACCGTTGATGCCCACTTTGACGGCCATGGGTGGCTACCTCCCCCGCAATGTCTTTGAAACTGTGGCAGGACTCCCCACGCGCGAAACTCACATCATAGCGTCTTGCGCCCGTGGGGGTCAATTCCGCACGGGCACGGAAGGATTACTTGAATTTTTTGACCCGGACAACCTCGTCGCCGACAAAGGTTACGAAGGTAACAAAGGGCGGATGGCCGTAAATCCAGTCCTCTTCTTCCACAGCGTCGCGCGTTTCGCGCACTTTGTGGTTGGGCCGGCCGAGCGCGGCCAGCACCATTTCACGGTTCATCCCTACTACCGCTCTTTTCTCGCGAATGGCCTCTTGAAATTCTTCCGGGAGAGTCTCAATCCAAGGAACCGCGGCCGTGCGGCGACTGAAGTCGAGAACCACCCCCAGCCGGCTGCGCACTTCCTCCGGGGTCAAATCGGGGATGTAGCCGGAAAAGCGCATGACAATCGTGGAGCCGTGGGGCGGCCGCTCGACAGAACCCTGCTGTCCCGTGACGGGAACGCTGGCGCCCGCGCCCCCCACGGTGATCCGGATGCGCTCATGCCATTTTTTCTTTTTGGCTTTTCCGCCGCCGTTGATTTCAAAGATGATGTGGTCGCCCTCGAATTCAATCCCGGTGATCTGGGCGATATCGCCGGTCTGGAGGGCCGCGCCATAGTTGGCCAACTGCTGCCGGAGCTTGCGTTGGTTCACCTCACCCTTGGCGTTGAGTTCCAGGCCGAGTTTGCCTGCGGGGAGCGGCTTGCGCGTGCTGGCATACTCAAAGGCCAGACTCCGCACGATGGCGAAACGATTTTCTGGGCTCAGCTTCGGGGGCTTGGGCTTGCCCGCCGCGGCGGGCAAGCCGGCCCAAAGGCTTGGGGACGCAACGCCCAGCAGCAGGAGCAACCCTGCCGCCACGCTTGCGCCTGAAATCCCTCTGCTGCGCATCGGCCCACCTCAATGCCCAAAACCTATTCTAACGCGAGAGGGAACACGGAGCAAACTTTGGTGGTGTCCTAACTAGGCCATGCCGGGAGCTGGCCCCCCAGGCAGGTGCCTGGGGGCTCGGCACGAAATTAGGACACGGAACAAATTCTCAATCGTCGCGTGCGGGCAAGTACGACGATGCCGGTGAGCGCGATGAGCGTGCTTACCAGGCTACCCTCGGGGCCGTAGGCGCCCCCGGTGAGCCACCGGGGGCCGGTAACCTCAACCTGCCAGAGACCTGCCAGCTGGATGCCGCTGACGGGCAACGAATAGAGAAAGCCGAGGGCGTAGTTCCAGGCGAAGTGGAGGCCGATGGGAAGCCAGAGGCCGCGGGTTTTCAAATAGGCAAGCGCGAGCAGGACGCCCATCAGGCTGGTGTTGAGAGTGGACAGGGCGGTCGAGGAAGGGTTTCCCAGGTGGAGAGCGCCAAACAGCGCTGCGAAGGCGAGCGTCGCGGGCCAGCCACCCCAGGCGTCAACCAACCGCTGAAATGGGTAGCCGCGAAAGAGCAGCTCTTCGCCGGCGGCTGCGGGCAGGAGCATGACAAAATTCCAGACAGCGGCACCGAGCAAGACCGAGCCGCTCGCCGCCAGCCTCACAAACTCCACACCACCCAGCCACCACTGGACTCCCACAACCAGCGAGATCAAGAGAAACCCACCGGCCAGGCCGATTCCCAGCTCCGCCAGCCACCCCGAGTAGAACCACAAGCCCAGCGTGCGGAAGTCGCGCCGGTCGAGAAACTGCAAAAGAAATTTTGCTGCCAGCAGAGCCGCCAGTAGCGAAGCCACACCCCCCACTGCCAGCATGAATTCCAGGTCCCGGTGCCGCCACTCGGGGATGACAAATCCCGCCGCGACGGAAATGAGGAGGAACAAGACGCCAAAGGCCGGAACGAAGACGAGCGCGCGCCAGCTCGGGCGGAGCCGACCGTCGGGGTCGAAGAAAATCCGATCGAGACGCATCAACTCTGGCGCAGCCGGCGAACACCGCGGCGCGCGCATCGAAACGGAAGCACGGTGACACCGGCAGCCCACAGCGCCGCCGCCACGCGCGCGCGCTGCTCTGGCTGACAGTAGAAGACAACGCAGCCGCCACCCCCGGCGCCGCAGACTTTGGCCGCGCGCGCGCCTGCACGCCGGGCAATGCGCATCAGGCGGTCGATGGTGGGTGTGGAAATAGTTGGGGCATTGCGGCGGCGCACGTGCCATTCGGCGTCAATCAGTTCGCCCACGCGACGCCAGTCATTGGCCCGCAGGGCGACTCGTAACGCGACGGAAATCTCTGCCAGCGCGTCGAAATTGCGCACGACGAGGCGCCGCCCCTCCAGGCGCGCCTTGGTGACTTCCCAGTTGTTCACGCCCGAGCGGCGCGGCTTTCCGGTGTAGGCCAGCAGGAGGCGCTCCTGGAGAGCGTCGAGGTTGGTACGCAACGGCTCGCGCCAGGTGCCACCCGGGTCGAGGTGGATAGCACTCAGGCCCCCGTAAGCGGCGGCGTAGAAGTCCTGCTCGCCGGTAGGCACCTGAAGCACACGCACCTCCAGGTCGCGCACCAGAGCGATCACCGTCTGCCGGCTCAAGGGGCGTCCCGTCAACCGCGCCAGCCCGTGCGCAATGGCTACGGCCAGCGCGCTCGACCCACCCAGCCCTGCTCCGGCTGGAACTTCAGACCAGGTAGTCAGCGTCAGGCCCGCACGCGGCGCGAAGTGGCGCACGAGATGCGCCAGCAAGGGCAGTCGGGGAGAGCGCGCGCGCTCGAGGGCTGCCAGCGAGCCAAATACGGCGCGGCCCCCGGAGTCGCGCGAAACCAGCATAATACGGGAATCGCGGCGGATTTCCAGCAGCGCATGGGCGTAGCGGCTGATGGCGAGGTTGATGGTTAGGGCGCCGGGGTGGAGGAGGTAGAGCGGCCAGATGTCGAGTGTGCCGCCGGCCAAGTCGATGCGGGTAGGAGCTATGACGTGAAGGCGCATCGGCTAGTGCCGTTCCAACCTGTTGTGGCTAGGCTCAATCGCATTCACCCGCAATGCCCTCGCGTGTACGGATGGGTTGCCTTTGGCCTGCCCCGTTCCCACTAGCAGTGCGGGTATAGTGCGCTGGGCCACCAGCAGTTGGAACGGGGCCCGATAACGTTGGAACAGCACGAGGCTTCGGCCCTCCGGCGAAGCTGCAGGGCGGGTTTACGGCGCCCGTGGCTCTTGGCGATGTCCATGGCCCCCTTTTCGCGGCGGCATCATAGCACAGCCGTCGGCGCCCGCCAGACAGCGGCGTCCGAAAACTCTGGCGTCTGCCGCAAAGAGGCGTAGCATATAGCCGAGGGGAAGTGAAATCTTTGTCCATGAGGACCTGAACTCGGGAGGTATGAGATGGGAGCTTACAATCGAGATGTTTACATGAGAAAGGTACAGAGCCTGGGCCCGAAATCGATGGGGATGGGCCTCGCCGTGGTCGCGCTGCTCATTCTTGTAGTGGCCTCGCTCGCCTATGTGCCCGCCGGACACGTGGGCGTGCTGACGCAGTTCGGCAGGGTCACCGAGCGCGTGCTGCCGGAAGGGACGCACCTGGTGTGGCCGTGGCTGGTGAATAACCGCATGTCGATCCGCACCGAGGAGCTCAAAGAGAAGACCAAGGCGCTGTCGAACGAAGGGCTGGAGGTGACCCTGGACACGTCCCTGCTCCATCACCTGAACCCGGAGCACGCCAACGAGGTCTTTCGCACCATCGGCCCCAACTATCTTCAGAAGCTTGTGGAGCCGAGTCTCCGCTCGACCATCCGCTCGGTCACGGCGGCCTACAATGCCAGCGCCCTCTACACCGGCGCGCGCGAGCAGGTGGCCGTGCAGATCGAAGAAGAGTTGAGGGTTGAGGTGGAAAAACGCGGCATCACGGTGGAGCGGGTGCTGCTGCGGGATGTCAAGTTGCCTGTGATGGTCGCCCAGGCCATCGAAGCCAAGAAGCAGGCCGAGCAGGAGGCCGAGCGGATGAAGTTCATCCTGCTAAAGGAGACCCAGGAAGCCGAACGCAAGCGCATCGAGGCCGCCGGCATCCGCGACTTCCAGCGCATCGTGGCCCAGGGCATCAGCGCGCAACTGCTGACCTGGAAGGGCATCGAAGCCACCGAAAAACTCGCCAGCAGCCAGAACGCCAAGGTGGTGGTGATTGGCAGCGGCAAGACGGGCCTGCCCATCATCCTGGGCAGTCAGTAGCCAGCAGAGTGCGCCGCGTAAGTGGGCCCTGCAGGCGAGCCTGGTTCGGCCGCGGACAGCCCGGTGACCGGGGATAGAGAGACCCGTGCCGCAGGCGCGTGTGCGTCTTGCAGCGGCGCCGCGGTCGTGCTCTCCTGACCGGGGTAACGCATCCTCTACACTTCCTGTGGCCCCACCTTCCTTGACCGAGTTCAGAGGGGGGCCGTATGCTAGAAGCGGGAAGCAGAAAATTGGCCGCTGGAGCGCAAATAATCGCGGCAGAGCGCGGGGCTTTTTGTTGACGGTGGGATGATTGACAAGCTGCTCGCCAAAGTCATCGGCACCAAGCACGAGCGCGACATCAAACGCCTGAAACCTCGGGTGCAGGCGATGGGCGCGCTCGAAGCCGAGCTGCAGAAGCTTTCCGACACCCAACTGGCCGCGAAAACCGCGGAATTCCGCCAGCAAGTTGACCAACGGCTCGCCGCCACCACCCATTCCGACGCGCGGAAGCGGGCCGAGCGGGAGGCGCTCGAGGCCTTGCTGGTGCCGACGTTTGCCGTGGTGCGGGAGGTGGCACGGCGCACGGTGGGCATGCGTCCTTTCGACGTGCAGTTGATGGGCGGGATCGTGCTGCACCAGGGCAAGATCGCCGAAATGAAAACCGGGGAGGGCAAGACCCTGGTGGCGACTTTGCCGGCCTACCTGAACGCCCTGCTCGGCAAAGGGGTACACATCGTTACCGTCAATGACTACCTGGCCAAGCGCGATGCGGAGTGGATGGGGCCGATCTACAAGTTCCTGGGGTTGTCGGTGGGTGTGATTGTACACGAGACGAGCGACGAGGAGCGCCAAGCAGCCTATCGCGCCGACATTACCTACGGCACCAACAATGAGTTCGGGTTCGACTACCTGCGCGACAACATGAAGTTCGAACTCAGCGACTGCGTGCAACCCGGCCATTACTACGCCATTGTGGACGAGGTGGACTCGATTCTGATTGACGAAGCTCGCACGCCGCTGATCATCTCCGGCCCTTCGGAAGAATCCACCGACCGCTACTACCGGATTGACCGCATCATCCCGCGCCTCAACCCCGAGAGCGACTACACCGTGGACGAAAAACACCGCAGCGTCGTGCTGACGGAAGACGGGGTGGCGCGCGTGGAAAAACTGCTTGCGATTGACAACCTCTACGACCCCATCCAGCTGGAAGTGCTCCACCACGTCCACCAGGCGCTCAAGGCACACACCCTGTTCCGGCGCGATGTGGACTATATGGTCCAGGATGGCCAGGTCTTGATCGTGGATGAGTTCACGGGGCGGCTGATGCCGGGCCGACGCTGGTCGGACGGCCTGCACCAGGCTATCGAGGCCAAAGAAAGCGTCAAGATCGAACGCGAAAATCAGACACTCGCGACCATCACCTTCCAGAACTATTTCCGCATGTACGAGAAGCTGGCGGGGATGACGGGCACGGCGGAGACCGAGGCAGTGGAGTTCGCCAAGATCTACAACCTCGATGTGGTGGTGGTTCCGACCAACTGCCCGCTGGTGCGCTACCACTATTCCGATATCGTCTATCGCACCGAGCGGGAGAAATTCGTCGCGGTGCTGGACGAAATCAAGCAGTTGCACGCCAAGGGGCAGCCGGTGCTGGTGGGAACCATTTCGATTGAGAAGTCGGAGAAGCTGAGCGAGCTGTTGAAGCGTGCCGGCGTGCCGCACCAGGTGCTGAACGCCAAGCACCACGAGAAGGAAGCCTACATCGTGGCGCAAGCCGGTGCGAAACACGCGGTGACGATTTCAACCAACATGGCGGGCCGCGGCACCGACATCCTCCTGGGCGGCAACCCGGAGTTTATGACCAAGGACTACCTGCTCAAGCAAGGCGCCGCCGAGGCTCTGCCCGACGGTGAGGCCCGCTTCGGGCGCGACCCGCAGTACGTCTATTTCCAGTCCCAGGACCGCTTCTACCGCGTGGCGCACGAGCGCTGGAACGAAATCTTCGCGCGCTTCAAGCAGCAGTGCGACAGTGAGCACGATGAGGTGGTGGCAGTGGACGGGCTGCACATCCTGGGCACAGAGCGGCACGAGGCGCGTCGGATTGACAACCAGTTGCGCGGGCGTGCGGGCCGGCAAGGTGATCCGGGCAGTTCACGCTTCTATTTGTCGCTCGAAGACGACCTGATGCGGCGGTTCGGCGGCGAGCGGGTGAAAGACCTGATGCTGCGGCTGGGCATGGAGGAAGGCGTGCCGATTGAGTCGCGGCTGATCACACGGCAGATCGAGAAGGCCCAGAAGGCGGTGGAAGCGCAGAACTTCGAAGCGCGCAAGCATCTGCTGGAGTACGACGACGTAATGAACAAGCAGCGTGGCGCTATCTACGAGATGCGCCGGCAAATCCTGGAAGGCACCGACCTGAAGGAAGAGATTCTGGCGATTACCGAGGCGGTGGCGGGTTCCATCCTGGACACCCACTGCTCGAAAACCGCCCACCCGGAGCACTGGAATCTGGATGCCCTGGGCCGGGAGCTGTGGAGCCAGTTCGGCCTCGACCTGCGCAGCGAAGGGATTGAGCCGGGCCAGCTCGAGCGCGAAGAGCTAGAAGAAAAAATTCGTGCTGCCCTATCCCGCAAGTACAGCGAAAAAGAACAGCAGCTTGGTAGGGAAACGCTGCGGCGGCTGGAGCGGATCATCCGACTGCAAATCATCGACACGCAGTGGAAGGACCACCTGCTGACGATGGATCACCTGAAGGAAGGCATCGGACTGCGGGGCTACGGGCAGAAAGACCCGCTGATTGAATACAAGCGGGAATCCTTCGGGCTGTTCAAGGAAATGCTGGACCGGATTGACGATGAGACGCTGCGCTACCTGTTCCTGATGCGGCCCGTGCAGCAGGAGGTGAGCGAGGAGGAGCACGAGTTTGCGCGCCGCCGCCGGCGGCAGCAGGCCGACCTGCAATTCGTCGGCGGGGGTGCGCCGGAGCGGGCCCGCCCCCAGCCCGTGCGGGTGGCGCAGAAAGTGGGACGCAACGAGCCCTGCCC
>JBHIAG010000076.1:0-10936 GCA_046758465.1 Terriglobia bacterium | reverse complement strand
GGCGGCGCCACCTATCCACGGCCTGGCGGGAATCGAGAAAGGGTACGCCGATTTCGTACTGCGGTATGCGGCGGGCTAGTGCCGTTCCAAACTTATTGCTCCAAAGCGGTCGGTCGCGAGAAAAGTCAACCTAGCCTGCGTGGCAAAAGGTTGCGCTTGTTCCATCAAGTTGGAACGGCACTAGTGGTCGCGGTTGAGGATAAACACCGGGAGTGCTTCCAAGGCATGCTTGTAGGTCGAGTCGGGAAAAGTCTCGAGCTGGCGAAGGGCAGCGCTGGCCAGGCGTTCTGCCTGGGCGTGTGTGCGCTCCACCGCACCGGATTCCTGAACCAGCCGAATAATCTCTTCCGGCTCGAGCGACCGGAAGCCTTTTTCCCGCAGCACCGTGTCCACCTTCTTGCGGCCCGCCGCGCCGGTGGCTTCTAGAGCGTAGACCAGGGGCAACGTTACTTTGCCCTCACACAGGTCGCTCACTACGGGTTTCCCCACCCGTTCAGGGCTCGCGATGAAATCCAGCAGGTCATCAATCACCTGGAACGCCAAGCCAGCATTCACCCCGTAGGCGGCCAGGCGCTCTTCTTCGTTTTGGCTCTTGCGCCCGAGCACCGCGCCCAGTTGCGCACAAACGGCAAACAGGCAAGCCGTCTTACGGTAGGCGAGGTCAAGCGCCTGCTGCTCGCTGATCTCGGCCCGGCCCAGATTGCTGAGCTGGAAAAGTTCGCCCTCGACCATTGTCTGCGTGAGCTCGATCAAGATGTCGAGAATACGAAAATTGCGCTCGGCGAGGGCGACCCGAAACGACTGCATATACAACCAGTCGCCTGCCAGCACGCTCATCGCGCTGCCCCAGCGCTGGTTCGTCGAGGGTTGCCCGCGGCGCGTCGCGGCGCCGTCGATGATATCGTCGTGGATGAGAGTGGCGGTGTGGATGAGCTCCAGCACGGTTCCGAGCTTGACTGCGGAGGGCCCTTCGTACCCGCAGAGCTTGGCGGCCAGCAAGTGCAGCGCAGGCCGCAGACGCTTGCCGCCAGCCGCCTGGAGGTAGCGGGCGATTTCCGCCACCGACTCGATCTCGGACTCGGCCTGGCGGGCAAACTCTCCCTCGACCCGTTCCAGGTCCGTGCGGATCAGTTCGAAGATTTCAACGGTGTCAAGCTGTGCCTTATCCATCAAAGAGTTCCTAGCTCGGTGCCGCTCACCGCGCATGCGAGAAAAGACGCAAAAAGTTCTCGCTTGTTACTTGACCTGCTTGCTCCGCTGTCAATTCCCTTAAACGTCCCAGCTCGGCCGCCACTTCACGCACATAGGCAGGCTCGTTGCGTTGCCCGCGATAGGCCTGCGGTGCCAGCAACGGGCAATCGGTCTCAATCAGCAAAAACTCAAGCGGGATTGTGCGCGCGACCGCACGAAGAGCACCCGCCCGGGGAAAAGTAAGGTTTCCCGCCCAAGAAATCAAGAAGTTCCAGCCAACAGCCAAGTTGGCGTCCGCCAGCGTTCCGCTGAAGCAGTGCAGGATGCCGCCGCGGCCGGTGGCGGCCCACACTTGGTCGAGTGCTTCCAGGCAATCTCCCCAGGCTTCACGACAGTGAATCACCACGGGCAGTTCCACCTCGCCGGCAAGATACAGTTGTTCGCGGAAGGCCGCGCGCTGGGTCTCGCGGGAGCTGTGGTCGTAATGATAGTCAAGTCCAATCTCGCCCCAGGCGAGCACGGAGGGATGGCGTGCGAGCTTCTTCAAGGCAGCCAGAAGACTCGGCGTGGCGTGCCGCGCATCGTGTGGATGAACACCTACCGCAACCCACAAGTCGGTTTCCCTTTCCGTCAGGGCAAGGCCACGCTCAAATTCCAGGATGGTTGTGCCGTTGACGACCGTAAGGATGCGGACTACACCCGCTGTGCGCGCCCGCGTCAACACCGCCGCGCGGTCCTGCGCGAACTCAGCCGCAGCGAGATGCGCGTGAGAATCAGTATAGGACGCCACTCGGCTATCTTTCCTGCACCGGGGTTGGCTTTGCCGTCCGCGGCGGGGCGTTTTTCACGTACTTGTCGAACCAGTTGAGCATCTCGTGGAGAGTGTGTTCGACCGATTCACGCGCCACGTAGCCGTGGGATTCGTGCGGCAGGCTGACGTAGCGCACCCAACCGCCATTGCCACGCAGGGCGTGGTAGAGGCGCTGCGACTGGATGGGAAACGTGCCGGAGTTGTTGTCGGCGTCACCGTGGATGAGCAGAATGGGTTCATTGATCTTGTGGGCGAACATGAAGGGCGAGATCCGGAAGTAGAGGTCGGTGGCTTCCCACAAGGTCCGCCGTTCGCTCTGAAAACCAAAGGGCGTGAGCGTGCGGTTGTAGGCGCCGCTGCGGGCAATGCCGGCGCGGAAGAGGTCGGAATGGGCCAGCAGGTTGGCGGTCATAAAAGCACCATAGCTGTGGCCACCCACGCCGACTCGTTCCGGATCGGTCACGCCGAGTTCGACCGCTTTGTTGATAGCCGCCTGAGCGCTGGTGACGATCTGCTCGACATAGGTGTCGTTCACCGTTTCCGGGTCGCCAATCACCGGCATGGTAGCGCCGTCGATGATGACGTAGCCCTGCGTCAAGAAGAACAGATGTGAGGTGCCGACCAAGGTAGCGAAGCGATTCGGCGAACCCCGGACTTGGCTGGCGGTGCCGGGGTCGGTAAACTCACGTGGATAGGCCCACAGCACTGTGGGTCTCGGCTCCTTCCCGCTGGCGGGATAGTCGGCGGGGAGATAGAGCGTGAAGGAAAGTCCGACGCTGTCGGCGCGTTGGTAGGTG
Source organism: Terriglobia bacterium (assembly GCA_046758465.1). Taxonomy (GTDB): domain Bacteria; phylum Acidobacteriota; class Terriglobia; order Acidiferrales; family 2-02-FULL-67-57; genus JBHIAG01. The sequence continues at coordinate 8,137 of JBHIAG010000076.1, read as the reverse complement.
ACGAGCTGCTTGCGGATGCCGCGCAACTGGGGCAGCGGGTCGGGGAAAGCGGTCAGCGCCGTTCGGGCGGTATCGCCAGCACGCCGCAGGAAGTAGTTAGGCGGCTCGCTGGGGCTCTCGTAGCGAGTCAAGAAGCGCGCGCCATCGTCGCTGACGAGGTCAATCACGTATTCGTAGCTTTTGTCATCGCAACGAAACAGCCGCTGGGTTTTCCGCGTTCTGAGATTGAAACGGTCAAGGAAGGGCCGGTCGCCCTCGGGCGAAGCTCCTCGGCCCGCCAAATAAATCGCGTCGCCGTCTTGCAGAATGGCGCGGTGGCCGGCGGGCAAGGTGCGGAAGATGGGATTGCCGGGGTCGGCGTAGCGGTCCTGAAGGCTGCGGTCCCAGAGCAGTTGAGGGGGTTGCGCCGGATGATCGGCATTGAGAAGGAAGGTGCGGGTCCAGCGGCGGTTGCGGTCATAGTCGCGCAGCAGCACCAGCCCATTCTTTTCTCCCCATTGGAGTCCGGCGAAGCGCTGCTCGCTCTGGGCCAGCTCCACCGGCTCGCCCGTGAAAGACGCCTCGAGCATCATCACCCGGTCCCGGTGGGGCACTTTCTTCTTGGGATCGCCTCCGTCCAGCGCTTCGACCCAGACGAGCGCAACGGGTTCGGTCGGCCGCCATTGATAGTTGCGGGGTCCGGTGGGCACACCACCGATGGGCACCTGATCGGCCAGCGGCAGGCTGGCGAGCCCGTAGACCCGGCGGCCACGGCGATCCCAGACCTCGACTTCCCGCGGAAACCGGAAGGCCGGCAGAAGATAGGAATAGGGCCGGTGCAGGCGTACCACCAGCAGGTGCTGGCCGTCCGGTGACGGGCTCACAGTAGTAAAAATTCCCGGCTGGCCGAGGAGAGTCGTCCGGCCCGTAGCGATGTCCACGAAAGCAAGCTGCGCGGTGGCGTAGTAGTCAAACAAAACCTCGTCATGGGGATTCTTCAAAAGATCCTGATAGGTGCGCGCTGGCTTCCGCTTGCCGTAACTCTCCTTGATGACAGGGCCCGAAGGGACGGCTGGCGCGGCCGGAGGCTCGCCGCGGTCCGCAACAATGGTTTGGCAGAGCACGGTGCGGCTGTCGGGCATCCACTGGAAGGGCCTGCCGTAGGCGGCATTAATCCTCACGGACGCAAGCCTGCGCACGCGAGCCGACTCAGCCTCGCCGACCCAGAGTTCAATCCCGGAGGCAGTTGTTTGGGTAAAGGCAAAATGCTTTCCGTCGGGTGACCAGACAGGAAAACTCAGATAGGGCTCCGGCGGGACGCCGATTTTCCACTCGCGGCCATCGGCAAGCCGCTTCAGGGTGTAGGCCACATAACGAGTCGTGCGATGGGGACCGTTGGTGAGGGGATTGATGCGCCGGCCTGCCAGACGCAGCATAGGCGCAGCGAGGTCAGCAATGGGCGGATAGCGTAGCCGCTGGACCAGCAGCACATGCGTGCGTGTCGGGCTCAAGACGAGCGTTGGTGTCGGTGGCGCGTCCAGAATCTCACGGACGACTTCGGGCGGCTTCTGGTAGGCCTGCTGGCCCCAACTCGTGCCCGCAAGCGTCAGCAGAATAATCAGAACACTCAGGAGGTGTCCCCACCGGCCCACCGTCTTCATTGCTGTAGGTTTCATCTCGTTGCTCCTCGGACGAAGCTAGAGGAATAGTTGTTGCACCCGAATGCGCCCTCAGACGCGGCAACCCCTACTTGAGGGGCGCACCTGCCGGCACATCCTCGGTGAAGGTCACAATCACGGGACGGCCTTCTTCCCCCACCGTAGCCGCCACTAGCATCCCCTGTGACTCCACGCCCCGAATTTTGCGTGGCTCCAGGTTGACCACCACCACAATCTTCTTCCCCACCAATTGCTCCGGCGTATAGGCTTCGGCGATGCCGGCCACAATCTGGCGCTCCTCGGCGCCAACGTCCACGCGCAGTTTGAGCAATTTATTGGTGCCGGCGACTCGTTCGGCGGCCCGCACTTCGCCCACGCGCATATCGACTTTGGCGAAATCTTCCAGGCTGATCGGGTTTGCATTTGTTGCCGTCACAGGCTTCCTCCTTTCAGGAGTACGAATGGGCGCCGTCTCCAGCGCCGCCTCCAATTCAGCCATTCGGGCGATGGTAGGTTCTTTCTCGACCCGCGGAAAGACCGCTTCCGACTTGCCGATGCGCGTGCCCGGGCGCAACCCGCCCCACGCAAGCGTTTTGATCAAGCAATCCGCAGGAGTTCCCGCCAGTCCCAGTTGCCGCCAAATTCTTTCTGTGGCGTGAGGCATAACAGGATGCACAAGTACAGTGACGATACGGACCGCCTCCGTAGCTGCATAAAGCACCGTTGCGAGTTGTGCCCGCTTGGCAGGGTCATCGGCGATAGCCCACGGCTCACTTTCCACCAGGTATTTGTTGACCTTGCCGATCAAACTCCAGACTGTCTCGAGACCGCGGGCAAACACGTACCGGCGGAAGCAACCCCCAGACTCCTCAATGGCGCGTGCTGCAAAGTTGACCAACTCCTGTTCACGTGGGGTAGGAGCCGAGGGAGCAGGCACCTCGCCGCCGAAGTAACGCTCGATCATCGCCAGCGTGCGGCTGACAAGATTGCCCAAATCATTCGCCAGGTCGCTGTTGTAGCGGCTGACGAGCGCGTCGTAGCTGAAGTTGGCGTCCTGGCCGAAGACCATTTCGCGTAGCAAAAAGTAGCGGAGCGCATCGATGCCGACAACTTGCGCGATGGGCTCGGCGTGCACGATGTTCCCGCGCGACTTGGACATCTTATCCCGTTGGAAGAGCCACCAGCCGTGTGCGTAAATCGTTTTTGGGAGAGGCAACTCTGCGGCCAGCAAGAACGCGGGCCAGTAGACTGCATGAAAACGCAAAATTTCTTTCCCCACCAGTTGCAGGTCAGCCGGCCAGAAGCGCGCGAACTCCGCAGCTTCGGGTCCGGTATCGCCATAGCCGATGCCACTCAAGTAGCCCGTCAGGGCGTCGAACCAGACGTAGAAAACGTGGCCATCGTCGGTCGGCAGCGGAATGCCCCAGCGGAGCGTGGTGCGGGAGATAGAAAGGTCGCGCAGGCCGCCGCGCACAAAGGCAACCACCTCGTTCCGGCGCGTCTTGGGCTGGATAAACTCCGGATGCTTGTCATAATGTTCAAGCAAGCGGTCTTGAAAGGCAGAAAGCTTGAAGAAATAGTTCTCCTCGCGAATGAGTTCCGTAGGGCGTCCACATTCGGGACAGCGACCGCCGGGGGCAGGCTCAGAGACATAGAGTTCGTCGAACACGCAGTACTGGCCCTCGTAGTGGCCCTTGTAGATGGCACCGGCTTTTTGCGCGGCCGCGAAGATCTTCCGCACCGCACGGGCGTGGCGCTCCTCGGTGGTGCGGATGAAACGGTCGTAGCGCAAGCCCAGCGTCTGCCACAGGTGTTGGTACTGGCCAGCCACTTCGTCGGCAAATTCTTCCGGGGCGATGTGGGCCGCGCGCGCCGAGCGCTCGACTTTCTGCCCGTGCTCGTCGGTGCCGGTCAGGAAGCACACGTCGAACCCCATCATCCGCTGGTAGCGGGCAATCGTGTCGGCGACGACAGTGGTGTAGGTGTGGCCAATATGGGGGCGCGCGTTGACGTAGTACAGCGGCGTCGTGAAGTAGAACTTCGCCATCTCAGTCCCGCTCGCCCTCTTGCTTGCGGAAGTAGTAGTGCGCGTCGGCCAGCACCTGTTTGAGCGGCAAGTTGTGTTCCTTTGCGATACGCTGGCAATCTTCGTACTCAGGGGCGGCGTTCAGTACGCGGCCGTTCAGCCGCGCCAGCTTCATCCGCACCGGGCCGAGCGGTGTTTCCACGGTCAGGGTTTCGCGCTCAAGCGTCCGGCGGCGCGCCTCGTAGCTGCGGAGACCGATGCTGGTGGTTTGCTGAAAGACAAGCTCCGCCAGCGCATCGACACGTTCCGGCGGACAGAGCACCGAGAGCAGCAGCCCGGGACGGTTTTTCTTCATTTGCACGGGAGTAAAGTAAACGTCCAGGGCGCCCGCGGCGAGCGCCTGCTCGACGAAGTAGCCCCCGACCAGCGGATTCATATCGTCCAGGTTCGCCTCGAGCACTACAACTGAGTCCGTGTCGGCTGTTTTTCCGCGCTCCGCACTCTCGCCAACAAAAATGCGCAGCACGTTGGGGTGTTCAACCAATGTCCGGCTGCCAGCACCATAGCCCAGTGCGGAGACCTTCATCGGGGGCAGCGCGCCGAAGCGGGTTGCCAAGGTCGAAACAATCGCCGCACCCGTGGGCGTAACCAGCTCAGCTTCAATGCCACTGGAGTAAACCGGTGCGCCGCGCAGCAGGGCCGCGGTCGCTGGTGCCGGCACGGGCAGGAGGCCATGCGCGGTTTTGACCGTGCCACCGCCAAGATTCAGGGGCGAGCAGACAATCTTCTCGATGCCGAGGGCCTCGAGTCCTACGCACGCGCCCACGATGTCGAGGATGGTATCGGCACTGCCGAGCTCGTGGAAGTGCACTGCCGCTTTGGGCTGCTGATGAATTGCACCTTCCACTTCAGCCAAGCAGTCAAGAATATTTTCTGCACGCTCCTTACAAGCGGGAGTAAGGGAGCTGGTACGAATCAGTTCGCGGATCTCAGCCCAGGCGCGGTGGGTATGCTCTTCGGGGATTTCAAAGGTGAGCTTGGTAGCGGTCAGCGCGCCGCGACGAACACGTTCGGTTCGCAGCTTCCATCCTTTCAGGGCGAGTTTGCGCAACTCGGCTTCGAGTGTCGCGGCAGGCAGGCCAGCATCGAGCAAAGCACCAAGGAACATGTCGCCGCTGATCCCGGAGAAACAGTCCAGGTAGACGAGCGTCATGGGTGCACCCCGGTCTGGATGAGCTGGGGAAGAAGTTCGCCCGCCGGGCCGTAAAAACTGGCGGTGACCGCGGCGGAGAGCGGCGTCGGTTCCAGGTTGATTTCAATGACGCGTGCGCCTGCCTGCTTGGCCACAAGCGGCAGCGCGGCCGCAGGCTGCACCACCGCCGAGGTTCCTACGACCAAAAAGACATCTGCTCGCCCGGCCGCCGCGAAGGCTTGCTCCAGGATTGCGGCTGGCAAGCTCTCGCCGAACCAGACCACGCCCGGCCGCAGCAGGCCGCCACAGGCGCAGCGCGGCGGCAGCTCCGGCAAGGGGACGGTACGGTTCTTCTCTTCCCGGCCACAGCCGACGCAGCGCAAAAGCCAGATGTCGCCGTGCAAGCGCAGCACGGTACGGCAGCCAGCCGCTGCTTCCAGGCCGTCCACATTTTGCGTCAGGAGGGCAAACTCCGGGACACGCCGTTCGAGTTCGGCCAGGGCGTGATGAGCGGGATTCGGGCGCGCCCGGGCGATCAGCGAGCGCCGCCAGTCGTACCACTCCCAGACCAGCTTGGGGTCACGGGCAAACGCTTCCGGCGCGGCCAACTCCTCCGGCCGATAGCGCCGCCAGAGGCCGTCGGCGCTGCGAAACGTGGGTACACCACTTTCCTGCGAGAGGCCGGCACCGGTCAGGACGGCGAGCGAGCGCGCTGACGCAATCCAGGTGGCAGCGGTCTCGAAGGAGTGAGCCATTGTCCTTACGTCGCTAAAACATTTCTACTATAGCACAAGCAGCTTCCTTCATCGGGGAGGCAGCTTTCCGCTATAATGAAATGTTTTTAGATTTTGCCCCTGTTGTCAGACTAGGTGCTCGAGAAACTCTATCGCCAAATCGAGGCCGCCATTCGCCAGGCGGTGAGGGCGCGGTACGGAACCCTACCCGCACGGAGCACGATTGAGCGGCCGCCCTCGGTTGCCCTGGGCGACCTGGCGCTGCCGCTGGCCTTCGAACTCGCCCGCCAGCTCAAACGTCCCCCACGACAAATTGCCACTGAACTCGCCGAGACGCTGCCCCCCCTCGAAGGCATCACCGAGGTGTCGGTGGCAGGCGGGGGCTACCTGAACCTGCGGCTGCAACGCGGGCCCTTTTTGCTGGCAAGCTACCACGAGGCACACCAGCCTGTGGCGCCGCCGCCCCCGGACGCCCCCAAGGTCATCGTCGAGCACACGAACATCAACCCGAACAAGGCCGCCCACATTGGCCACGTGCGCAATGCCGTGCTGGGCGACAGTTTCGTTCGGCTGCTCGCCGCCAGCGGCCATCGCGTTGAAGTGCAAAACTACATCGACAATACCGGCGTGCAGGTCGCCGACATTGTGGTCGGCTTCGAACATCTGGAGCGAAAAAGTTTGGCGGAAGTCACGAACCTCATCCAGACGCAGCCGCGCTTTGACTATTACTGCTGGGATTTATATACGCGGGTGATGCAGCTCTACGAGCAAGACCCGAGCCGGCTGACGTTGCGCGAGCAGATGCTGAAGCAAATCGAGCACGGCACCAGCGAGAGCGCCACGATCGCCGAGACGGTTGCGACGGCGATCGTCACTGCGCACTTGAAGACCATGTGGCGCCTGGGCGTCCGCTACGATGTGCTGCCACGCGAGAGCGAAATCTTACGCTTGAAGTTCTGGGACGCCGCCTTCGAGCAGCTCAAGCAACACCAGGCCATCCGCTTCGTGAAGTCCGGGCCGCAGAAAGGCTGCTGGGTGATGCCGCTCAGCACCACGGGGCCGGGTGGCCGCGAAGAGTCCGCCGAGATCGAAGAGGCCAAAATTATCGTGCGCTCGAACGGCACGGTCACCTACGTGGGCAAGGACATCGCCTATCAACTGTGGAAGCTCGGCCTGCTCGGGCGCGATTTCGGCTATCGGGCATTCCACCGCTATCCCGACGGGCACACAGCCTGGATGACGACAAGCAATGGGGAGCCGGGCGCACCGCGGTTCGGGCGCGGCGCGCGCGTCTACAACGTGATTGACGCTCGGCAGGCGTACCTGCAAGAGATCGTGGCGCGTGGCGTGGAAGCGTTGGGCTATGCCGAACCCGCGCAGAATTCGATTCATTTCTCCTACGAGATTGTGGGGCTCTCCCCGCGTTCCTGCGGCGAACTAGGGATGGAGCTGCCGGCCGCAGAAGCCGGTCGGCCGTTTGTGGAAGTTTCCGGCCGGCGCGGGTTGGGCATGAAGGCAGACGATTTGTTGGATGCGCTCGAAGAACGGGCGCTGGCAGAAGTACGGGCACGGCACGCCGAGCTCGACGAAGCCGAGGTGCAGGCGCTGGCGCACACGATTGCGGTGGCAGCGCTACGCTTCTTCCTGCTGAAATTCAGCCGCAGTGTTGTGATCGTTTTTGATTTCAAGGACGCGCTCAACTTCGAGGGCGAGACCGGTCCCTACGTGCAGTACGCGGTGGTGCGCGCCCGCAACATTTTTCGCAAGCTCAAGGCTCAGGAGCCCACCTATCCGCTTGACGCTCTCGAACAGCAGCTTTCGGCCGCCGGTGCCGCGCGCTTCCTGGCAGCCCCGGGCGGGGATGAATTCTGGGAGCTGGTGCTGGAGGCCGCCGAGCTGTCGCTACTGGTGCAGGCTGCGGTGGAGCAGCAGGAGCCGGCGCTGGTGGCAAAGAAAACGTTTCAATTGGCGCAGCGCTTCAATCTCTTCTACCACAAGCACCACATCCTGACCGAGCGCGAGCGCGAGCGCCAGGCCTTCCTGCTCCTGCTGGTTGACTATGCACAGCGGCAACTTACCCGGGGGCTCGAGTTGCTCGGCATCGAAGTGCCCGAACGGATGTAGAGGTGTGCTGACCGGTGAGTAATTTCTTTGCCGATTCTGGTCTGAGGGAACGGCCACGCCAAGCCTTTGCGCGCTGCTACGGGTTAGATGCGAGCGCCCTGGAGGCCGTGCTGCGCGAGGCTCTGAGGCACGGTGGCGATTTTGCCGACATCTATGTGGAAGCGCGTCGTGCCACGTCGCTCCAACTTGAAGAAAACCTGCTGAAAGAATCGAGCGAAAACGTGTCGCTGGGCGCAGGCGTGCGCGTGGTGGCGGGGGAGCAAACCGGCTACGCCTATACCAACGATTTGAGCCGGGAGAGCCTCGCGGCCGCCGCCCGCGTGGCCGCACAAATCGCTTCCGGGCCGGCGCGGGTGGAACGGATTGACTTGCGCCCGGCCAGTCTGCCCGCCCGCTATGTGATCGAACAGCCCGCCACGCGGGC
>JBHIAG010000075.1:0-10971 GCA_046758465.1 Terriglobia bacterium | reverse complement strand
TCCGGTCGCCCAGGCTGCGGTGCGGCCGGTCGTGATTGTACTCCCAGACGTAGCGCTCGATGGAAGCCCGTGCTTCTTCCAGGCTCTGGTACTCGCTGACCCAGACTTCCTCCTCCTTCAGGCTGCGATGGAAGCGCTCGATGTAGCTGTTGCCCTCCGGGTGGTGGTAGGCGGTACGGCGATGGGTGATGCCCAACTCCGTCAACGTCTCCAGGAAGCGGGCGGAGGTGAACTAGGTGCCGTTGTCGGTAGTGAGCGTCAGCTTTGTGCCGCGACTGCTCGCCGGCAGGTCTCGGCGATGTTCCCGCCCCGCAGCCCTTCCAGCACGATCTCCCACTTCTCCTCCGGGGTGCGTTGGACACGCGGCTTTCTGGTCATCGTTGCCTCCTGTTCGGAGGCCCTGATCATACCTAGGCAGGCTGGCCAGTTTTAGCGGGGTGCACTACAGATTGCGCTCTCGACGCGCCGCTTGCCACAATGGTTCCAGACCGGCACTTCCTTTGCCAGAAGGCTGTAGGGCTGGCGATGGACGTGAGGGAGAGCTCTGCTGAACCAATGTATGTTTTCTCACCGCGCGTTTTTGACGCTTAATGTCATAATCCCCTATGAGCGCCAGGCTGCGCCAGGGCGGCCGCAAAGAGGCTAGGCAATCAGCAAGCGCGCAACAATCCGCTAGTATTCACTCTGAACTAGGGTTGTACAAATGACTACTCAACTATCAGACACCCTATCGATGGCTCCCAACGGAACTCCGCCCGGGCGCGCGGCTGGCTCTCGAAGGAGGTGCACGGGGCAAGGCTCAAGAAAGGTCGGCTGCTCTCACCTGATACTGGCGGTCATGTTGATGACTATTCCTTCTATCACCTACGCACAGGTCGTCCCCACTACACCGAGGCCTGTGAGTGGGCGGCTGCTTACTGTTGAGAAGATCACGGCAGCGGATGTGCTGGCTCGCGTCGAGCTCCTTCGTGACGACCTCGAGCTGATCCGATTCGAAATGGGGCAGCCGAAGGATCAGCGGACCGAGATCATTGTGACCGAGGTAATTCCGCGCCAGGTCATCTTTCAGGCAATGACGCTCTTTCGAAAAGCGAACCAATTGCACTTCGAACTGACTGGAGGATCGGGAAGCGAACTACGGACAAACCTGCCACGGGGTGTCCGACCGCTCCACGTGTGGTTGGTTGTGGATGTTGCCTACAGACGCATCCTGGTCGTGAAGCGAAAACTAGGGATCACCAAGCCCAGCGAAGAAAAGCGGCAAGATCCTTCGATAACGCCCACCGAGGTATTCCGGGCCATCGTCCAAGCCAACCGACAGTTGGACTTATTGCTCAAGCAGCGGCCCTCTACGCGCGACGTGTTCCACCAAGTGACGCTGGCCACCCATTTCGCCGCCCGCCTGCTCGAACAGTTTCCCGGAGCCACATTGATGCCGCCCACCCCCGACTTCGAACATGGCAAGCGACCGGTTGACGTCTACTCCCGTCTCGTGGAGTGTTACGCCCGGATTCGTGCCATTGCCGAGCGCTCCGGGATTCGGGCACTGAAACTCGAGATGCCGAAATCGGACGCGGGCGTTGACAACCCCACCCAGATAAGTCCAAGCGATGTCTATGACATTGCCATCCTCGTTGTTTCGGAACTTGCGTATCTCCACGCACAGCTCAACTACACCGAACCGCCCACGCAGGCTTACGATCCCGGCCTCAAGGTTCCGGCGCACGTTTACCAGCGGGCAGGGGTTCTTCTTCTCCAGCTTACCGAACTTGAAAAGCTCGCTGCTACGAGGCCGACGTGGTTGTACTAGCATCTCGCATTTGCCGCCACCGGATTGGGGACCCGCGGAGGGCTCCGCGCGGCGCCCAGAGCGGACAACCGTACATCCAAAGGGTAATTTCTTATTTCTTTTCGTCGGCCTGGTAGGGCTGCTCGCGGTAGTTGAGGGCCGGACGGGTGAACTTGATATCCACGGCCAGGTTGATCACTTTCTCGTACTCGGCCAAAGCCTTTTCGCGCTCCCCCAGGCGGTCGAAAATTTTTCCGCGTTCCAGCAAGGCCTGAGCCTGGACGTGTGGGCTGGCATCGGGAATCCCTCCGACTCGGTCGAGAGTCTCCAGGGCACGCGCAAGATCGCCCTGAGCGGCTTCGACCAAGCCCAGCTCCAGCAGGGCGGCTTCTGGACCGAGCAGGCGCGGGTTGTGGGGATGGGCGATGAGTTCGGCCAGCAAGTCGCGGCTGGCCCGGGCGGCTTCTGGATAGCGTTGCACCCGGCGATACAGCTTGGCCACTTCGACCAGGATAATGGGATTGCGGGGATAGCGGGCGCGCAGGTCTTCGGCCAGGGATAAAGCCTGCTTGAGGTGCTCGGCTCGGATGTGGGCCACGACCAGCAAGATTTGCGCATAGGTACGGAGAAACTCACCCTGGGTAGCGGCTTCCTCAAGATACTTCAGACCTCGTTCGCGATTACCTCGGGCGCCGAGGAAGAAGAGGAGGAAGCGTTGCCTGAGGCGCAAGCTGCCTAGGATGTAGTCCCGGATGCCGAGCACGACGGCGGCGTCGTGCACCTCGGGGCGCAGCTTGCGCAGGCGCTTGTGGAGTTTGTAGGCCTTCTCGCCGATGCGGAGGCCGCGGAAATATTCGGCTTTGACCCCGGCGAGGTAGTTCGCCTGGGTGCCGTAGACGAGGCCCAGGGCGAAAAGTCCGTCAATGTCTTGAGGATTCTTTTCCAGCCGCGCTTCCGCCCGCTTCTGGGCTTCCTGGTTTACGCGGTGGAAGCGTTGGTCGAGTTCGGGCCCAGGGGGAAGGTGCGGTTGGCGGAGAAATTCATTGCTGGTGACGAAGAGCTGGCTTTGCAGGGTCCCTTGATAGGCGAGGATTTCGTAGAGCAAGGCCGAGGCCCAGAAAGCCCGCACGGTGGCGCTCTCCGGCTCCTCCGCGGCCACCTGCTCGAAGAGAGCCCCCGCAGACTCAAACTCCAGGTTGTAGAGCTGCTCGAAGGCGGCGCGGAGTTTCTGCTCGCTCTCGACTGAGATGCCGGTCGGGGTGCCTGCCTGTAGTTGGACTGAGGCCGCAGGGGGCGGCGTCTCCTGGGCGGCTGTCGCCGACGACCACACCCCGACGAAAACAACCACGGCGAGAACCTGGCCCCCCACCGGGCGCAGCATCACTTCTTTTTACTCCTTTGCTCGCGAAGATGCAAGCCGGAAGCGAAATTCTAGAAGCGGAGGGGGCCGAGAGGGGCGCGCCGCGAGGTGACCAGTAGTTCCGGGGCGCGCGCCAGCGAGAGCGGGAAGCGCCCCCGGCGCCGCGCCAGCGCCTGCTTCGCGGCCAGGCGGGCCACTTCGGGCGAGTTGTTGGTTTCGCTCAGGTGGGCGAGAACGAAATAGTGGGCGGTGCCGTCGAAATCGAATTCCAGAAACTCGGCCAGCGCCTCATTGGAGAGATGCCCGAGGCGGCTCATCACCCGTTGCTTGATGAACCAGGGATAGGGGCCGTGCCGGAGCCATTCCCGGTCGTGGTTGGCTTCCAGCACCAGGCAGTCGCAGCCACGCAACTGCTCTTTGACCAAACCGGTGAGGAAGCCCAGGTCGACGGCCAGGGCAACTCGGACACCGTCGGCTTCGAAGCGAAACGCCACCGGCTCGCGCGCATCGTGGGGGACGGCGAAGGGCACGACTTCGATGTCCCCCACCGAAAAGCGCTGCCCGGGGCGGAAGTACTCCCTCTTGCTCAGGCCTGCGAGCTCCGGCAGGGCTGCGCGCGTGCCCTGCGACAAATAGACCGGCACGTCGAACTCCGCGGCCAGTGCCGCGATGTGGGCGGCGTGGTCGGCGTGCTCATGAGAGAGCACGATGCCGTTGAGCCCATCCGGACGCAAGCCGGCTGCCTGCAGGCGCTTCAGGGTTTCGCGCTTCGAGAGCCCGGCGTCGATCAGCAGCCGTGTACGCCCGGTGGCGAGAAGGGCGGAGTTGCCGGAGGAGCCGCTGCCCAGGATGGTCAGTTCGACCGCCGTCGTTCTTCTCCCTCGTGCGGATTCTCCACCTTTAGCAGGAAAGCGTGGAGGCGTCAACCCGGAAGACGGAGTCGCCGCGCGCCCCCCGGGCGCGCCCTTCGTTCCGCCCCGCGGGTTTCACTCGCGGAGCGGTTGCGTGCCGGGAGTGCCGCGGGTAGACTGGGTCGCGGGGCAGAATCCTGTCCCAAGCAGGCAAAGAGGAGGAGAGCCATGGCCGTTGTCAATCCCATCCCCAAAGAGAAAGCCGCCGCCGAACTGCAGCCCCTCTATGACGATTTGAGCAAGAAGTTTGGGCGCATGCCGAATATCTTTGCCGTGATGGCGCATCGCCCGAATGTCCTCAAGCATTTTTTGCCGTTCTATGCGGCGGTGATGGCCGATGGCACCATCGAGGCCAAATACAAGGAGCTGGCCTACCTGAAGACAGCCATTCTGAACGGCTGCGAATATTGAACCCGCGCCCACACCGCTTCGGCGAAGCGAGCCGGCATTAGCGAGCAACAAATCAAGGACCTTGGCTTCTACCAGCGCAGCGCTGCCTTCGACGAGAAGGAGAAGACCACACTTCTCTATGCCGAACGGATGACCCGCGGGGCGGCCGCCATGCGGGAGCGCACCCTGCAAGAGCTGCGCAAGTACTACAGCGAAGACGAAATTGTGGAATTGACCCTGGTCATCGCCGTGGCCAACTTCACCAATCGCTTCAACGACGCCCTTCAGGTGGAGCCCGACCTGGGCGGCTAGCCGCGTACTGCCGGGCTGCGGCTGAGCCTCTCGGCGCGCTGGAGTCTGGCCTAACGAGGGCACATGCAAGGCAAGAGGGGCTTCTTCGCACTGCCGCGGCCGCTGCTGGTGGCCCTGGCGACGCTCTTCGCGGCCGCCACCGTCCTCTACAGCGCCATCTGGATGTACTATGTCCGCTGGGAGCCCAAGGCCCTAATCGGCATCGACACCGAATACTCCCCGGCCACCCGTGCCTTTCTCGTCCAGCGCGTAAGAGAAGGCACCGGGGCGGAGCGAGCCGGGTTGCAGCCGGGGGACCGGATTGTGGCCATCAACGGTCGCCCCCTCCACACCCTCGATCCCTACTTCTTCGATGCCGTGTTTCGAGCCCAGCCCGGTGATGTGGTTGAGTTGACGCTGGTGCGACCCGGTGCGGCGGCGCTCTTTGTCCTGCCAGTGGTATTGAGCCCCCGGCCGGCAGGGAAGAGTGAGCTGACGCCGGCGCAGACCGTGGTGGGCGAGATTGTTAATCTTTACCCTCTCCTGTTCCTGGTGGTGGGCTTGGTGGTGTTGTTCTTGCGCCTGGAAGACCGCAACGCCTGGCTCCTGGCCCTGCTGTTCGGCGGCTTCATCGCGGCCGCGCCATTCCCCGAAGCGGCCATCCATCCCACGCTGCGCGGGTTTGCGCTGGCTTATGATGTGGCGGGTGGATTATGTCCGGCGCTGTTCTACTACTTCTTTGCTGTGTTTCCCGTCTCTTCGCCTATAGACCGCCGCCTGCCCAGGTTGAAGTCGGTGTTGCTGGTTGCCGCCGCGGCCGTGACGCTGCCCTTGGCGTTGTGGGTGCTGCTGGCGGGCAGTTCCGCGCCACTACATAGGCTTGTCGGCCGGATAGGTGAGAAAGCAACGCTTTCGCTGCTGTTAGCCTACGTCTTTGGCGCCTTCGGGCTGGGGCTGGTGTCGCTGGTGTGGAACGGCCTGCGCGCCCCCGCCGCCGAGGCCCGCCGGAAGACCCGGATGATTGTCTGGGGCACCGTGGTCGGCCTCACGCCGATGCTGATCCTGCAAGCAGCGGCAGCCTACGCCAAGAAAAGCCCCTATGCTTTTCCTTTTTGGGTTTGGGCCCCCGCCGTTCTGGCCCTCTTCCTGCTCCCGCTGTCGTTTGCCTACGCGGTGGTGAAGCACCGTGTACTGGAAATCCCCCTGCTCTTGAAAAGGAGCGCCCGCTACCTGCTGGTGCAACGGGGTTTCACGCTGTTGCTAATTCTCTTGAGCGCAGCCATGACACTGCTCCTCGCCAACTGGTTCTCCGACTATATCCAGGCGCACGTGGCAGGCGGAACCCCCCCGGAAATCGCCGTCGGTGTGGCCTTCGGCATCCTGCTGGTCTGGGCTGGAACGCGGGTACAGCGGCGGGTGACGCAACGAATTGACCGCGCCTTCTTCCGCAGCGCCTACGACGCCCGCCTGATCTTGGAAGACTTGACGGAAAAGACACGCACGGCGATCAACCGACAGGAACTGGCGGCGCTACTCGAGCACCATCTCCACCAGGCCCTTCATCCGAAGTCCCTGGCCATCTATCTGGAGACTGGCGCGGGCCGCCTGGGCGTTGAGCGCGGCCGGGTGCCGCCGGCGCTGGAGACCATTCCCACCACTCTCCCGGTGCTGGCTGAGATTGAGCGCCGCGGCCAGCCGTGGGATGTACCCCCGCCCGAGGCTGGCGCTGCTGACGCCCTCTCTCTGCTGGGGCCGCTCGAGCCCGACTGCCTGGTGCCCCTGCTGGGGCGCGAGGCCCGGTTGGTTGGCCTGTTGGTATTGGGCCCGCGGCTTTCCGAAGAACCCTACTCGGGCGAGGACAAACGACTGCTGGCTTCGGTCGCCAGCCAGGCCGGCATCGCGCTCGCAAGCATCCGTCTGGCCGAGCAGATGGCGGAGCGGATGGAGGCCGAGCGGCGGGCGGCCTTCGAAATCAAGGTTGCCAAGCAGGTGCAGGACAAGCTCTTTCCCCAGAAGGCCCCGCCGCTCGCCACCCTGGAATACGCCGGCGCCTGCATCCAAGCGCGCACCGTGGGCGGCGATTACTACGACTTCCTCGACCTCGGCTCCGGGCGGGTGGGGTTGGTGCTGGCCGACATCGCCGGCAAAGGCATCTCCGCCGCCCTGCTGATGGCCAACCTGCAGGCCAACCTGCGCAGCCAATACGCGGTCGCTCTCGACGACTTCCCCCGGCTGCTGCACTCGGTCAACCGCCTCTTCTACGACTCCACCGCCCCCAGCCACTACGCCACCTTTTTCTTTGCGCTCTACGATGACGCCCGCCGCCGCTTGCGCTACGCCAACTGCGGGCACATCCCGCCGCTGCTCCTGCGCGGCGACGCCCGCGTGGATCGGCTGACGGCCACGGCGACGGTGCTGGGTTTGTTTGAGGAGTGGGAGTCCACCATCGGTGAGGTGCAGCTCGCGCCGGGCGACACCCTGGTGATCTTTAGCGATGGGATCACCGAGGCGATGAGCGACGCCGGCGAGGAGTTTGGCGTCGCCCGCCTGCTCGACACCCTCCGGGCGAATTCTCACCTGACAGTGCCCGCGCTGCTCAGTGCCATCGTCACTACCGTGCAGCAGTTCAGCGGTCGCGAGCAGGAGGACGACCTGACCTTGGTGGTTGCCCGGCCCCGCTAGCGAGCGCACCTTCACTCCGGGGGGAGTGGGAGGCGAGAGATGCAGGGTCGAAGGGCGGGGGGAGCCGGAGGCGGGTCAATCCAGAACACCCGCCGGGGCAGCTAGGCTTCTTCCAGTTCCGCCTTGGCTTCCAGGATGGCTTTGTCGACCTTGGCTTCTTCGCGCTTGTCCTGGTTGTCCACCATATCCCAGACGGGGTCTTCCGGGAGTTCGACTTCGCGCGACTTGCCGGTGCGGGCGTGCCGCACCAGTAGGACGAAGTTGGCCTGGTCTTCGTCGTGGCTCTTGAGTTCGACCTTCAGCTCGGGCGCCAGCGCGCCTAGGCGGGCTTCGATGGCCGCCCAGTATTTGTCGTCTTCGCCCATGGGGCTGCCTCTCGCCGTTGCAGCGGAAAGCCTATCCTCGCGGTTCTGGCCGCTGGGGTCAAGCGCCCCGACCCGCCTAACACTCCAATTCGCTGCGGGCGGGCTCGAAACCATCCACTTGGCCGAGCGCGGTGACGCCCACCAGTTGCGGCTGGAAGAACTCCTGGGCGATGGCTTGGAGCTGCTCGGGGGTGACCGCGTCCACCCCCGCCAGAATCTCGTCGAAGCTGGAGAAGCGCCTGAAGTAGATCTCCTGCCGGGCCAGGTTGGACATTCGGGCGCTCGTGGATTCCAGCGAGAACATCAGGCTCGCCTTCAAGTTTTCTTGAGCGCGCCGCAACTCCTCGGCTGCGACCGGCTCGCGCTTCAAGCGGGCAAACTCCCCCAGGATCAGCCGCAAGGTCTGGCGGACACTGTCCCGGGCGGTGCCGGCATAGACGGTCAGGCAGCCGGTGTCCCGGTAGGCGTGCTGGTCGGAGAAGATGGCATAGGCGAGTCCCTCGCGCTCGCGAATGTTCTGAAACAGCCGCGAGGACATCCCCCCGCCGAGAATGTTGTTCAGCAGCGCCACCCCGTAGCGCTGCTCGTGGGCCAGCGGGTGGCAGGGAACGCCCACACAGAGATGAACCTGCTCGAGTTCCTGTTTGCGCCGGGTGGTGATGCGGGCGTGGGGCTTCGGGGTGGAATCCTGATGGCCGTTCGGGTGGGCGCGAATCGCGCCGAACTTTTCCTCTACCACCTCCACGAAGCGCGGGTGTTCGAGGCCTCCGGCGGCGGTGATGACCATCTGGTTGGGGACGTACCAGCGTCGGAAGAACTCCTGCACCACCGTGCGGTGAAAGTCGTGCAGGGTATCTTTGGTGCCGAGGATGGGCCGGCCGATGGGGTGGTCGCGCCAGAAGTTCTGGGTAAAGATTTCGTGCACCAGGGAGTCGGGGTTGTCCTCGTCCATATTGATCTCTTCGATCACCACGCCGCGCTCTTTGTCGATGTCGGGCTCGCGAAACACCGGGGTGAGCACCAGGTCGGCGAGAACGTCGAAGGCGCGGGGGAGGTGCTCGTCCAGAACCTTGGCGTTGAAGCAGACCAGTTCCTTGGCGGTGAAGGCGTCGAGGTGCCCGCCCAGGGAGTCGGCCTCGCGGGCGATCTCCTCGGCGCTGCGGTGCGCGGTGCCCTTGAAGACCATATGCTCGATGAAATGCGAGATGCCGTTGAGCGCCGAGGGCTCGATGCGCGACCCGCTCTTCACCCAAATCCCCACCGTCACCGTGCGCACCTGCGGCATCTCCTCGGTGACGATGGTGAGACCGTTGGGTAGCTGCTCTCTTTTGATCATGTGCTCGGTGCTGGTCATTGCTCTTCTACCCGCAAGCCTGCTCGCCTCCACCCCGCGGGCTCGGTGGGGCTCTCCCAGTGGACGAATCTTGTAGCACAACCGCCCTCCCTTTTCCACATTCCGCTAACTGTTTCCTATTCAATAAGTTAGCTGGAGCCGCCGCCCTCCTACTGGCTTGTCCGCGCCCCTGGGCTACACTAGAATGGATGCGCCCCCGACGGGCGGCGGTTCCCCGGCTTCTTGACCATGCCCATTGAGCTTCTCGGCCTGACACTCGAGGCTCTCCGCCGCCTCGCGGTTGAGTGGGGCGAACCCCCCTACCGCGGCAACCAGCTCTACCACGCGCTCTACGCCGAGGAGTGCCTTGAGTTCAGCCGGATGACCAGCCTCCCCCGCGGCTTGCGCGCCCGGCTGGAGCGCGAAGCCTGCCTCACCCCGCCGCGGGTTGAGAAGCGCTACACCTCCGCCGACGGCACCATCCGCTACCTTCTCCGACTCCCGGCAGCAACGGGGGATGAGCTCAGCTCGGACGAGGGGCGGAGTGTACCCCCCGAACGAGGGGACAGCAGCTCTTCCTCGGTCAGCGTTGAAACCGTCTGGATGCCGGAAGCGGCCCGGCAGACGCTGTGCCTCTCCACCCAGGCGGGCTGTGCCGTGGACTGCCACTTTTGCGCCACCGCGCAGCTTGGCCTGCTGCGCAATCTTTCCGCGAGGGAGATTGTCGGGCAGGTGCTGGTCGCTCGCGCCGACCACCGCCGCCATCTGCGCCCCTCCACCAATATCGTGCTGATGGGCCAGGGCGAGCCCCTGCTCAACTACGATGCCACCCTGCGGGCTGTCCGCCTGCTGGCCGACCCCGCAGGAATGAGTATCCCCCTCAAGAGCATTACCCTCTCCACCGTGGGCATCATCCCCGGCATCCGCCGCTTGGCCGAAGAGGAAGTCCGGCCCCGGCTGGCCGTCTCCCTCAGCGCCACCACCGAGGAGCAGCGCAACGCCCTGATGCCCATCAACCGCAAGTATCCCCTGGGCGAGCTGCTCGAGGTGTGCCGGCAGTACCCCCTGAGACTTCGGGAGCGGCTGACCTTTGAGTATGTGCTGGTCGGCGGCTTTAACGATACCCCCGCCGACGCCCGGCGCTTGGCCCAGTTGCTCGCTGGCCTCCGCGCCAAGGTCAACCTCATCCCCTGGAACCCCGCGCCCGGCTTGCCCTACTGCGCCCCGGACGAAGTGCGGGTGGCCGATTTCCAGCGCACCCTTCGCCAGGCGGGCCGGTTGGCCTTCATTCGACGCCCCCGCGGCCAGGACATCTTCGCCGCCTGTGGCCAACTCGCTTCGTGGGAAACTTCCACCCCAGCCCCCGTCTAACTGCGTTCACCTCTCCAGGCAGCCCGGGACAAAGAATCTCGCTCCGACCGCACCCGTCGCGTGCCCGTTCGCCCACGAATTTCGACTTTTCGCACAAAATGGTTGACACCCCTGCGCGAGGAACCTAAACTTCACAGCACTATTGTTCGTTTCGCTTATGGGAGGTGAGGTTTCTTGCGCATTCTCTTTTACGTTCCGGACAATTGCATCACCCACAGCTATATGCCCACCCTGTGGCCCCATCTCCTCAAAGCCCTGACCCCGCCCGGGCACGAAGTCCTCACCGTTGACGGCAACGTCATCCGCCTGTGCCCTGAGGAGCTCGCCGACTACGTTCGTCGCGAACGCGTGGATCTGGTGGGTATCGGCGGCATGACCCGCACCATCCACCGTTCCTACGCCGTCGCCGACAGTCTCCGCGCCCTGGGCGTGCCCGTTATCATGGGCGGCCCGCACGTCACCGAAGAGCCTGAGGAAGC
>JBHIAG010000074.1:0-11200 GCA_046758465.1 Terriglobia bacterium | reverse complement strand
CCCATCGTCCTCACTCCGTGCTCAGGATTCTCTGCCTGTCATTCCGAGCGTAGCCCACGCGCAGCCAAAGGGTAAAGCAAGGAATCTGCTTGAACACGCAGCCGGAAGCGAAACAAACAGACCCTCGACGCGCCCCCGCTCTGCAGGGTCGGCTCGGGGTGACAAGACAATCCGTGGTTATCTGTGTGCCCAGACGGGCCCGTAGGGGCATCCGTGCTTACAACCGGTTGATGACGCTGGCCACGTAGCCGGCGCCAAAGCCGTTGTCAATATTGACCACGGAAACATTGGAGGCACAGCTATTGAGCATTCCGAGCAGCGCCGCCAGGCCCTCGAAGCTGGCGCCATAGCCGACGCTGGTGGGCACGGCAATCACCGGTACCGCCACCAGCCCGGCCACCACGCTCGGCAGCGCCCCTTCCATCCCGGCGACACAGATGATGATCCGCGCGCGCCGCAACTGCTCCTGATAGCGCATCAGCCGATGAATGCCGGCCACGCCCACGTCATGTATCGCCTCCACGCGGTTGCCCATCACCTCGGCGGTCACCTGCGCCTCTTCCGCCACCGGCAGGTCGGAGGTGCCGGCCGAAACTACAAGAATTGTCCCCTTGCCATAGATCGTTTTCTCTTTTCGGATGCTGATGGCGCCGGAGAGTTCATGGAAGCGTGCTTGGCGGGCCAGCCGCTTGATACGGCGGAAGAGCGTACGCTCGGCGCGGGTGATGAGAATATTGTGTTCGTTTTTGAGCATCCGGCGCACGACCGCGACCACCTGCGCGGGGCGCTTGCCGCGGCCCAGCACGACCTCGGGGAAGCCCTGGCGGAGCAGGCGGTGATGGTCAATCTTGGCGAAGCCCAGGTCTTCGAAGGGCAGGCGGCGCAAACGCTCAATCGCGCGTAGCGGCGAAAGGCGGCCAGCGCGCACCGCAGCGAGCAACTTGCGAATCTGCTTCTCGGTCATCGTCCCTACCAAGCGGCCCCGCAGAGCGGGGCTCTTCCAAACTGGGGGGGAGGCGAATGCCCATTCTACACCCCGCCCCGCGCACAAGGTACAAAGTACAAGGTACTATTCACGTGCATGCCTTGACTCGCTCGGAAACGCCCGCCTAAGATGACGCCTTGCCAATGAATCCCGGCAATGAAACCACGGATGCACACAGATTCACACAGATTTTCAAAGAAGAGTCCACCCTGAAGCCTCGATGAACACAAGAGCAAAGACTGGTGGCGTATCCAAGATTCAATCCGTGTCCATGCGTGTGAATCCGTGGTTCCGTTTGCTGCTGACGGCGCTCGCGATGATCAAGTTCGAGCACTCGGTGTTTGCGCTGCCGTTTGCGCTGCTGGGAGCGCTGCTGGCCGCCGACGGCCTGCCGACGGGGCGGCAGATTTTCTGGATTATCGTGGCCATGGTGGGGGGACGCAGCGCGGCCATGGCCTTCAACCGCATCGCTGACCTGCGCCACGACGCTGCCAACCCGCGCACCGCGCAGCGCGAGCTGCCCACGGGCAAGCTGAGCCTGCGCTTTGTGTGGATGTTTGTCGTGGTCTCGAGCGCCGCGCTCATTGTCGCGGCCTGGCAGTTGAACCCGCTGGCCTTGAAGCTCTCGCCGCTGGTGCTGGCGATTTTGTTTTTCTATTCCTACACCAAGCGCTTCACCACGCTGACCCACGGGGTGCTTGGCTTTTGCCTGGGGATGGCGCCCGCCGGGGCGTGGATCGCCATCCGCGGCTCCCTCGACTGGCCCGTCCTGCCGCTTTCACTGGCCGTACTATTCTGGGTCGCGGCCTTTGACATTATCTACGCCTGCCAGGACGTCGAGTTCGACCGCCGCGTGAGGCTCTATTCGCTGCCGGCGCGCATCGGCATCGCGGGGGCGCTCTGGACGGCGCGCGGCCTGCACCTGCTGATGATAGGGCTGCTGGTGTGGCTGGCGCAGATGACGGGCGCGGGCGGCTTGGCCTACGTGGGTCTTGGGGTGGTGGCGGCGCTGCTCGCCTACGAGCACTCGCTGGTGCGCCCCCACGACCTTTCCCGCGTCAACGCCGCCTTCTTCACCGTCAACGGCTTCATCAGCGTCTTGCTCTTTCTCTTTTGGGGACTCGACATCCTCTTGTAAGCTCGTTCACGCCGACGATGAGAGGCCGACAACGCATCCTGGTTTTCTTTCTACTCGCCTGGGTGATTTTTTCGTTCCTGGTGGCGAGCTACCATCCGCCGCGCAGCCTGGCCGACCGGGTGCTGGTACGCGCCGGGCGCTACCAGACCTGGCGGTTTGAGCCGCGGCGTGATACCCGCAAGTTGCTCATCGTCGTGGTGCCGGGGCTGGTCGTGGGCGGGATTCTGCTCTGGCGTGCCCGCAACCACACCTGAAGATTGCTTCTAGTTGCTTCCAATCGCTTCCCGGAGGGCGCGCGCAATCTCGTGTGACCAGCGTTCGACTTCGACTTGGGTTTCGGCCTCGACCATCACGCGCGCCAGGGGTTCCGTGCCGGAGTAGCGCACCAGGACGCGGCCGCGCTCGCCCAGCGTTGCCGTGGCTTTTTGGATGGCGTGCTTGACCGCTGGGAGTTGCTCGAAAGGAATCTTCTGCCGCACGCGCACGTTGACCAACGCCTGCGGGAAGAGCTCCAGGTCAGCCACGAGTTGGTCGAGCGTCTTCCCGCTGGCCAGGAGAATCGAGCAGACTTTCAGCGCCGTCAGAATGCCGTCGCCGGTGGGCACGTCATCGAGGAAGATGATGTGGCCCGACTGCTCGCCGCCGAGATTGGCGCCGCGCCGCAGCATCTCTGCCAACACGTAGCGGTCGCCCACCGCCGTCCGCACCAGCGTCAAGCCAGCGCGGCGCAAGGCCACCTCCAAACCCAGGTTCGTCATCACCGTGCCGACCACGGTGTCGGGTTTGAGCTTCTCCGTTTCTTTGAGCCAGCAACCTGCCACGAACAACACGCCGTCGCCGTCCACAATTTTCCCCGCCCGCGAGGCAAAAACCGCCCGGTCGGCATCGCCATCGAAGGCCACGCCCAGGTCGGCGCCCACCTCCAGTACCTTCTGGCGCAAACTTTCCGGATGCAGGGCCCCGCAGCCAGCGTTGATGTTGCGGCCGTCGGGCGCGGCATTGATAGAAGTCACCGCCGCGCCCAGGCTGCGGAACAGCGCCGGGGCCACGCGCGTGGCCGCGCCGTGGGCACAGTCCACCACCAGGTGCAGCCGCGCGAGGTCAGTGTCGCCGACCAGACGCCGGAGGTGGGCCGCGTAGTCTTCGGCCAGTCCCAGGTCAGCCGGGGGCGACCAGGGCGCGGGCTCTTGCGCTGGCCGCAACTGGCCGACGCGCTGCTCAAGTTGCGCTTCGACCTCATCGGGGAGCTTCATGCCGCTCGCGCCGATGAGCTTGATGCCGTTGTCCCGATAGGGATTGTGCGAGGCGCTGACAATGGCCCCGGCGGCGAAGCCGCGCGCGCGGACGAGCTCGGCAATCGCGGGCGTGGGCAGCACACCGGCCGACACCACCTCGACGCCGGCCGCCCGCAGCCCTGCGGCCAGGTAGCTCGTCACCCAGGGCGAGGACTCCCGCGTGTCCTCGCCTAGCAAGACCCTTGGGGCTTGCCTACCCCGAGCGAATTCGAGGGGCTGCCCACTGCTCGCTTGCAGGAACTCGCCCACGGCTCGGCCCACCGCAAAAATGGTGGAAGTGTCGAGCGGCGGCTCGCCCGCCAGCCCGCGAATCCCATCTGTCCCGAAAAGGCTGTGCATCTTGCCACTTGCCTGCGGCAAGCAGGCGCGAACCGTGAAGCGAGGGTCGCTCAGCGGCGGGCGAGTTGCAGCCGGACTTCCTCGGGGATGATGCGCACCACCTCGATCCCCGGCGGCACCTCGACGTTCTCGCGCTCCAGTTTGAACTGGTAGTTGCCGGCCGTGGCTTCGCTCAAGTCCACCACCACGCCTAGCTTTTCCGGCTCCAAGGTGTGCAACCGCCTCTCCGGACCGCGCAGGTGGAGATACACCGGGGAAGGAAATTCACCCCTTACCTGCATCCCCACAGGCACGTTCCGCAGTTCCAGCGGCGCCCACATCCCCATCTCCACCACCGGACCCCGCATCACCACCCACCAGAGCGCATAGGCCAGCGCCAGCGCCAGCAACTTCAGCCACCAGTTGTGCAGCAGCAACTGCCGTAGCCAGCTCATCCCGCCCCCCTAGCTCACCCGCAGGCGGGGACGTGTCCGCCGGCGCAGCAGTGCGCGCAGGCGTTGCCGCAACTGCTCAGGCGTCAGGTTCAATTCGAGCGTACCGCCCTGCATCACCCCAATCGCTCTGGTTTGCTCGCTGACCACAACGCAGAGCGCGTCGGTCTCCTCAGTCACGCCGATGGCGGCGCGGTGGCGGGTGCCGAGTTGCGCGGAAAGCAGCGGGTTCAGCGACAGCGGCAGAAAACAGGAAGCCGCTGCCAGGCGGTTCTTGCGCACGATGACCGCGCCGTCGTGCAGCGGGGACTCGGGCCGGAAGATGGACACCAGCAGGTCGTAGCTCAACTGGGCGTCCAGCCCGATGCCGCTCTCGATGTAGGTGCGCAGGCTGACGTCGCCCTCAATCGCAATCAGCGCCCCGGTGCTGTGCTGCGAGAAATAACCGCACGCGAGCACAATGTCGTCATAGGGATCGGCAGCCGGCGAACCGAAGCGGCCCATCAGCCCGATCAAACGCGGCGTACTCGCCAACGCGCGGCGAATCTCCGCCTGGTAGACGACAATCAAGGCGAACACGAAGTAGGGCAGCAAGTTCACGAGCAACCAGCGCAGCGTCTCGAACCGCGCCCACCCGGTCAGGTAGTAGAGCAGCAGGATCGCGGCGCCCGCGAGCACCATTGTAAACGCCCGCGTGTCCTTGATCAGGTTCAGGAAGTAGTAGAGCACCGCCGCGACGAGCAGGATGTCAAGCACCGCCCTCCACGTCGGCAGCGGAAATTCCACCAGCATTCCTGCGAGCATAGGTGCCATCGTAACCACCCCGACCTATCGCTGTGCCGACCCCGCGCGCCCCGATCCTTATACCGTGCCCGTGCGCGCTGGCGCAAGGTGGAGCTTACCTTCCCGCTCGCTAGCGCCCGGCCCGCACAATCGCATCCGTGACGCACGCTACCTCGACCATTGCAGCCACATCGTGCACGCGCACCAGATGGACGCCCTGCAGGATGGCCGCGGCCACGGTCGCCGCCGTCCCCCACAGGCGCTTTTCAGGCGGTGCGTGGGCGAGCCCCTTGCCGATGAACATCTTGCGCGAGGTCCCAACCAGGAGCGGCAAGCGAAAGCGGTGCAGGCGTTCCAGGTGAAACAGCAACGCAAAGTTCTGCGTCATCGTCTTGCCGAAGCCGATGCCCGGGTCAAGGACGAGCTGGCTGCGGCGCATGGAGGCTGCCGTAGCTTTCTGGATTGACCAGGCCAGGCCGCGCTGGACCTCGCGCAGGATGTTGCGCGCCGGCGGCAGCTTGTGCATCGTCCTGGGAGTACCGCGGCTGTGGGCAACAATCAAGGGCACCTGGTGGCGCTTGGCGAGCTTGGCCAGGCGGGCGTCAAAGCGCAGCCCGCTGATGTCGTTGATCATCTCGGCACCGGCGGCCAGGGCCGCCTCGGCCACCTCGGCTTTCGTGGTGTCCACCGAGATGGGGATGCGCAGCTTGCGCCGCAGGCACCTCAACACGGGCACGATGCGCTGCAACTCCTCCCGCACCGGGATGGGGGTGGCCCCCGGGCGGGTGGACTCGCCACCGATGTCAATCAGGTCGGCTCCGGCGCGCTCGAGGGCGAGGGCGTGCTCGGCCGCTCGGTCAGGGTCGAGAGAGCGCCCGCCATCGGAAAACGAGTCTGGGGTGACGTTCAGGATTCCCATCACCAGTGTGCGCTCGCCGAGAACGAGCACGGTGCTCGGCAGGGTCAATGCAAACTTTCGCCGCCTCTGCATCGGTGTATGCGTCGAGCCGAGAGGCTATTATAGGCCGGCAGGCCTGCTGTCAGAGTCTAGCGAAGGCGAAAAGCGGAAGCTCGAAAAGCCACGGGGCCGCGTGGCTTCCGCGCTGCGGTGGTCAGTGGCTAGTCGAGGTCGAAGTCGCGCAGGGGTTTGGTAATGGGCTGGTCTTTGGCTTTCTTGAACTGCTCTTCGAACTTTCGGGCCAAGACGTCGCTGCGCGTCTTCTGAGCCGCAAACTCGTCGGCGAACTTTTCCTCGCGTTTGCGGGCTTGTTCCTTCAAGCCGCTGGCGGCCTCGGCGAGGTCGGCGATGGTCGGCTGTTTGGGTGGGGGTTCGTGGTCGAGGACGACGACCAGCTCCGGATCAATGACGAGCTTGGCCCCACAATGGGGGCAACTGAGGTGAGCGGTGGGCTTTCCCTTTTTACTCATCGAGAAGCCTCAGGGGCTTGACTACAAACAGTACCCACAACACACCTATGCCGGAGACGGTTTGGCATCGCGCCCGCGGAGCGGGACGGGCACGGGTTGGGCCGCCGGAGCGGTCCCGCTCTGCGGGACGGGCTCGGGGGCGGGCTGCGGCAGGGGTTTTTCTGGCAGCGGCTTACCTGCAATCAGCAGATTGATCTCTGCGGCGTCGAGCACTTCACGCTCGAGCAGCGCCTGGGCGATGCGCTCGAGGGTTTCGCGGTTCCCTTCGAGGACGGCCCGGGCCTTGCGGTAGCCGTTCATCACGATCTTTTTCACTTCCTGATCGATGCGGATGGCGGTGTCCTCGGAGTAGTCGCGGTGCTGCGCGATCTCGCGGCCGAGAAAGATGGCTTCTTCCTGTTTGCCGAAGGCCACCGGGCCCATCTCGCTCATCCCCCACTCGCAGACCATCTTGCGCGCCAGCTCGGTGGCCTGCTCGAAGTCGTTGCCCGCGCCGGTGGTAAGGTGGCCGAGGAAAATTTCTTCAGCGACGCGGCCGCCCATCATGACGGTAATCTGCGACTCCAGGAAGGCTTTGGTGTAGGTGTGCTTGTCGTCGACGGGCAGTTGCACGGTGACGCCGAGGGCCATGCCGCGGGGAATGATGGTGACCTTGTGGAGGGGGTCGGTGTGGGGCATTTGGGTGGCCACCAGGGCGTGGCCGGCTTCGTGGTAGGCGGTGTTGCGCTTCTCTTCGTCGGAGATGATCATGGAGCGGCGCTCGACGCCCATCAGGACTTTGTCCTTGGCCTGCTCGAGGTCTTCCATCAACACAGTCTGCTGGCTGCGGCGCGCGGCCAGCAGCGCCCCCTCGTTCACCATGTTGGCCAGGTCGGCGCCGGAGAAGCCCGGGGTGCCGCGTGCCAGCACGTAGAGCTCCACGTCCGGCGCCAGCGGCACCTGGCGCGTGTGCACCCGGAGGATTTCTTCCCGGCCGCGCACGTCCGGGCGGGGCACCACGATACGGCGGTCAAAGCGCCCGGGGCGAAGCAGGGCCGGGTCGAGAACGTCAGGGCGGTT
The DNA here is from genome assembly GCA_046758465.1 of Terriglobia bacterium. Classification (GTDB taxonomy): domain Bacteria; phylum Acidobacteriota; class Terriglobia; order Acidiferrales; family 2-02-FULL-67-57; genus JBHIAG01. Next base: position 3,742 of record JBHIAG010000074.1, on the reverse strand, counting down.
GGTGGCAGCAATGAGGATGACACCTTCATTCGCGTCGAAGCCGTCCAACTCGACCAGCATGGCATTCAGGGTTTGCTCGCGCTCGTCGTGGCCGCCGCCCAGACCGGCGCCGCGGTGGCGGCCGACGGCGTCGAGCTCGTCAATGAAGATGATGCAGGGAGCGTTCTTCTTGCCTTGCTCGAAGAGGTCGCGCACGCGGCTGGCGCCCACGCCCACGAACATCTCGACGAAGTCGGAGCCGGAGATAGAGAAGAAGGGGACGTTGGCTTCCCCGGCCACGGCGCGTGCCAGCAGGGTCTTGCCCGTGCCGGGCGGGCCGACGATCAGAACGCCCTTGGGGATATGGCCGCCGAGCTTCTGGAATTTCTGCGGGTCTTTCAAGAACTCGATGACCTCTTGCAGCTCTTCCTTGGCTTCCTCCACCCCGGCGACGTCTTTGAAGTTGACCTTCTTCTGCTGGCTGGAGATGAGGCGGGCGCGGCTCTTGCCGAAGCTCAAGGCCTTGTTCCCGCCAACCTGCATCTGCCGCATGATAAAAATCCAGAAGCCGACCAGCAGAAGGATGGGAAAGAGGCTGGAGGCCCAAGCCATCCAGCCGGGGCTGCTGGCGTCCTTGACGATAATCGTGACGTTCCTTTCCCGCAGTTCTTTATACACGTCGGGGTAGTCGGGCGGGATGAAGGTCTTAAACTTCTTTCCGTCGATGTATTGCCCTTCGACCTTGGTGCCGCGCAGGGTGACCTTCTCCACCTGGCCCTGGGCGACCTTGTCCATAAATTCGCTGAAGCTGGGTTCGGCGTCGCCCCCGCCGGAGCCGCTGGAAGCCATCATCCACAGGAAGATGATGGCCGCTCCCATGAGCCCCCAGAACAGGATTGTGCGTGCCGTCGAGTTCACCGTAGTCTCCTCACCGCCGCCTGGCCTTACGCCTGCGGGCCGGCTGGGTAGCGGGCCTAGCGCGCCGGCGGGCACGCGGCCGGCGGCTCACCGGCTTGCCGGCGGGCACCGCCACGTAGGGCAGGTTCCGGTACAAACCGTCCCAGGCCAGGCCGTAGCCGACCACTAGTTTATTAGATGCAAGCCGGAAGCCATAGTAATCCGGCTCCAGGGGCACCTTGCGCTCGACCGGTTTGTCAACCAGCACCACGGTTTTGAGGGACTTGGGGTGGCTGAGACTGAGGCGTTTGAGCAAGAAGTCCATGGTGACGCCGGACTGGAGCACACCGTCCACCACGAGGACATGTTTGCCGGCGGCGTCAAACTCCGGGGTGTAGAAAATTTCCCTGCGCTCGTAGCCGGCGGGGTCGCGGACATCGCGGAATTCGGCGTGGATGAAATGGCAGCGAAGGGGCGCAGCAATGTGGCGCATGAGGTCGGCGAAGAAGACAAGCGAGTTGTCCAGGATGCCGATGAGATCGATGGGTTCGCCGGCGTAGTCGCGGCTAATCTCTTTGCCCAGCGCGCGCAGGCGGCGGGCAATCTGCTCCGCTTTGTAGAGTGGCTTGAACTGCACTACCCCGTCTTCTCCGGGAGCGGCTCTTCGACAATCAGGAGCGCGGTGCGCGTCCGCTCCCCCAGCGCGCAGGCTGCGGCCACGCCAAAGTGCGGCGTCCACACAATGGCGTCAGCGCTCACGACCACCGGGTAGGCAGCTCGCTCGGCGACGGGTAGGCGCGCACGCTGAAACAGTGTCTTCAACTTCTTGGGGCGCGCCGCGCCGGCCGGCTGGTAGCGATCGCCGGGCCGCCAGTTGCGTACCGTCAAGCGCGGCGTCTGGCCGTCGCGCGTCTCGAGGCCTCCCAGGACGTCGGCGTCCAGCGCTGTTCCCTGGCCTTTATTATAGCCCTGCTGGAGGTCGCGCGCTGCAACTAATTTGAATTCAAGGCGCTCGCCGGCGGCCGGGATGTCCACGCGGCCCGGCACGGGGACTTCATAGCTATAAGACGCAGAGATTTCAGCGACTTCCGGTTGCCTTCCTCTATGGAAGACCAGCCAATCAAAGCTGCGCTCGACGCGCAGGGCCCCTCGCCTGCCGGTACGGGGCCGGCCGGGCAGCACCACCTGCTGACCGCTCTGGCCTGTCCGGGCCAGGCGTAGCACCTGCTCGACGTGCTCGCCGGTGAGGCGTCGCGTGTCGCCGCGGACGGCTTCTACCAGCCGCCGCACCAGCCGCTGCGCGACGGCGCGTTGCACGGCTTCCGTGTCGCGGGCCGTGGCGCCGACGCCCGAATAAAAGTGGCCGAGCGGTTCGCACAACTGGCTGGCGGCGATGCGCCAGGCGCCGGCGTGGTGCTGGGCCCCTCGACCCCGCAAGCCCGCCCTGGCGGGCCGGCGGGACTCGGAACAAGCCAGGGTGCGGAAGCGCTCCTCGATGAAGACCTGCCAGAACTGCTCTTCCTGCCGGGCCTGCGTGGCTAAGTGAGTGAGGTGGTGCACTACAGCCGGACTCAAGCGCTCAAGCTGCGGCAGGAGCTCCAGCCGGATGCGATTGCGCGTCCGGGCGCGGTCGAGGTTCGTCGCATCTTCGCGCCACTCCTGCTTGCGCTGGTGGAGAAAAACACGCAGGTCGGCGCGGCGCAGCTCAATGAGCGGCCGCACAATGCGCCCAGACGGGCGCCCCAGACGAGCCGTATGGCCGTCCGGGCGTCTATGGCCGGGTTCGAGGACGGGCTGAATGGCGGCGAGTCCCGCCAGGCCGGTGCCCCGGAGCAAGCGCGCCAGCACGGTTTCCGCCTGGTCGTCCAGGGTGTGGGCCGTCGCCACCACGTCGGCTTTGCCGGCGGCGCACAGCGCGGCAAAAAATTCCAGCCGTGCCTGCCGGCCCGCCTCTTCCAAATTCACATTTCCCGCCCGGGCGCGGGCAGCCACGTCAACACGCGCAGTGATGAACTCCACTCCCAAGCGCCCGGCGAGCGCGCACACGAAGGCTTCATCGGCCGCGGCGGCTGGGCCGCGGAGTTGATGATTCACGTGCGCCACCGCGAGGCGGAGGCCGAGGGTAGTCTTGAGCTCGTCGAGGAGGAGCAGCAGCGCCACCGAGTCGGCGCCGCCCGAGCAGGCCACCGCCACCCGCTCGCCAGCCTTCAGCATGCGCTGGCGCCGAATGGTGTCAAGAACCGCATCTACCAACTTCATCGTCACATCCCACGCTCAGGGGACAAACAAAAATTCTAGCACACGGCCCGCCAAAGCTGCGAAACTACAGGAGCCACCTGGGAGCTCGGTGGGTGTGAGCCCATGATTGGCAAGACGCTCGGCCATTATCGCGTGCTGGAAAAAATCGGCGCGGGCGGCATGGGCGAAGTCTATCGGGCGCATGACACCCGCCTCGACCGCGACGTTGCCCTGAAAGTTCTGCCCGCCGGGGCGCTGGCCGACGAAGCTGCCCGCAAACGCTTCCGCAAGGAAGCCCTGGCGCTGTCCAAGCTCAATCATCCCAACATCGAAACCGTGCACGACTTCGACACCCAGGACGGCGTGGATTTCCTGGTAATGGAGCACATTGCCGGGGAGTCGCTGGACGAAAAGTTGGCGCAGAGGGCCTTAGCAGAGAAGGAGGTAGCGCGGCTGGGGATGCAGTTAGCCGAGGGCTTGGCGGCGGCGCACGCCGCGGGGGTGGTGCATCGCGACCTCAAGCCCGCCAACCTGCGGGTGACGCCCGACGGGCGGCTGAAGATTCTCGACTTCGGCCTGGCCAAGTTGTTGCGGCCCGTCGCCGAGCCGGGCGCGGCCCCAACCGAAA
>JBHIAG010000073.1:0-11584 GCA_046758465.1 Terriglobia bacterium | reverse complement strand
GCACTTTCAGGGCGACGTCGCGGTCGAGCCGCTCATCGTGCGCCCGATAGACCTCACCCATCCCACCAGCGCCAATCTTCTCGACGATGCGATAATGGCCCAGCGTCTTGCCAATCATGGGACGGAACCCGTGCGAGCATGGTAAGACGCCCCGAGAAACAAGTCAAAGCAGCACGACGCCCCCGCGACGCCCACTTCCCGTGCGCGGCTGCTTGTGGCAAACTGAGTGTTTTCGCCCGGTGCGACAAGAATGACTGAGCTTCCGTTCATCCGCAACTTCTGCATCATTGCCCACATTGACCACGGCAAGTCCACCCTGGCCGACCGCTTGCTCGAGCGCACCGGCGCCCTGAGCGACCGGGAACAGGTCGCGCTGGCCCGCCGCGGCGGGCAGGTGCTCGACTCGATGGAGTTGGAGCAGGAGCGCGGCATCACCATCAAAGCCCACGCCGTGCGCCTGCTCCACACCGCCCGCGACGCCCACAGCTACCAGCTCAACCTCATCGACACCCCCGGCCATGTTGACTTCAGTTACGAAGTCTCGCGCGCGCTGGCCGCCTGCGAGGGTGTGCTCTTGTTGGTGGACGCCTCGCAGGGCGTCGAAGCGCAAACCCTGGCCCATACCTACCTCGCCCTGCGCCACAACCTCGAAATCATCCCCATCCTCAACAAGATTGACCTCCCCAATGCCCGCGTCGAGGAAACCGCCCACGAAATCGAGCGCCTGGTCGGCCTGCCCGCTGCAAAAGACTTGGCCATCAGCGCCAAGCTGGGCACCGGTGTGGACGCCGTACTCGATGCCATCATCAGCCGCATCCCCGCGCCGCGCGGCCCGCGCGCTGCTCCGCTGCGCGCGTTGATTTTCGACTCCTGGTACGACGCCTACCGCGGTGCCATCGTGTTGGTGCGCGTGGTGGAGGGCGTGCTGCGGCCCGGGATGCGGATTCGCCTGCTGGCGACGGGCCAGGTCTATGAAGTCGAGCAACTCGGCGTGCTCACACCCAAACCCGTAACGGTGGACCATCTGGCCGCGGGTGAAGTTGGTTTCGTCAGCGCCAACATCCGGCGCCTGGCCGACACCCAGGTCGGCGACACCCTCACGGAAGACGAGCGGCCCGGGCGGTCGCTGCTCAGCTTTACCCAACTCAAGCCCATGGTCTTCGCCGGGCTGTTTCCCGCCAGCGCCGAAAACTATCAGGCACTGCGCGACGCCCTGGAGAAGCTGGCGCTGAACGACTCCGCCTTCCACTACCAGCCGGAAAACTCCGCGGCGCTTGGCTTCGGCTTCCGCTGCGGCTTTTTGGGGCGGCTGCACATGGAGATTGTGCAGGAGCGGCTGGAGCGGGAGTTCGGGCTGAGGCTGGTTTCGACCGCGCCCAGCGTCCGCTATCGCATCCTGCGCCGTGACGCCACGGTGGTGGAAGTGGACAACCCCGCCAAGTTTCCTCCCCCGGGCGAGAGCGAACTCATCGAAGAGCCGGTGCTCGACCTCACCATCATCACCCCGGCCGGCTACCTCGGCCCCATCCTCAAGCTCTGCGAAGAGCGCCGCGGCATCCAGAAGAAATTCGAATACATCACCTCCGCCGGAGAAGGGGGCGGGCGCGTGCTGCTGATCTACGAGCTGCCGTTGGCGGAACTGGTGCTCGACTTCTACGACCGGCTGAAGTCGCTTTCGCGTGGCTACGCCTCACTTGACTACGAGCCCGCCGGCTACCGCGTGGCCGAGTTGGTCAAGCTCGACATCCTGGTAGCGGGTGAGCCGGTGGACGCCTTTGCCCTCATCTGCCACCGCGACGCCGCCTACGCCCGTGGCCGCGCCCTGGTCGCGCGCCTGCGGGCATTGATTCCGCGGCAGCAATTCGACGTGCCGATCCAGGCTGCCATCGGCGCGCGCGTCATCGCCCGCGAAACCGTCAAGGCCTTGCGCAAAGACGTGACCGCCAAGCTCTACGGCGGCGATGTCACCCGCAAACGCAAACTGCTGGAGAAACAAAAAGCCGGCAAGAAACGCCTGAAGCGAGTCGGCAAAGTTGATATCCCGCAAGAGGCCTTTATGGCCGTGCTCAGAATTTCCACCCCGGAAACCTGAGCCGATGGGCGCTCCCGCCGGTAAAATCTGCAAAGCGCGAATAGCGGTGGGGTGGGGCTAGCGGATCTGGCCGGGGCTGATGCCGTTGCGCCGGGCCTCGTCTTCAATCGCCGCAATCTGCCGGCGGAGGGCGTCGCGGCGGCGCTGGAGCTGCTGGAGGGTGTCGCGGGGGTTGATGCCGGTGCTGGAGGCGCGCAGATTGACGCCGCCCGCCGCGGCCCCGCGCCCCCCGGTGCGCAGGTTGCGCTGGAGGTCGGCCATCTGGCGTTCGACCTGGACGAGCTGGTCGCGCAAGGGCCGCAAGCGTTCGCGGTAGGATTCAGGGTCCTGCTCGCGCGGCAGGAGTGGTTCGGGCGCCTCGCCCTCGCCTTCTACTTCTTCTACAACTTCGCCGGCTTCGCCTTCCGCCGTCTCCGCTGCGGGCGGCTCGGCGCGGCGCGGCCCGATGATGTTGATGCGCGCGCTCGTCCGCAGGCGTTCTAGCTCGTCGTTGGTCCAGACAAACTTGCGCGGCTGGCTTCCTTCCGCTGGGTTGGCGCGGCGCGTGGCCGCTAGATCCACTTCACTGAGCGCGAAACGATACATCCGGCCATCGCTGCCCACGAAACGTACGGCAGCCCCTTCCAGCACGTACTTCTCCCGCGCCTCAAACCGCCGGCCGTCTTTCAGCACTACCGTATAGGCAGCGGCCGCCAGCTCCGCCGTCGGCGGGGCCAGCAGCGCTACCAGCACCAGCGCCGCCACAACCAGCAGCACCTTGCGCATCATCCTACGCCTCCCACCTCGCCATTATACCCCACCGGCCCATTTTGGCGCTTGCTTCTCCAAGCGCGCCTCCGCGTCCGGGTGGCTTCCATGGACAGGGCACCCTGCTCGGCGCGTCGTCAGGCTGGCTTTTTATTTTCGGGGTTCGAGGCGCGTCTGGGGCGAGTAGGCCACCCAGGCCCACCAGTAACTCACCATGTAGGGAACGGGTTCGAGTCGGGCGTCCGCGTCCGGCCCGGAAACCGCCTTCCCCGTAAGCGCATCCCAACGATTCCCGCTCTGGCGATCGCGCAGGATGAGTTCCGGTTTGCGCTTGGCGACTTTGAACCTCAGCACCTGTCCGCCCCACCGCCGGCGAAACACGCGCGCGGTCTTGTGCCGTTCGTCGTACACCACCAGGATCGGCTCGTCCCCAAGCTGGGTTTCGAGCAGCCGTTTCTTTGCCAGCCTCTCCAACGGCACCGCCAGGGCATCCGCGCCCTGCCGCAAACCTACTACCAGCGCTTTGCCGGGCAGGCGTTTGTCGGGATCCTGATGGCCCGAGATGCCAAAGGCGTGCGGGTCAATGGAGTAGTTTGCATAGGGCGAGCGGCGAATCGTCGCGGGTTTGCGGAGCACAAGCGTGTCGGGATGCTGGCGCTTCCATTCTTCCCAGGTGGTCTGCAGGGAGGGAATCGGCTGGAGCTTCTTGCCCGCCAGCGCCCCGCGCATGGCGGAGCCATCAATCTGCGTCCACAAGGTCTGGGTCTCGCGGTCGTACATCACCAGCGCATCTTTGTAGAGCTTGCCGGAGGCTTCCAGGGTGAGCGCGCTGCCGTCCACTTGGCGGGCGTACACGACGCCCGTATGGGCGAGCGGTCACCAAGTGACGGCGATGGGGCCGAGCCCCGGAGTCGAGTCGTTGACGACTTCGTGCCGGTCCAGGTGCCAGAGCGAGTAGGCCTTCGCCACCTGGCCGTCAAAGACGCCCAGCACGGGCTCCTGGTCGGCCATAAACTTTTCCGCTTCCTCGCGCGTGGCAAACTCGGGCGCGACGATGGCGGGAATGGCGCCCGGGCGCAGCACGGTGATCAGGTAGCCGTCGCCCACGCGTTCCTCTTTGGGCTGCGGCCGCTGCGCCACCACTGCGCCGGCGAAAACCACGCTCAAACCCAACAGTGCAATCTTGACTCGCCCGAACATAAGATTTCTACCTCCGAGCCGCCATTGAACTTTGTCCTGCCCTTACCTCTTCTCTCTTCTTCTCTTGTTTGGTTGTCCTCGCCCCAGCGTGCCCAACAAGAAGTCCCAGACGGGCAGGAAGATGTTAAACCGAGTCCGCCAGTGGCGATGGTGTTCGTCGTGGTGCCAACGCATCCAGCGCGTCAGCCGGTTGCGCGCGGGCCCGCCCGCGTGCTGCCACTCATGAATCCGATCAAGAGCCACGAGATAGGCCGCGAGCGTGAGGGACACGGGCAGCGCCAGCGAAGTCTTCTTCAGCTGGTCAAACGTCAACAACCCCGCCACGTGCAGCAGAAAGACCGCGATCATCGGCGGCGTGAACGCGAGCGCGTTGTCCGTCTGATTGGCTTGGGCGGTTACGGCCTGATGGTGGGCGGTGTGCCGGCGCCGGATAAAGTTCGACCCCGCGTGCATCGGGTAGCGGTGGTAGAAATATTCAAAACCATTCGCGTAGAGGATGGTAAATGGAATCTTCAACATAGCGAGCAACCCTCCCTAGTGCCTCCCTTTATTCTTCGATGACGCTCCCAGCAAACTCGATTTCAATGCCCCGGCGAACGGATTGCGAAACCGGGCAGTGCTGCTCGTGCAGGGCGATGGCGCGCTCGGCTTCCGCCCGCTTGCCTTTGGGGACTTTGAGGGTGTAGTGCACGTGGATGCGGGTGATGCGCGGCTTGCCGTCCACCGCCTCGATGCTGCCCTCGACCGCGGCCACGAGCTTGTCCGGGTAGCTCGGAATCTGGCGCGCTTCCAGCACGCCGGCCAGGGTGCCGGTCATTCACCCGGCCACGGCGCCCACCACGTAGTCGAGCGTGGAGGGGAGGTCGCGCTCCGGCTCCATCTTATAGAAGTGCTTGATGCCGCCGTGCACCCCGAACTCAATCGGGTCCTTGAAGCCTTCCAGGTAGGCGCGGCGCAGCGGCCGCTTGTCTTGGACAATGCGGAACTTGGAGCGGTGAATCAGTTCGGCCATCGCTTTCCTCCTACAAAGATTCTAGTACGGGGAGTGGAGCGAAGGATGGAGAAATGTGTATCCCCCTAGGGCAGCCGCAGCCGGCCCATTGCCAGCGCCACCGAGGCCACCGCCATCCCCAGCATCGCGATCCACAGCAGGCCGTAGCTGACGATTTGGGCGATGATTTCAGGATCCAAATCCTCGCGCGGCCGCTGCTTTACCCGCACCCGCGGGAAGGGACAGAAGTTCGCGCCTGCTTGCAAGTCTTGTGCCATGGCCATCTACTTTCCTCGGAAATTCAGGTGGATGAGTTGATTTCTCCGCCGCTTCGTCAGTTGGCGACGCACCGCAGCCACCACACCGGCCAGTACGAACAACGTTCCGAATGCGTAGAGCGCGATCACTGTGTCTCTCTCCAGCTCGTTGAGTGAGCAGCGGGCTGGCTAGTTCATTTGGATGACTGGGGATGAAAAAAGATTCAGCCCGCGCTCGCGTGGACACTGCGGGGCGCGGCGCGCTAGCATGGCACAGCGATGGAACTTGAAGAGGTCCTGGTCGCGGTGTGGCGGCAGGTCTTGGTAGAAGGCAGGAAAAGCGTCGCGCTCGCAGATGACGTCTATCCCGTGGGACACACGCGCCGGCAAAAGTTGCGTACGGTGGAATTCCGCGTTGCCGGGCTCCGGCTCACCGGCATCGAGCAGAATCCCGCCACTGGCTCCTCCTGGGCGGCGCGGGCGCGGCGCGGGGCCAAGATTATGCAGTTCAGCCACCAGGGACGCTACATCGGTAATGTCTGCGACGCACACCTCACCCGCTATGCCGCCTGGCGCAGCTTGGGTTGCTAAGCTCCTCTTTTTCCAGACGCCCACCACCTCCGCCAAGGCGGGTGCCGAGCACCTCTTCCAAACTGGCATGAGAGCCGATGGTGGGGGCAAAGGAAGCGTTACGGGCCGCTGCGCGTCGGAACTCGTCGCGTCGCGAAGTTTCGGGACGCAAACGGCGCGTCTTGTGTGGGAAGCCGGTAGGGAAACCCCCGAGCCCCGCATTGGGCGGGTGGGACGCTTCCCTGGATAATGCATTCTCCGTAGTAGCCCGGCGGACGCGCTTCGTCTACAATTTGCCCACCTTATCCGAGTGGGAGAAAAGCCGTGAACCTATCCAAAGGTGCATTAGGGGTTAGAGTCTTGTTGCCACTGGTACTTGTGCTGGGCGTCGCCCGCGGGGAAGCGTTCGAGAGCAGTCGCAGCGCGCCGGGCCCATCCGGCAGCTTTACCGTCGGCACGATTACGGCCCGTCCAGGCGAGCGCGCGTCGGGTTTTCTCCAAGTGCCGCCCGGTGCCGACGGCAGCACGCAAATCCCCATCACCATCCTGCACGGCAGCCAGCCCGGGCCGGTGCTGGCCCTGGTCGCCGGCACCCACGGCTACGAGTACGCGCCCATCGTGGCCCTGCAGCGGCTGCTGGCGCGGCTCGACCCGCGGGAGATTTCCGGCACCGTCATCATCGTCCACGTCGCCAACCTGCCCTCCTTCCTGGGCCGGACGATTTACTACAGCCCCGTGGACGGCAAGAACCTGAACCGGGTCTATCCCGGCCGCGCTGACGGCACGCTCTCGGAGCGTATCGCCTACGTCATTACCCGCGAGGTCATCGCGCGGGCCGACTACCTGGTGGACCTGCACTGCGGCGACGGCAACGAGGCCCTGCGCCCTTACACCTATTGGATGAAGAGCGGAGACGCCCGTGTGGACGAGGCCTCCAAACAGCTCGCACTCGCCTTCGGCCTCGACCACATCATCATTGACACCGACCGCCCCAGCGACCCCGCCCGTTCCCTCTATTGCGCCAACACCGCCATCACCCGCGGCAAGCCCGCCATCACCACCGAAACCGGCCGGCTTGGGAGCACCGACGAAAAGTGGGTCACACGGATCGAGCGCGGCGTCTTCAGCCTGCTGCGCCACCTGCGGATGCTCGCGGGCGAGCCCGAGCGGGTCGAACACCCCATCTGGATTGACCGCTCGGAGGTGCTGCGGAGTTCCGCTACCGGCATCTTTTATGCCGCGCTCGAGCCAGGTGAAACCGTCGCCCGCGGCACGCTCGTTGGCACACTGACCGACTTCTTCGGGAACAAGCTGGCCGAGGTGCGCGCGCCCTTTGCCGGCGTAGTGCTCTACGTCGTCACCACGCCGCCCGTCAGCACCGGCGAGCCGCTCGCCATGATCGGCCACATCCAAACGGAGGCAACTCCGTGAGACAGACAAAACGCCAGGGGACAAGCCCCTGCCCTGCCCAGACTAGGCCCTTAGGTAGGGCAAGGCCTTGTCGTAGCCCCGAAGCTTCGGGGCGGGACTGGGTTAACCGGTTGTCGCACAAAGGTTTAACCCCGTGGCTCCCGCCACGGGGTTGAGCAAATTAGCACCCTATTAGGTGACTCTAAGAGGTGACGCCATGCTGGAACGAAGAGAATTCTTACAGGGAGCCACGCTCGCCACCGCTCTGCTGGGGCTGCGGGGAGCCCTGGGCGAAGCACTGCCCGCTGCCGCTTCCCTCCCGCCGAGCCCGGTGGCACCCGCCACCGGGGGCTTCATCGAGGCATTGCTGTGCACGCCCGCGCCGCCGCTGCCGGACCAGGCGTTGTTCGCGCGCGACCCGGAAGCCTACTGGGGAGCGCTGCGACCCCAGTTCCTATTGCAGCCGGACTTCCTCTATCTGAACAACGGCACGGTCGGGACGGTGCCCTTGCCGGTGCTGCGCGCCTGGATCGAAGCCATCCTCGAAGTCGAGCAGATGGAAGACCCCGACACCGAGCAGTACCCGCTCTGGGGCTACGGGCCCTGGGACGAGTACCGGCGCCCGGTGGCCGACTTCATCGGCTGCGAGCTCCATGAGCTGGCGCTGGTGCGCAACGCCACCGAGGGCCTCAACTACGTCGCCAACGGCCTCGACCTGGCCCCGGGCGATGCGCTGCTGACCACCGACCAGGAGCATCCGAGCGGGCTCAATCCCTGGCGGCTGAAAGCCAAGCGCTATGGCATCGTCGTCAAGCAGGTCGAACTACCCAAGCCGCCGGCGAGCGTGGCCCAGATCGTCGAGTTGTTCGAGCAGGCGCGTACGCCGCGCACCCGGGTGCTGCTGGCCAGCCACGTGACCACCATGACCGGCTGCGTGCTGCCCGTGCGCGCCCTCGCCGCCTGGGCGCGCGCCCACGGCATCCTCTCGCTCATTGACGGCGCTCACGCCCTCGGCATGTTGCGGGTGAACGTCAAGGAGATTGGCTGCGACTTCTATGTCTCAAGCCCGCACAAGTGGCTGCTGGCCCCCAAGGGCTGCGGGGTGCTCTACGTGCGCGATGAGGTCTGCGACCGCCTCTGGAGCACCATCGCCACCGGCGGCTGGGACGACCGCGAGATTCGCGCCGTGCGCTTGCAGCAGTTCGGCACCACCAACGTCGCCCTGCTCGCCGGCCTGCGCGCCGCCATCGCCCTCTGGCAGCAGATTGGCCCCGACCGCATCGAACGCCGCATCCGCCAACTGCACGCCTATCTGAAGCAGCGCGTGGGGGAGTTGCCCGGTGCCGAGCTGCTCTCGGCGCCCGGCGAGGAGTTCACCGGCGGCATCGTGTCAGTGAATTTCCCTGCCATCAAGCGGATGGAGTTGCAGCGCTGGCTCTACGCGCAGCACCGCATCCGCATTCGCGGCGGCGACCCCTCGCGCCTGCGCCTCTCCACCCACATCTACCACAGCTTCGCCGACCTCGACCGCTTCCTGGCCGCACTCCGCGACTACCTGCGCGCACCCGCCGCTTGAGAAGGCGCTGAACCCGACCGATGCGGTTGTCATTCCGAGCACAGCCTGCCTGCGGCAGGCCTGCCTGCCGCGGCAGGCAGGCGAGGAATCCGCTTGTCCCAAAAGCAGATTCTTCGTCGCCCAGAGGGCTCCTCAGAACGACAAAATGGCAGCAAGCGAATAGCTTTCGCCCTGCTTTCGCTCACTATATATAGACGCCAGTTAGCCGCCCAGCTCAACATGTTGAACTTTTTGCTTGACACGCCCCTTGCCCCGCTCTATAGTGCGCCGCCAGCGGGATCGCTTATCAGGCCTCTCTGACCGACGGGCAGAGGCAATCGGAAGGCGGGGCTGAACAACCTTGCCTGAGGCAGGCGCAGGCGCCAGAGTCGCAGGCGGTGTTCTCTCCCCGGACGGGGGTGAGGCCGCGACCCACATACAGAGGGGAGGCATCCTAAGGGAAGGGGAGCCACAGCAATGGGTAAGCAGGAAGTCCAGTCTTCGCCCCGCAGTGTTGGGGTTGTGCGAGCCGGGTTGAAGTTCGAGCGCCGCTTCACGTCGGCGCGTCCCGAAGGTTCGGGATCGCCCTACGACGAGGTCGCCTGGGAGCTGCGCACGGCCGCGATTACCAATGAAACGGGCGAGGTCATCTTCGAGCAGCGCAACGTCGAGGTCCCGAAAGACTGGTCGCAAACCGCCACCAACATCGTCGCCTCCAAGTATTTCCACGACAAGCGCGGCACGCCCAAGCGCGAGGCGAGCGTCCGCCAGCTCATCGGGCGCGTGGCCGACACCCTGACCACCTGGGGCGAGCGCGGCGGTTACTTCGCCACGGCCGCCGACCGCGACGCCTTCCGCGACGAACTCACCCATCTGCTCCTGCATCAGAAGCTCGCCTTCAACTCCCCGGTCTGGTTCAACGTGGGTGTCCAGCCCCACCCGCAGTGCTCGGCCTGCTTCATCAACTCGGTCGAAGACTCCATGGACTCGATCATGAACCTGGCCAAGACCGAGGGCTTGCTCTTCAAGTGGGGCTCGGGGACGGGGACCAACTTCAGTGCCCTGCGCGGCTCCATGGAGGCGCTCTCGGGCGGCGGCACCGCCTCCGGCCCGGTCAGCTTCATGAAGGGCTTTGACGCCTTCGCCGGCGTCATCAAGTCGGGCGGCAAGACCCGCCGGGCGGCCAAGATGGTCATCCTCAACGTGGACCACCCCAATATCGAGGAGTTCGTCGCGTGCAAGGTCAAGGAGGAGCGCAAGGCCTGGGAGCTGGTCGGGCTCGGCTACGACAGCTCAATTGACGGCGAAGCCTACAGCTCCATCTTCTTCCAGAACGCCAACCACTCCATCCGCGTGACCGACGAGTTCATGCAGGCGGTTGTCGAAGACCGCTGCTGGTGGACGCGCGCCGTCACCACCGGCCAGCCCGTGCGCGAGTACCGCGCCTGCGACCTGCTGCGCCAGGCCGCCGCAGCCGCCCACCAGTGCGGCGACCCCGGCGTGCAATACGACACCATCATCAACCGCTGGCACACCGCGAAGAACAGCGGGCGCATCAACGCCAGCAACCCGTGCAGCGAATACATGTTCCTCGACGACACCGCCTGCAACCTAGCCTCACTGAACTTGATGAAGTTCCTCGATGACGCGGGCAACTTCGATCCGACCGCCTTCCGCTACGCTGTCGACGTCGCCATCACCGCAATGGAGATCATCGTTGACAACGGCAGCTACCCGACCGCAAAGATCACCCGCAACTCCCACGACTACCGGTCGCTCGGCCTCGGCTACGCCAACCTGGGCGCGCTGTTGATGCATTCGGGCATCCCCTATGACTCCGACCGCGGCCGCGACCTCGCCGCCGCCATCACCGCCCTGCTCACCGGCCAGGCCTACCTGACCAGCGCCCGCATCGCCGCGGGCATGGGGCCGTTCCCGGACTTCCCGCTCAACCGCGAGCCCATGCTCAACGTCATGCGGATGCACCGCGACGCCCTGCGGGCGGTGAATGCGAAGAACGTTCCCTCGGCGCTGTACACCGCCGCCCGCGAGGTCTGGGACAGCGCCATCGCCGAAGGCGAAAAGCACGGCTACCGCAACGCCCAGGCCAGCGTCATCGCCCCCACCGGCACCATCGCCTTCATGATGGACTGCGACACCACGGGCATTGAGCCCGACCTGGCGCTGGTGAAGTACAAGCGGCTGGTGGGCGGTGGCGTCATCAAGATCGTCAACAACACCGTGCCGGCGGCACTGAATCGCCTGGGCTACCCGCCCGAACAGATCAATGCCATCGTTGACTTCATTGACCACACCGGCACCATCGAGGGGGCACCGCACCTGAAGGACGAGCACCTGGCGGTCTTTGACTGCTCGCTCAAGCCTGCCCGTCCGGCGGGGCACCCGGCTGGACGCTCCATTCACCACTCGGGCCACCTGAAGATGATGGCTGCCGTGCAGCCGTTCATCTCCGGCGCCATCTCGAAGACCGTCAACATGCCCGAGGAGACCACGGTGGAAGAGATTATGGATACCTATATCGAGGGCTGGCGGTTGGGGCTGAAGGCAATCGCCATCTACCGCGACGGCTCGAAGAAGGCGCAGCCGCTCTCGACCACCGCCCGCGCCCCTAAGAGCGAAATAGAGCCCGTCGCCAGCCCGGCCGCGACCACACAGGGCCAGCCCGCCGCGGTGGGCCACCCCCCCCCGGGGGGCCCGGCCCCCCCGCGCCAGCGCCCCGCAACCCCCCACACCCGCCCCCC
>JBHIAG010000072.1:0-11726 GCA_046758465.1 Terriglobia bacterium | reverse complement strand
CCGCCTTCCCTGTCAGCTCGCCAGAATCGAGAAGAGCCTGGAGCTGGCCCGCCGTGGCCGGCTGGCCGGCTGTGGCTTGATTGAGTTGAGCGAGCACGTCGTCGAGGGGCGCCTCTTTCTCGTACACCCAGGTGACCAATGCCGGGGTCGAAATCGCTTCGGTGGGCTCGAAGATGAGTTTTACGTCCAGCAAGGGCGTCTCCGGCTAGCGATAGCGTTGGAGTTCGGCTTCGATTTCGCGCTCCACGATGCGCCGGCGGACGGCGGCGCGGCGGTCGTAAACTTTCTTGCCGCGGGCGAGCCCGAGTTCGCATTTGGCGCGGCCGTTCTTGAAATAGAGGCGCAAGGGGACGAGCGTCAGCCCTTTTTCTTGCACGCGGCCGACGAGCTTCCAGATTTGGTCTTTGTGCAGGAGGAGCTTACGGGTGCGGAGGGGGTCGTGCTGGGCGTAGCCAGCGCTGCGGTAGGGGCTGATGTGGCACTTTTCGAGCCAGAGTTCACCGCCGCGCACCAGCGCGAAAGCATCGCGCAAGATGGCGCCGCCCTCCCGCAGGGACTTGACTTCGCTGCCGGTCAGCACCATGCCCGCCTCAAAGCGCTCCAGGATGTGGTAGCGGAAGGAGGCCTGGCGGTTCTGCGCGACCACTTTGATCCCGCTCTGCGGGACCGCCGGGGATTTCCGCTGGGTTGCCCTGGGCATCGGCACATCACTCACAGCTATCTTAGCCAGCCGCAGGTACAGAGACAAGCGATGCGGAGCAACAAGCTTATCCAAATTGACTTTCCTATGCAACTTTTCGCCAGGGGCAGGGTTAGAATTGGTGATGGACGCAATCTTTCCTTTCCAGCCCACGGGTTTACAGTTGTGCGAGGAGGCCTCATGCGACGCTTCGGACTGAGCTCCGTTCTGGCTTGTCTCTTGGCGGTGACTTTCGTTGCTTGCCAGAGCAGCCCACCCCCGAGCCTGCTGGCAGGGACGGGCACGGTCTACGTGACGGTCAGCGACGCCCCGCTCGCCTCGGTGCTGGCTTTTCAGGTGACGCTCACGGGGCTGACGCTGTCGGATGGAACCAACATGGTATCGGTGCTGAGCGAACCCACCAGCGTCGAGTTCGGGCGCCTGCTGGGCCTGCGCACGCTGCTGGGGCTGAGTTCGCTCCCGGGAGGCACTTACACGAGTGCGATCCTGACGCTTGCAACCCCTGTCATCTCCTTCCTAGACCTCAGCACCAGCCCCGCTTCCGTGGGCATACTGGAGGGGAGTCTCACGCGCTCCAGCCTCACCGTGGCGCTCGACCCGGCCCTCATCGTAAGTGAGGGCGGCCTGGCGGGGTTGCATTTGCACTTCAGGTTGCGAGACTCGCTGGAGGTGGATGCGCTGGGGGAACTGACCGGCATGGTAGATCCGCACATCGGACTGCGGGCGATTCCGCCGGGGGCGGAGGAGTCGTTCATTGAGGAGCTGCGGGGCGGGGTGAGCTCAGTCAATGTCGCCGGGAACTCCTTCACGCTGCAAACCCTGCGGGGGCGCCTGCTCACCGTCCACGTGAACGACGAGACGCTGTGGGAGGAGGGCGAGAGTCTGAGCACGCTGGCGCCGCCGGCGGTGGTCGAGATTTCGGGCCGGGTGCGTGCCGATCGGAGTTTACTGGCCGCGAGCGTCGAGGTACTGAGCCGCGAGCGGCTGCTGCTGGGCGGCTTGGTGCTGAACCCCGAGCCTGCCATGGGTCCCGCCGAGCGGGTTACGCTGCTGGTGCGCGAGGAGATTCCCGACCTCACCGGCATCGAAGTGGGGCGGACGGCGACGCTGGAGTTCGAGGAGCGCACGCGTTTCGACATCCACAACATCGAGCTGCCACTCGAATTCCTGTTGTTCAACCGGGCCGCACTGGTGCGCGGGCAGCGAGTGGCACTGGGCGGCGCCCTCGACACCTCCACCACACCCGCTTCCTTCACCATCCGTCGTGTGGTGCTGCACCGCCAGGGCGTGCAAGGCGGGCGTGTCCCCGGGAGTGTCCGCATCGTGAGCGGTAATACCGGCGGCTTTCGGCTGCGCACCGGAGGCCTGTTCGGGCTTTTGTTCGACGCGTCGTTGCAGGTAGTGACGTTCGAGCGGACGCGCTTTGTCAACCTGGCTGGGCTCACCGCCCTTCAGGGCAGCGAGCCCATGCGGCTGCGCATTGTCGGCCTGGTGTTGCGCCGGAGCGACACCGGCGAACCGCTGCTGGTAGCGGGCCGCATCGAACGGGTGCTCCCGCCCACGCCCTGAGGGGTCAGCAAAGGCGACAACAGAACGAGGTAGTGAAAAGGAAGGCTCTGCTTAGGTTCCAGCGGCGGAGCCGGGCGGAGGGGCTTCCTCGCAGGGTTGCCGGACAAATTCCTCAATGGCTTTCACATCGTCGTGCTTCAACTGGGCAAAGTGGATTCCCATGCTGGCTGCGGGCCGGGCGTGGACGACCACGCCCTGGGCTTCGATGGAGTGGCGGGGAGGAAGGTTGAAGCGGACAATGACTTCGGTGCTGGGGTCGAACGTGTCGCGGGTAAGCACCAGCATGCCGCCGGCGCTGATGTTTTCCGTGCGGCCAACGCTGGTGGCCCCGCTGGCCCGGCTCTCAACTTGTGTCACCAAGCGCACGCGCGGATGCTTGCGGGGAATCTGCCACCTAGCGAGTGGGGGTCTCGGCTCCTTTCCCATTGGTTCGGTTCTTTGCTCTGCATCTCGCATCTTAGCACGGGCGGGGGAGTTGGGCGGCTGGTTTTGTGGCGTTAGGAAGCCGGCTGAGTACGGTTGCTGAGCGGCGAGTTTTCAGCTCCAAAATGGGCAAACGGTCGCCAGGGCCTGGAGCAAGCCCTGGCGGAGGGGGACGCGAGGCGCTTGCCTGGCCGGAGGCCGGGTGCTAGACTCGCGGGGTACAGGGGAGTCTGAAGAACAATTTTTTAGAAGGCCTGAGCTGTGAGGGAGCGTATGGAAGGCAAAGGGTTCTGGACAGTGAGCTGCCTGGCGGTGGTGTTGCTGGCGAGTGGGTGTCCCAAGGGCCGCGTGGACTACCAGCAGGGGCGGCAGGCGGAATTCCAAAAGGACTACGACAGCGCGCTCATCCACTACCAGCGGGCGCTGCGGCAAGACCCCTCCAACATCGAATACCAAGCCAAAGCCACGCGCATGCGGTTTGAGGCGGCGCAGATGCACGTGGACCGCGGCCACAAGCTGCGCGACCAGGGGCAACTGGAAGCCGCCATCACCGAGTTTGAGAAAGCCCTGGCGATTGACCCGTCGAGTTTCGTGGCCGAGCAAGAGTTGCGGCGCACGCTGGCGCAACTAGCCGCGCGGCGCCAGCAAGAGGGTGCGGCTCAGCCGGCGCCGCCGGCGGAGGCGCTTGCCGCCGTTCCCGAAGGACCCCCGAGGCTGCGGCCGCTCTCGGAGGCCGCGATCAACCTGGTGCTGACAGCGGATTCCAAGCAGGTCTTCGAGACCATCGGCAAGCTGGCCGGGATCAACATCATTTTCGACCCGGACTTCCAGCCGCGGCGGATTCCGGTGGAGCTCAAAAACGCGACGCTGGAGCAGGCGCTGGACATTGTGGCGCTGGCGACAAAAAGCTTTTGGAAGGCCGTCACCCCCAACACCATTATGGTCATCCCCGACACCAAGCAGAAGCGCACCGCCTACGAAGAGCAGATCATCAAGACGATTTACCTCTCCAATATCACCACGGCGGCTGAGCTGAACGAAATCGTGCAGACGATTCGCACGCTGCTGGATACCCGGCGCATCGCGCCCAACACCAGCCAGAATGCCATCCTCATCCGCGACACCCCGGATAAGGTGGCGGTGGCGGAGAAGATCATCCGGGATATCGACAAGGCCAAGTCGGAAGTGTTGATTCAGGTAACGGTATTGCAGGCGCGGCGAGACCGCCTGCGGCAGTTGGGGATTGAGCCCAGCACGAGTGTGCCGTTGATTCCTATCCCGCGCAGCCCGGTGGACGAGATCACGGGTGCGTTGCGGCTGAACGCGCTGAAGCGGTTGTCGAGTGCTGACTACGCCATCATACTGCCGAGTGCAACCGCCATCGCGTTGCTCACAGACACCACCACAAGGATCATTCAGAATCCGGAGGTGCGCGCCACCGACGGGCAGACGGCGAAGCTGCGGATTGGCGACCGCGTGCCGTTTGCCGTGGGCAGCTTCCAACCCGGCATTGGTGGCGTGGGGATCAACCCGCTGGTCAACACGCAGTTTCAGTTTCAGGACGTGGGGGTGAACCTGGACATCACACCGCGCGTGCACTCGAACCGGGAAATCAGCCTGAAGCTGATGGTGGAAGTTTCCTCGGTGACGGGCCGCGTCAACATTGGCGGCATTGACCAGCCAATTTTTGGGCAACGGCGCATTGAGCACGAGATCCGCCTGCGTGAGGGCGAGGTCAATATTTTGGGGGGCATCGTCGAGCGCACGGAAGTCAAAACGTTGCAGGGCTGGCCGGGGCTGAGCCAGATACCCTTCCTGCGCTATCTGTTCAGCAGTGAGTCAGTCGAGACGCAGGAGAGTGAGATTTTAATTGTGCTGACGCCACGCATCATTCGTCTGCCCGAACTGACGCCGCTGAACCTGAAGCCACTGCCCGTCGGGACGGACGAAACGGTTAGCCTGCGCGCGGAGGTAGCGCCGACCGCGCCCGCACCCACTGCGGCCGCGCCGCCCGCCGCGATACCACAACCGGCTGCGCCGCAGCCCACGCCGCAACCGGAGCCGACACCGGAAGCGGCAGAAGCCCCGCACGTGCGCTTTGAACCCGCACAAGTGCTGCTGCACGTCGGAGAGACAACGAGTATCAACCTTGAGGTCGCGGGCGCACAGGATTTGTTTACCATCCCACTCGTGATTACCTTTGATCCACAGGTCGTGGAACTGGCCGAAGTCCATCACGGCGGATTTCTGGCCGCGGGAGGACAACCAGTGGCGCTGGTGCATCGCGTGGAAGCGGAAACCGGCACCGCAATCATTTCGCTGCGGCGGCCGCCGGGCAGCCGCGGAGTTTCGGGCCGCGGGGCGCTGGTGACGCTGGTGTTTCGCGGTCTGCGTGCGGGGCGCAGCGCACTGCAGATTGCGGGGATTGAGGCACGAACCGCTGCTGGCGGGCCGCTGTCGCTCGAGAGCCGAGTGGGAGAAATTGTTGTCCAGTAAGATGCGGCGTGACTCCAGACAGAATGCGCGCGGCTTCACCCTGCTGGAGTTGGTGGTCGCGACCGCCATCCTTCTGATTCTTTCCACGCTGGCGTTGCCGCTGGCGCAGGTGCAGATCAAGCGCCAGAAGGAAGTCGAGCTGCGGCGCGCGCTGCGGGCAATGCGCACGGCCATTGACCGTTACAAGGACGCTGCCGACCGCAATTTGATCGCAGTCGAAGCCGGGACGGAAGGCTATCCGCCCGATCTTGAAACGTTGGTCATCGGTGTGCCGCTTGCCGGACGCCCTGATCGCTACGTGCGCTTTCTGCGCCGCATTCCGCGCGACCCGATGACGAACTCCACCGACTGGGGTCTGCGCTCGGTGCAAGATCCGCCCGACGCACGCAGTTGGGGTGGGCAGAACGTCTTCGATGTTTACACGCGAAGCTACGGCATCGCCCTCGACGACACGCGCTACGCCGACTGGTAAGCATGCTGCGCCCACCCAAACAATCCGCCTTCACGCTCATCGAGATGCTGATTGTCATCACCCTGATCGGCATCCTGATTTCAATTGCCGTCCCCAGCTATCGCCAATCGGTTCTGAAGGCACGCGAAGCGGTGCTGCGCGAAAACTTGCATGTCCTGCGCGCGACGATCGACCAGTTCACACTCGACAAAAAACGCGCGCCCACCTCCCTCGCTGAACTCGTCGCGGAACGTTATCTGCGCGTGATTCCTCGGGACATCCCCGGCTCGCCCGGCTGGAATGTCGAATACTGCGACATCCTCCTCGACCCTGAACAAACTGCTCCCGGCATCTGCGATGTCCACTCCGGCTCCGGCGCCGTCTCCAGTGAAGGCACACCCTACAGTTCCTGGTAACCCAAACGGTGGCAGCATGGGGGCAGATGGTGTACTGACGGCGGCGGACAGGCGTTACACGGCGGTAAAAGGAGGCAATCAGAGGGATCCCGCAAGAACCGAAGCACCCACGCCGTACAGCCCCCCTTCCCAACGCCTGACTGCCTCCCCGGCTCCTCACCCTGCTGCCCGCGAGAACTGAGCAGCAAACCAGAGCAGAAGCAGAGCAACTTTACCCATGCTGCACACTGATAAGGCGGAGCGCCGCCTGCGCCGCGTCGTAGTAAAGATATACCTGCACGCGATACCGTTCCCCCCTTCGACGCAACGTCAGGCGCGCAACGCCCCGCTCAGCGTCTGTCCGCCCGCTCACCTCAATCTTTTTCAGCAGTTCAGCGGACAACTCAACCGGGGGCGCTGAGAGTACCCCGCGCGCCAGCAGCCTCTTCGAAGGCATCGCAACGGCACGCCCGTCGGCGATGATGAAACTTTGGTTGTGCTGCACCGCCTGGACTCGGAGGCTCTTCCGGAAGCGGATAGGCTGCGAGGAAGCCCGACCAACTAGCTCAGATTCAGTGCCCGCTTCCCCCGTTCGGAAGGATCAGGCACTCGCCTGGCCTCCAAAGACCTATGAGGAACGCGACGCCTTGTACCTTCTCTGCCTCCCTTGCTGCTCTGCTTCCACCCGTCCGCTGGGATGCCTCATCTTTTCTCTGTCTCTGTGTCCTCGGTGCCTCCGTGGTGCGCTTTTGCCTTTCGCTGGTCCCCGCCTGCCCTGCTTGCCCCGAGCGAAGCCGAGGGGAGCGAACCCGACGGGCGCCCCGCTGCCTTCACCCTATTTTCTATTTTCTTTCTCCGCTTCTTCCACCACACAACCACACCGATCCCTGCCGCGGCCACTACCAGCACCCAAATCCCCGGCCCCAACTCCCTCCCCGCCCACAACACCACCACCGTCGCCCCGATGTAGACCGCCCACGGCACCAGCCGCACCAAGTCCCACGCATACACCACCACACTCGCCACCAGCGCTGCCGCGAGCACCGCGGCAACCCCAATCACCAACTTCCTCCCTGTCATAGTGCGACACCTCTCCTCCCTGCGCCCTCGTTCCGTAGCCGCCTCAGGCAGCAACGATGTAGGAAGCGCCAATAGTAGCTGGCTCAGCCGTTGTTACAACAGCCCTGCCGCCGCGGCCTGCCCGGCGCGCTTCTTGGCGGGTACGGGCTTCGTAGGGCAGGGCTTCAGCCCTGCCTGCCGCAGGCACCCGTACGTAAAGCCCTAAACTCCGCATTGGGTGGGTAACCCCGCTAAGCGGGGCGGGTGGGACCGGCCGGGCCGCTTTGGCTAAACTCCCGCTCACTCCCCGCTTGCATCCCAGCGCCAACAGCGATACCGTTTGCCCAGATTACCGTGGCAGGGATTTCAAACCCATGACCCGCAGAGCCGCGATCTTCAGCCTTGTGGGCGTCATCGCCGTCATTGTCGTCGGGGTGCTGCTGTTCCGCTGGCGCTTTGTCATCCGCCAGATGCTTTCGCCCCCCGGCGGTCGCCCCCTCACGCCTACCTATCGCGCCGACCTCTTTCGCCGCGACGCCCGTGCCCGCGTGGTCCTCCTCACCGGCGGCACTCCCCGGCAACTGGTTTATACCTGCCTCGCGCGCCTCGGCGCAGAGGAAAAGCTGGACGTGGCCGGCAAGACCGTCCTGGTCAAGCCCAACGTCGTCGCCGGCGCCCCCGCCCCTACCACCACCAATCCCGAAGTTGTCCGCGCCCTGTGCCAGTGGCTCAAAGAGCGCGGCGCCAAAACCGTTTGGGTGGGTGACATGTCGGCCGTGATGTCGCGTGGCACCCGTGCCAGCATGAAGGCGTGCGGCATCGAGCAGGCCGCCCGCGATGCCGGCGCTATCCCCGTCTATTTCGAAGAACACGCATGGCTTCCAGTCAAACTACCCGGAGCCCGCTATCTAGAGCAAACTCCTGTTTCCGAATACATCCTCAACGCCGACCGCATTATCAACCTGCCGGTCATCAAATCCCACAAGTGGGCCACCTATTCCGTCTGCATGAAGAATTTTGTCGGCGCCACCCACGGCCGCTACCGCCCCTACATGATCGACTCCGACCACTGGGAGGAAATCGTCAGCGAGCTCAACGCCGCCTATCGCCCCGACCTCAACCTCGTGGATGGCACCAAGGTCATGCATGCGCGCGGCCCCTGGCGCGGCGAGGAAACCGAGCTGGGGTTGCTGCTGGCCGGCGGCGACCGCATTGCCTGCGATGCCGTTGCCGTGGCGCTGATGAAAACCTTCCCCACCCATCAGCGCATCCAGGAGCGCGGTGTCTGGGAGCAGACCCAAATCCGCCATGCGCAAGAACTCGGCTTGGGCATTGCGAGCCCGCAGGACCTGGCGTTGGAACTCCACCACCTGGAAACACTCTCCCCCACCCTCCAGGCCCGCCTCGACGAGATGCAGAAGCTCCTCTACCCCTAGCGCAGCCGTGCCAGACCCGCTCCGAGCGTTCGGATGCTGTGGCCATACTCTCTCGGCTGTCAACCGGTTTTCAAAAATTGTCGGCGCCGGGAAACTGGCACCTCATCGCGCTTCCGACGACAGCGCTTTACTGGAAATTGCCTCCCGAGGCGCTCCGGCAGCATAATGGAGTTGCAGCGAATCGGCATCCCCCACGATGCCTTACTGAGAGGGGAATGATGTCCATTTGGAAGTTTCTCGGACTGGAGAAACAGAGGGTCGAGCCAGCCGATTCGCCGTCCCCGGCGACGGAAACCGTCCGCAAAATTACCGCGGCCCTGGATCGGCTCAACCCGGAACGGGCCAAATACATCGCCACCTTTGCTTACATCCTCAGCCGCGTCGCCCACGCCGACCGCAACATCAGCCACGAGGAGACGCGCGCCATGGAGCGCATCGTCACCCAGTGGGCTGGTCTCCCCGAGGAGCAGGCGGTCATCGTGGTTCAGATAGCCAAAACCCAAAGCATCTTGTTTGGCGGCACGGAGAACTACCTGGTAACCCGCGAGTTCAACCAGCTCGCCACCCACGAGCAGAAGTTTGCCCTGCTCCACTGCCTCTTTGCTATTTCCGCCTCCGACGAATCCATCTCCACGCTTGAGGACAATGAGATTCGCCGGATTGCCAAGGAGCTCAGGCTGACCCACAAGGATTTCATTGCCGTCCGCTTGGCCCACCGGCGCCACCTGGCCGTGCTCAAGAAGCCAGCGAAACGAAAGAAACCGTGAGCCCCCTCCTGGCCTACCTAAGAGATTCCGCCGGATTTGCGTTTTGAAAAATTACCCGGTTCTCCAATTCACCTCGGGTTGATGTATACTCGCCCCTCCCAAACCGTCTTCCGCAAGGCTTGTTCTGGATGATGGGGAGGTGGTGGCGCACAAGTTTCGCGAGCCTGCGGCTGCGCGCAACACGCAGCGGAGGTCAACGATGATCCATCGCCGCGAATTTCTCAAGCACGCCTTGCTCGCCGGGGCCGCGCTGCCCGCCTTCGGCGCAACCGCCTGGACTCAAACGCCCCAAACCGCGCTGGCCAGCCCCCGACTCGCTACCGCTTCCATCCCCAAAATTGACATCCACGTGCATCTGGGCCGTGACCGCCGCGAGCAGTTCACCCCCGACCAGTTGCGCCCCAACGTGTCCGCCACCGCCAAATGGCTGGTCGAGCAGATGGACCAGAAGAACATCGAGAAATCCCTGCTGGTGCCCGTTGACCCCATTATGCCCACCGAACTCTATCTCCAGGCCGCGAAGGAAATCCCTGACCGCCTGCTCTCGGCCTGCTCCGTGATTCCACGGTCACGCAATTCCCTGGACCAGCTTCGCCGCTGGCGCGATGCCGGCGCGCACGCCCTCAAGCTCCAACCGATGCAGTACGACCCGCGCGACCCCCTGGTCGAACGGCTGGTCTACGAAGCAATCAAACTGAAAATGCCCCTGCTCTTCCATTACACCAACCTGCCCTCGGCCTTCCCCCCTTGGCTCGAGCACCTGGCCACCACCTTCCGCGAGGCAAACTTCGTCGTCATCCACTTCGGCGGCATCTACGGCTTCCAACGTGTCCTGCCGCTGGCCCACTACCTGCCCAACGTTTGGCTGGAAACCTCCACCGCCTTCATCCAGGTCGTGAACAGCCCGCTGCGCGCCCGGCTTCACTTTCTCCTCCAGGGGCAACAGCCGCGCGTGCGCAAGCTCATCTTCGGCAGCGAGCATCCGCGCGACTACGACGCCGTCCTGACCGCCATTGACACCCTCACCGAAACCGTCTCCGGCGAAGTGCGCGAGGCCATCTATCGCGGCAACGCCGCCCGGCTGTTGGGACTTTAGCGTCGCAATCCCTTGTCTTGGCCGATGTTCTCCGGGCGCTCCGGCCTCTTGACCACCGTGCCGCCCTTCATGACAAACCGAACGTCTTCCAGGACGCGGATATCGTGAAGCGGATTCCCCGCTACCCCCACCAGGTCGGCCAGCCGGCCCGGGGTAATGACGCCGCGGTCGTCAACCCCCAGCAGATCGACCGCGTTCACCGTCGCCGACCGGATCGCCGCCAGCGGGCTCATCCCCCGCTCGACCAACGCGGCGAACTCCTTCGCGTTGTCCCCGTGCGGAAAAACCGCCGCGTCGGTGCCAAACCCGATCTTCACCCCGGCCCGGATGGCGCGGCGAAGGCTCTCCTTGGCAATCGGCAGAATGTACTCCGCCTTTGCCCGGATCGGCGGCGGCAGGACATCCAGGTTGATCGCATCGGCTAGATAGGTCGTGGGCACCAGGTAGGTGCCCTTCTCAACCATGAGTTGAATCGCCTCATCGCTCAACACCGAGCCATGCTCGATGGACGCCACACCCGCACGCACCGCTGCCATGATTCCTTCCGTCCCGTGCGCATGCGCCGCTACCTTGACCCCATGCCGGCGCCCCTCCTCCACCATCACCCGCAGTTCCTCCTCGGAGTACTGTTGTGCTCCCACGGGCCCTTCGAAGGACAGCACACCGGCGGTGGCGCAGGTTTTGATTACCTGGGCGCCGTGCTTGATCTGGTAACGCACCGCCTGCAGGATTTCATCCCTTCCATCCGCAACCCCTGCCTCCGGGCCCACCTCCAAAATTCCCGGCGCATACCCCGTCACGTCGCAATGCCCGCCCGTAATCCCCAACGCATGACCCGCGGGGATTACTCGTGGACCTTCGAGCAGTCCCCTTTCAATCGCCCGCATCAGGGCAACATCAACAAAGCTGCCCGAGCCGGTATCACGCACGGTAGTGAAACCCGCCAGCAGCGTCCGCCGGGCGTTCCGTGCCGCACGCAGCGCGGCATCGGCCGGGCCTTCCTTGACCACGCGGTGGACCCAGTCTCCCTCAATGTCATAGGCCAGATGGGTATGCAAATCGATGAAGCCCGGCAGCAGGGTCAGGTCCCCCAGGTCAATCGTCTCCGCATCTGCCGGCACAGCGGCCGCACCCAGGCTTTTGATCCGATCGCCTTCTATGACCACGACCACGTTCTTCACCACCCGACCGCTCACCACGTCCAGCATCTGCGCCGCACGCACAACGGTTACCCGCTGGGCCGCCGCCGGGATCGCTGCGAGCAGCAACACCCCATACACCAAAGGAACCAAGTGCCTGTAGCTTCTCATCCTCTTCTCCTCAAATTGTCGTTT
>JBHIAG010000071.1:0-11761 GCA_046758465.1 Terriglobia bacterium | reverse complement strand
AGGCGACTAGTCGAGACTGGTCTTCGCCTGCAACTAAGAGATGGCAAGGGGGTTAGCTGCGCCGCCTACCCCCCCGGGGGGGTAGGGAGCGGGGCTCCTGAAGTTTGTGCCGATGGGACGCTTTTTCAAGCCTAACCGCCGCGGCGAGCTCGGCCGCCGCTCCCGCAGAGCGGGACTGGCCGTGGCGCGTGCGCGGCGGCTGCGCGGCGCCATCTTGCAACTGCTCGATGAGCAGGCGCCCGAGCGGCTCGATGCCGACGTGCTGCTGGGCGTGCTGGAGCGGCTCCACTACGACGTCACCGCGCGCGAGCTGGCCGCCGAGCTTGAATACCTGCGGCAGCGCGGCTACGTCGAATTCGAGATGGTCGAGACGCGGGAACGGCGGCGGCTGCCCCGCATCCTCCGCATCGGCATCACCGCCGGCGGTGCCGACCTGGTCGAAGGCACCCTCGCCGACCCCGGCGTGGATCTGGAATGAAGTGCCACTTTTTTGATTTGAAATTGTGGGAAGATAGATCCGTGTGCGACTCGTTGTAGGAACTCTTAGAATTCTGCAGGCGCAGACAATGACCGAGTGGAACCAAGAAGTAGCTCTGGCACTGCAAGCGGAACCAGAGAAAAAGCAAAAACCAGAATTCTGGCACCATGTGGACAAGTTGTACGTCCCGCCGCCCACTTCACTCGCTGCAGCATTCAGTCGGCGGTGGAGTATTTCTTTTCGGAGGAAGTCTTTGAATCGGCCGCGGTTTTTCCGCCTGCGGATTTGGGTTCGGTTTGGGTTGCAGTTTTCTGTACCCGAGGCGTCCCGCTCTGCGGGACCTCGCGCTGGTCGGCGGGCGTAGTCGGTGACGTACCAGCCGCTACCCTTAAACTGAATGGCGGGCACTGAGAGGAGTCGCTCGGCCGCGCTGCCGCACTGCGGGCAGACAGCTTCAGGCGGGTCGGAGAACTTCTGGATGCGCTCAAAGTGTTCGCCGCACTCAACGCATTCGTATTCGTAGAGCGGCATCGGCAGCTACCTGGAAAGAAAGCGCAGGCTTTTAGCGGTTGCTTCTTGCGGTTGGTTGTTGCGTGCGTCAAGGCGGGCCTGCCTGCGGCAGGCAGGCTGTGATAGACTGCGCTGGCGGGAGCCCGTAGGGGCACGCAGGCCCGCGAGTGGGGAGCGCATCACGCACGGAAATGTCATGTTGTCCCCTGATTATTCTTCGGCAGAAAACAACGCCGGCGGCGGGGTGCTCTATCTGGTCGGCACGCCCATCGGCAACCTGGAGGACATCACGCTGCGTGCCCTGCGGGTGCTGAAAGAAGTCAACCTCATCGCCTGCGAGGACACCCGCGAGACGCAGAAGTTGCTCACCCGCTACGACATTCACACCCGCACCCTCAGCTACCACCAGCACAACGAGATGGTGCGGGCGCCAGAACTGGTGCTGGAACTCGAGCAAGGCATGAAGGTGGCGCTGGTCTCCGACGCGGGCATGCCGGGCATCTCCGACCCGGGGCATCATCTGATCGCGCTGGCCATCCGCCACGGCATCCCGGTGGTGCCGATTCCCGGAGCCTCAGCCTTCCTGGCTGCGCTGGCCGCGTCGGGTTTATCCACCGAGAACTTTCACTTTGCCGGCTTTCTGCCGGCGCGGCGGACGCAGCGCCGCAAAGCCTTACGGGCACTGGCAGCCTATGAGGGCACACTGGTGTTCTACGAAGCCCCGCATAGATTGCGCGAATCGCTCCACGACCTGCTCGACGTGCTCGGCGACTGCTACGCAGTAATTGCGCGCGAGGTGACCAAGCTGCACGAGGAGTTCCTGCGCGGCCACGTCTCGCAATTGCTGGAGGCGCTGAAAGAGCGCCCGGTGCGGGGCGAACTCACGTTGCTGGTCTCGCCCGACGCCCGCCCGCCTACCCCGAAGGTTCGGGGTCGCCCGGGCTTGATTGGGCGGCGCGTCGTGCAACTGCAGAAACAGCGCGGGCTCGACCTGAAAGGCGCCCTCAAGGTGGTCGCGCGCGAGCGCGGGCTCTCGCGTGACGAAGCCTATCGCCGCCTGCAAGAAGAAAAAGCCCTCGGGCAAGGCTCCTAGTTGTGTCGAACTCCCAGGAGAAATCGAAAAAAGATCGCGAGGTGTTTGTGTGTGAACTTGTCGCCCGAGAAGTCAACAAGACGCAGGGGACGGATTTCCACGCGGAGCCGAATACCGAGAAGGCACCCGATGTCGTTCTCGTAAGCGCCTCAGGAAGACACCCGTATCGCTATGCAGAAGTCGTCAGTATTCCCCGTGACTTGACTTTCAGAAAAGACAACAACAACATCCGGAAAATTGCGGGGAACTTGTCAGGGGCCCTTCGTGAAGGGGGGTTGGACCCTTGTGAGCTTGCGGTCATGGTTACAGACAATGCGAACCAGCACCGTATAAAGCCACCATTACTCAAACCACTCGCGTGAGCTATCAGGTTTGGTCGCGGCTGTTTTCGTTTATTACCTGCCCGATTGCTCGAGTTTTGAAATCAATGTTTCGAATGGAGGAGGTTGGTTACCTAAAGATGGCCGGTGGATAGAGGAAGGAATCAAACTCAAGGTGAACAAGTACGGTGGCGCGCAGACAGTGAAGGACCTAATGCTTGTTATTGATGCTTCGGTGTTCGTCGACCGCCAACAAATTAACTCATTCCGGAACGTCCATCCTCCGAATGAACTCCCCTTTGCAGCAATATGGATTGTGAGCCCATTTGAGGGCGCGCTCCCACTCCCACTCAAGCAGCGGGTCTAATCTGGTTCTTTCGTCAGGGCACGGCTTCAGCCGTGCCGAACAGCAAGGAACAAAATTGGGGGTTTAGCCCCTGAGGCAATAGAACGAACCCTAAGTGGATTCGGGGATGTAGATACGCAGCCGCGGACCGACGAAGTGCAGGCCCACTTCCCACTCCGCTTCGCCCTTGGGCCGGACACGGACCACCTCGCCTTTGGTTTCAAAGTCGCCGGTTGGCCGCCCAAGCTGCCGACGGGGGATGACGACGTCGACGAATTGGCCCATCTCGAGCTCGCGCCGGGTCGAGAAGGAGGCGCCGTCCCGGCTGACGTTGTAGCTGTTGGTGGTGTCTTCAAACGAGCTCCCCTGTTTGTCCACACCCCGCACCAGCAGCGGCAGCGACACCGTGATGCGCTTGCTCGACCGCTTCTCGGTCCAGTCAACCTTCGGCTCGGTCATACACCGAGTGTATGCAGTTCGGGCTTTGCGCGCAAAAGGAATTCTCGGCGCCAGCCCCGTGCGGACGAAAGGAGAATGGTAGCGAGCGGCGGCAGCGCGCAGAGCGTTTTCTGTCCGAACGGCGGCCGCGCGGCGGCGCCGGAAACTCATTGGGAGGGCTTCTTCTGCTGGGGTGTGTCGTGGGCTTGGGCCGCGTCGGAAGCGGGGACCTGGGCGCGATACAGGTATCGTTCGAGCGCGCGGTTCCAGGCGCTCCAGGCAGCGTCGGGGTCGGCCGCCAGGCTCGACTGGGCGGCTTCCAGTTTCGAATCCAGGTCGTCGAGGTAGTGCAGCACGATCGCCTCGAGAAACTGCGGCACGACCGGCGAGCCAAACTCCAGCCGGCCATGGTGGCTGACGATGAGATGCTGCACCAGGCGGCGCAACTCGTCTGGGAAATCCGGCAGCGCGTCCATTTTGCGGTTGAGGAGTTCCAGCTCCAGCATGATGTGGCCGAGCAGGCGGCCCGGCGTGGTGTAGTCGAAGGGGTGTCCCGAAGCTTCGGGACCCTCCGCGGTGGGATAGCTGAGCTCGTCAATCTTGCCCAGGTCGTGCAGGATGGCGCCGGTGAGCAGCAGGTCGAGGTTGAGCATCGAGTAGTGGGCTGCGACGCGCTCGCAGAGATGGCAAAGCGAGACGATGTGCTCGAGCAAGCCGCCCAGGTAGGCGTGATGCAGCCGCTTCGCCCCAGGCGCCTGCTTGAGTTTGCGCGCGATGACCTCGTCGTCCAGCACGCTCGTGAGCAACGCCCGCAGGTGTGGGTTGCCCACGCGCGCCGCCAGGGTGCGCAACTCGGCGTACAGCGCGTCGAGGTCTTTCTGGCTGCGGGGGAAGTAGTCGGCGAAGTTGATTTCTTCCGGCTGCGCCCGGCGGACTTTCTCGATCTTGAGTTGGGGTTGGTTGCGGTAGAGCTCGACCCGGGCCTGGACCTTGACGAAGTCCTCGGCGTTGAACTCTCCGATGTCTTCGCTTTCATCCCAGACGCGAGCGTTGATGACGCCCGTCTGGTCGCCCAGCCGCAGGGCCAAGTAGGGCTTGCCCTCGCGGGTGGAGCGGGTCTCGCGGCTGTGAACGAGGAAGAACGAGGTGATGACCTGATTCTCGTGCTGCGCCAGCTCAGCGACGAAGAGCTTCATCCGCCTCCCTGCCAGCCCGGCAGCTAGGGACGCTGCTTGCGCAGGCGGCGCCAGCGCCGGCCCCGCTTCCGCTTCGGCGGACGCCGCTTCTTGACCGCGCCTGTGTCCACGTAGCCGGGCTTGACTTCCACATAGGCCTGCTCACGCAGCTCATTCAGCACCTTCCGCAGGTTAGGCTGGACCTTTTGCATGTAGATCCGGTCGCGGATCTGGTGTTCCACCTTTTCCAGCGCAGGCACGCCGGCCGGGACGTGCTCGACCAGTTGCAGGAGTAGATAGCCGCGGCGCGTCAGCAAGACGTCACTGACCGCCCCATCCAGCAGGTGGCTCACCGCCGCTTCGATCTCCGGCGCCAACTGTCCCCGCGCGAACTCGCCCAGCTCGCCTCCCGCCTCGCCCGTAGGCGCATCGGAGTACTGTTTCGCCAATTCGTCAAACTTCTCGCCCTGGCGGATTTTGTCCAGCACTTCCTGGGCGCGGGCGCGTGCTTCTTCGTCGGTTCGGTTCTCGGTGCTGATGAGGATTTCGCGCAGGCGGTAACTTTCCGGGCGGCGGAACTCGTCCTTGTGGGTCTCGTAGTAGCCGACGACTTCGTCGCGGTTGATGAGCACCCGACCCGCCACCATGCGCTGGATGACCTGGTTCGTCAGGATGTTGTTGCGGATGCGGCTCCGGAAGTCCTCGAAGCTGACCCCCTGCGCCCCCACCGCCCGCTCCAACTCTTCCAGCGACTTCAGGCCCATCTCCTCGCGGATGCTGTCCAGGCGCTTGATGAGGTCAGCTTCCACCGACAGGCCCATTTCCCGGCCGCGCTGCACCAGCAGCAGCTGGTCAATCATGTCCCGCAGCAGGTGCAACTCGCGGTCGTGATAAGCCTGGTCGAATTCTTCGCCCCGCAAGCGCTGCTGCAACTCGCGCCGCAATTCCCGCCGCTGCTGCTCGAGCTCCGTGCGGGTGATGATCTGGTCGTTGACCCGCACCACAATCTCCTCGAGCACCTCGCGGTCCGCGGCCAGCGCCGGCGGCGTCACCAGCATGAGGGAAATCAGCAGAACGCGCTTCATGGGAATTCCCAATCCAAAAATTCTAGCCTACGCTTCCAACCCCAGCAACTGCTTTCTCAGTGCCGCCAGCCAGCCCGGCGCGCGCGCCAGGCGAACCCGCAGCCAGCCGCTCGGCTCCAGCTTCGCCTCCGGCGTGTGCTGGACGAACCGCACCAGGCGCGTCGCACTCACCGGCGTCTCGGGATGGAAGCAGAGGCTGACCTCGCCCTGGCGGTGTTCCAAGGTCTGAATCCGCAGCCGCTCGGCCACCGCCTTCAGCGCCGCGTAGTCGAGCAGGTTCTCGACCGCGAGCGGCGGCGGGCCGTAGCGGTCTTCGAGCTCCTGGCGAAGCTGGTCCCGCTCGGCGTCGCTCGCGAGCGAAGCGATGCGCTTGTACATCCGCAGGCGCTGCCGCTCATCTTCGATGTAATCGGCGGGGATGCGGATGTCCACGCCCAGGTTGAGCGTGGTGCGGGCTTCGGGGACGACCGGCTGGCCCTTCAGCTCGCGCATGGTGCGCTCGAGCATCTGCGTGTAGAGATCGAAGCCGAGCGCGTTGATGCGGCCGTGTTGCTCCCGGCCCAGCAGGTTGCCCGCGCCCCGCAACTCCAGGTCGAGTGCGGCGATGCGGAAGCTCGCGCCGAGTTCACTGAACTCTTTCAGCGCCGCCAGCCGCGTCCGAGCCAGCTCGCTCAGGCGGCCTTCTGGCGGCACCAGCAGATAGGCATAGGCGCGGCGGTTCGAGCGGCCGACGCGACCCCGCAATTGGTAGAGCTCGGCCAGGCCATAGCGGTCGGCGCGGTCCACGATGATGGTGTTGCAGAGCGGGATGTCGAGCCCGTTCTCGATGATTTTGGTGGCCAGCAGCAGGTTGGTGCGGTGCTGCATGAAGCCGAGCATAATCACTTCCAACGCCTTCTCGTTCATCCGCCCGTGCGCCACCGCCGGGCGCGCGCGTGGCACCAGCGCCCGCAGCCTCTCGGCCATGCCGGCAATGGTCTCGATGCGATCGTGGACGAAGTACACCTGCCCGTCGCGCGCCAGCTCTTGTTCGATGGCGCTCCGCACCAGCGCTTCATTCCACGGCGCCACCACGGTCTGGATGGCGAGCCGGTCTTTGGGCGGGGTCTCGATCACCGACATGTCCCGCAACCCCACCAGCGCCATGTGCAAGGTGCGGGGAATGGGCGTGGCGGTGAGGGTGAGGACATCGACTTCGGCGCGCAGTTGCTTCAAGCGCTCCTTGTGAGCCACGCCGAAGCGCTGCTCTTCGTCAACGATGACCAGCCCCAGTTCGTGAAAGACCACATCCTGGCTCAGCAGCCGGTGTGTGCCGATGACGATGTCAACGCGGCCAGCGTCCAAGTCGGCCAGGATTTTTTTCTGCTCGGAAGGGCTGCGGAAGCGGCTCAGCATCTCCACTCGAATGGGAAAGGGCGCAAAACGCTGGCGGAAATTCTCGTAGTGCTGGAAGGCAAGCACAGTAGTGGGCGCGAGCACCGCCACCTGCTTGTTGTCGACCACCGCCTTGAAACTTGCCCGCATTGCCACCTCGGTCTTGCCGAAGCCCACATCGCCCACCACGAGCCGGTCCATCGGGTGCGGGGCTTCCATGGCGCGCTTGACCTCTTTGCTCGCCCGGCGCTGGTCGGGTGTGTCTTCCCACTCGAAGGTGTCCTCGAACTCGCCCTGCCAGTGAGAGTCGGCGGCGAAGGCGTGACCCGGGCGGGTGGCGCGCTCGGCGCAGAGCTGCAGGAGTCCTTCCGCCATGTCGCGCAGGGCACGCTCGGCCTGGGCCTTGGTGCGTGGCCAGCTCGCCCCGCCCAGGCGGTCGAGTCGCGGCGGCGCAACTTCGCGCCCGGCCCGGCCGAGCCCGCGGTACTTCTGCACCAAGTCGAACCGCGCCAGCGGCACGTAGAGGCGGTCGCCCTCCAGGTATTCGAGCAGCAGGAATTCGTCCGAGACACCGTCGGTGTCGAGTGTGCGCAGGCCCAGGTAGCGGCCAATGCCGTGGTCGACGTGGACGATGTAGTCACCCACGGCCAAGTCGCTCAAGTCCCGCGCAAAGGCGGCTTGCGAGGCAGCCCGAGCCGGCTGGCGTGCGGGCGCAACACTCTCGAACAGGTCGGCGTTGCCGTAGAGGGCCAGGTTACAGTCGGGGAAGACCACGCCTTCCGGCAGCGTCCCCTTGAGCAGCAAAACCGCCCCGGCGTCGGCTGCAAGGACGCTTTTCTCCTCCAGGAGCGTGTCG
This sequence comes from Terriglobia bacterium, assembly GCA_046758465.1. Taxonomy (GTDB): domain Bacteria; phylum Acidobacteriota; class Terriglobia; order Acidiferrales; family 2-02-FULL-67-57; genus JBHIAG01. The sequence continues at coordinate 4,086 of JBHIAG010000071.1, read as the reverse complement.
GTCCGCCGCGTGGGGCTGCCGAAGCGAAAGGGGATTTCGTAGTCATGGAGCAGTTCGGCCAGACGCTCCATCTCGCCCGTGCTCGCGGCCACCAGCAAAACCTGTGTGCGGCTCGCGAGCCGGCGGCGCAGCTCCTCCACAAAGGCGGCCACCGCGCCGTGGAAGCGCCGCGTGGGCTGCGCGGCCAGTACGAACTGGTCTGCGCCGTCCCGCTCTGCGGGATCCAGCGGCAGATGCTCAAGCGCCAGACACGGGTGGGCCGCCGCCTGCCTCTCAACCTCCTCCCAGCAAAAGAAGAGTTGCTCCGGCTGCGGCACGGCTTCCACTGCGCTGGCCCGATAGTCGGCGTCGAGCTCATCGCGGAGTTCGTCCGCCAGCGCGCGCAAGTTCTGAGGTTCATCGAACAGCAGGACCGCGCGCGGCACCAAATCGAGCAGCGACTTCTCCAGCGGCGTCACCCGGGGCACCAGATACTCCCAGCCGGGAAACGGGCTGACCGGATAGGGGGACTCGTCAGCCGCCTCCTCGCCTCCCGCCTTGACCCCCCACAGCCGCCGGAGCAGCTCCTGGGTGCGGGGCAGCTCGAGCAGCGGCAGGAATACGGCTTCGCTCAGCGGGCCGACCGAGCGCTGGGTGGCCGGGTCGAAGGCGCGCAGCTCCTCCAGCTCATCGCCGAAGAGTTCCAGCCGCACGGCATGCGCTGCCTCGGGGGAGAAAACGTCCACGATGCCGCCGCGGACAGAGTACTGGCCAGCCATCTCCACGGGCTCGTGGCGCTCGTAGCCGACGCTTTCGAGGTAGCCGACGAGGTCTTCGAGCGCCAGCGACGCGCCGCGCTTGAGCCGGCGCGCGAGCGCAGCGTACACCTCGCGCTCGCGGTAGCGCAGCAGCAAGGCTCCGACCGGCACCACGGCGAGGTCGGCCTGGCCGGTTGTGAGCTTCCACAGCGCCACGGCACGCGCGGCGACGATGTCGGGGTGGGGCGAAAGACCTCGATAGGGCAAAGTGTCGAGCGCCGGCAGCAGCACGACCGCCGCTTCCGGCTGCCCGGTGAGAATGAAGTGGAAAAAGCGCAGTGCTTCGGTCAGGGCCTCGGCGCGCCGGTTCGAGCCGACCACGAAGAGGACGGGGCGGGCAAGTGTGCGCGCGGCCAGTGCCGCGACCAGCAGCTTGGCGGTATTGGTGAGCCCCGCCCCGCAGAGCGGGGTGAGCTCGCCGGAAGTGGCAGGCTGCTCGAGCGCCCGCAGCATGGCCCGCACGGCGGGGCTCTCTTCGAGCGGCCGGATGGTTTGTTCAACGTAAGGGATGATCATCGCTTCTGGCCCCGCCGTTGGCGGGCCGGGCCTGCGCGCACGACCGCCTCAATCAGCGCCCGGGTCGAGTAGCCGGCTGCGTAGGGCAACCTGACCACACGCCCGCCGGCCGCCTCGACTGCGTCACGGCCCACAATCTCGTCGGGGCCCCAATCGCCGCCCTTGGCCAGCACGTCGGGGACGAGCGCCTGGATCAATTCGTGCGGCGTGGGTTCGTCGAAGATGGTTACCGCGTCCACTGCGGCCAGCGCCGCCAGCACCTCCGCCCGCTCCCGCTCCGGCACCAGGGGTCGGCCGTCGCCCTTCAGCCGCCGCAAGCTGGCGTCGCTGTTCAAGCCGACGACGAGGATGTCGCCGAGCGCCCGCGCCCCTTCGAGCGTGCGGATGTGACCCGGGTGCAAGAGGTCAAAGCAGCCATTGGTGAAGACGACCCGCAGGCCCCTCGCTTTCCACTCCTGGCGGCGGGCGACGAGTGCCTGGCGGCTGAGAATTTTCTCTGCACTCCCCACGGAAACTCTACGATACCTGATGGCAATCCGCCATTCTAGCACAGCGCCACCGGCACGCTTCGCCCGCACCGCGGACGTGCGACTCACCACTACAGTTCAACCCTGTGGCTCCGGCCACAGGGCCCAGCGGCCCGCCTGCCGGACGGGCAGGCAGGAGCCGCTGGGTTGAACCGAATTAAGACATCGCCGCTGGCGTGCTATACTGGCGACCTTGCTGACCCTGGCTCTGGGGCCAACGAAGACCAAAGGGTTCAGCGCATCCTCCAGTTTTGGCAAAGCCCCGCTAAGACTTGAACTGCAATTCGTGAGACACAGATGGGGAAGAAGTCACAGGAGTGGTTTTGCCGGGCGCAGGAGAAGATTCCCGGCGGCGTGAACTCGCCTGTGCGCGCCTTCAAAGCCGTGGGCGGCGAGCCACTCTTCATCCAGCATGCGCAAGGTGCCTGCCTCACCGATGTCGATGGCAACACCTATCTAGACTACCTGGGCTCGTGGGGACCCCTGATTCTGGGCCACGCCCATCCGGCCGTCGTAGTTGCCGTCGGCCAGGCCGCGGCCTGCGGCACGAGCTACGGTGCGCCCACGCCGGGCGAAGTGGAGTTGGCCGAGCTGATTGGCGAGGCATTTCCGTCGGTCGAGAAAGTGCGTTTGGTCAACTCAGGCACCGAGGCGACCATGTCGGCGCTGCGGGTAGCGCGGGCGTTCACGGGCCGCAAGACCATCGTCAAGTTCGAGGGTTGCTACCACGGCCACGCCGACAGCCTGCTGGCCCGCGCCGGCTCAGGCGTGGCGACGCTGGGGCTGCCGGATTCGGCTGGCGTGCCGGAGGAATTCGTGCAATTCACCCTGACGCTGCCTTACAACGACCTGGCGGCGGTGGAAGCAGCGTTCCAGTCCCGAAGCTTCGGGACGGGACGGGAAATCGCTGCGGTCATCGTCGAGCCGGTGGCGGGCAACATGGGCTGCGTGCTGCCGCAGGGAGGCTTCCTGGAAGGTTTACGCGCGCTGACGGAAAGGCACGGCGCGTTGCTCATCTTCGACGAAGTCATCACCGGCTTCCGCATCGCTTACGGCGGCGCGCAGGAACGCTTCGGGGTGCGCGCCGACCTCACCACGCTCGGCAAGATTATCGGCGGCGGGCTGCCCGCGGGCGCCTACGGTGGTCGGCGCGACGTCATGGAGCAGGTGGCGCCCGTGGGGCCGGTCTATCAGGCCGGCACGCTCGCCGGCAATCCGCTGGCGGTGGCGGCGGGCGCAACCGCGCTCCGGCTGCTCACCCAGCCCGAGACCTATGAAAAGCTCGAAGCCCTCGGCGCGCAGCTCGCCGAGGGCTTGACCCAGGCCGCACGGGCCGCCGGCGTGCCGGTGCAGGTGAACCGCGCGGGCTCGATGCTGACCGTTTTCTTCACCGACACGCCGGTAACTGACTTCGCGTCCGCCAAACGCGCCGACACCGTGCGCTTTGCGCGCTTCTTCCACGGACTGCTCGCGCGCGGGGTTTACTGGCCGCCAGCACAGTTTGAGGCGGCGTTCGTCTCGCTGGCGCACACGTCCGCCGACATCACCAAGACAGTGGCCGCAGCCGCGGAAACTTTTCGCGGCATCTGACTCGGCAGGTGCACAGTGGCTCCCCAGTTCAACCCCGTGGCTCCAGCCACGGGGCCCAGCGGCCCGCCTGCCGGACGGGCAGGCAAGAGCCGCTAAGTTGAACCCCATCGAAGTATGCAGAAGGTTGAAAGGAAGGAACTGTGAAAAAACAGTTGAGCGAGTTGCAGCCAGGACTCAAAAAGATGCTCCAGCGCACGGTGGAGTTTCGCTGGACGATTGCTGCCTACGACCGGCGGCTGCCGCCCGTGCTTTCGACGCCCGCGATGATCGGGTGGATGGAGGCAGCGGCTGCGGACATCTTGAAGCCTTATTTGCCAAAGGGCTCGATTTCGGTGGGCACGCACATCAACGTCAGCCATCGCGCGCCCGCGGGTGTGGGGGCGCGCGTGTGCTTCACCGCCGAGTTGACTCAGATTGACGGCGACCGCTACTGCTTCGGCGTTGCGGCCCACGCCGGCAACACCTTGCTCGGCGACGGCAGCGTCGAGCGCGCCATCGTGGACGTGGCCAGCTTCTCCGCGCGGTTCGAACCTCGTCGCCGGAAAAAGGCTGGAAGGTAGCAGAAAAGCCGGCGACGAATCCGAGGGATTCGTCGCCGCTACCCGCGTGCTATAATGGCTGGCAGTGCTGGGGTGGCGGAATTGGCAGACGCGCCG
>JBHIAG010000070.1:0-11821 GCA_046758465.1 Terriglobia bacterium | reverse complement strand
CAGGCTTTCTCTCTTCGCGGCGCGGCTCGAAAGGCGGCTTCTGGCTGCGGGTGCCTGCCCAGCGCCTCCGGGTTAAAGAGGTGGTAGAATTTTTCCATCCGCCCGCCGAGGGCGACCGCCACGAACAAGATCTAAACGATCCGATTCTGCAGTTCTGGCAACAAGTGACCACTTCGACAGGGCGTGCCTTCGAGACTCTTACGTTGGCCGACCTGCTCCGAGAGAGGGGGCCGGCGCAATCAACGGTCGGTTTGGACAGCGAGGATGCCTATCCTTCTTCTCCCTGAGAGAAAGAACAGCCGTGCCGATGTACATGGACGTGGTCAAATTCGATGAAAAGCCCTAAGCGACGCGCGAAAGCCTATGTGGGCGGGGAAAGAGCCCAATGAGAGCTCTTGTTCTCGAGCGTCCCGGGAAGGTGTCGCTGCAAGAGGTGGCGGAGCCGCAGCCGCGCCGCGGTGAAATCCTGGTGCGGGTAGCCGCCTGCGGCGTCTGCCATACCGATCTGCATTACATCGACCACGGGGTGGCGACTTTCAAGGTGCCGGTGATTCTCGGACATGAGGTGTCGGGCACGGTAGCGGAATGCGGCCCGGAGGGATCAAAGTTTCGGGAAGGGGACCGGGTACTGTTGCCTGCGGTCTTTACCTGTGGTGTGTGTCGTAACTGTCGCACCGGCCGGGAAAACATCTGCGAGCAAATGCAGATGCTGGGGAACCATCTCGATGGCGGCTTTGCGGAGTACGTGGTCGCGCCCGCCAAGGACTGCTTTCCCTTGCCCGCCGACATCCCGCTCGCCGAAGCCTGCCTGATCGGCGACGCTATGTCCACGCCGTACCACGCGGTCAAGCACCGCGCCCAGGTCCGCGTTGGCGACACCGTCGCCATCTTTGGCTGCGGCGGCGTGGGCATCAACGCCGTGCAATTCGCGGCTCTGGCTGGCGCGCACGTGATTGCCGTGGACCTCGACCCCTGGAAGCTCGAGCGGGCCCGTCAGTTGGGCGCCCGCGACACGCTGAACCCACGTGAGGTGGAGCGGGTGGGCAAAGAACTGAAGAGGCGCACCGGCGGCGGCGTGGACATCGCCCTGGAAGCCATTGGCAAGCCCGAAACGATCCGGGCGGCCTACGATTCTGTTCGCCCGGGCGGACGGCTCTGCGTGATAGGCTACAGTGCCGAGGCCGTTTCGTTGCCCTTTTCCAAGCTGATGTTTTTCGAGTTGGCGATTGTCGGCAGCTTGGGCTGCCGCCCCACGGACTACCCGGAACTCATTGAACTGGTGCGCGCCGAGCGGGTGCAGTTAGCTCCGCTCGTCACCGGGCGGTATCCGTTGGAGGAAATTGGCCAGGGGTTCGACGCCCTGCGCGCTGGGAAAGGGCTGCGGAGCATCGTGCTGCCGGGGGATACCGTGGCTGCCTGAGCCAACGAGGGATACGCTATGAGATATTTTGAGTCGAAGCCTGTGCGTCGCTTCTCCTTCCAGTTCATCCAATACGCCAAGGCCGACATGGTGGCGCGGATCACCATCAACCGCCCGGAGATTTATAACGCCTACAACACGCCCTGCCTCCTTGAGCTCCGCGAGGCGTTCCGCGACGCTGCCTTCGACGACGGCGTTGGCGTCATCGTGCTCACCGGCGCCGGAGACAAGGCCTTCTGTACGGGCGGCGACGTCAAGGAATACGCCGAGCTCTACACCCGCAAGCCACACGACTACTGGAAGTACATGACCTGCTTCCAGGAGGCGGTGGACAGCATCCGCAACACCGGCAAGCCTGTGATCGCCCGCATCAACGGCATGGTGGTGGGCGGCGGGAACGAACTCAACCTGGCGTGCGACCTGGCCGTGGCGGCTGAGCATGCGGTGTTCCGCCAAGTCGGCACGCGCGTGGGTTCCGTCGCGGCGGGGGGCGCCACGCAATGGCTGCCAATCACCATTGGGGACCGGCGGGCGCGGGAAATGCTCTTCCTCTGTGAGGAAATACCCGCCCGCAAAGCCTGTGAGTGGGGGTTGGTGAACCACGTCGTGCCCGCCCCGCAGCTCGACGCGGCCGTGGCGGCCCTGGTGGAAAAGCTGCTGGACAAGTTCCCCGAGTGCTTGCGCTACACGAAGCAGCAGGTGAATTTCTGGAAGGACTTTGTCTGGCATCTTTCGATCGGTCACGCGCGCGACTGGTTGACCCTCCATTTCACCGATTTCGAGACCTACGAAGGCATGACTGCTTTTGTGGAGAAGCGTCCGCCTGACTACCGGGGCTTGCGCCGGCGGACGGCTGAGGGGCGCGCGAGTGAGTACCTGTTTGGGCCACCGACCAAGGCCTGCCCACAGTGCGGCACCAAAGGATTGCCGGAGGACTTCCGCCACTGTGGCCTCTGCGGAGCGGAGTTGGAGTAGTGTATGCCGCGCGTGATCCTGATCACGGGCGGGATGTCCGGCATCGGACTGGCCACGGCAGCCGCATTCGCGCGCGCGGGCGACCGCGTCTCCGTGGTGGACAAGGCAGAATCCGCCAGGGGGAAGGAGTTGGTTCGCTCCAGTGGCGGCTCATTTTTTCTCGCTGACGTGCGCGACTTGCCCCGGGCGCAAGAGGTAGTGGACAAGCTGGTGGCGGCCGAAGGCCGCCTGGATGTACTCATCAACAACGCCGGCATCAGCCGCGACCACGTCCTCTGGAAGATGAGCGAAGCCGAGTGGGACGAAGTGGTAGACATCAACCTCAAGGGCGCCTTCAACTACCTGCGCGCTGCCGCTCCCATCCTGCGCCGGCAGAAGAGCGGCAAGGTGGTGAACATCAGCTCCATCAACGGCCTGCGGGGCAAGGCCGGACTGGCCAACTACGCTGCCGCCAAGGCGGGCTTGGTGGCTCTCACGCGGGTGGCGGCGCGGGAGTTGGGTCGGTCGAGTATCAACGTCAACGCGATTGCCCCCGGACTGGTGGAAACGCCGCTGACCGCGCGGTTGGCAGCCGAGGTGCGGGACCAGGCGCTGCGCGAAACCGCACTGGGTCGGCTGGGGCAGCCGGAAGAAATTGCACACGTGATCTTTTTTCTCTGCTCCGAGCACGCCCGGCACATCACCGGCCAGGTGATTGTGGTGGACGGCGGGCAGACCGCCTAGGCATGGAGAAAAGCGCTGTGAACGATCGCTTTTGGGAGCAGGCGCAAAGCTGGGAGGAACTGGTGGCGGCGTGCCGCGCCCTGGTTACGGACGTGAGCTTTGCCACCGTGCCGGCCTGGAAGGCGATGCACCCGCAGGGAAAGGCGGTCGGCTGCTTCCCGGTTTACACGCCGCAGGAATTGATCGCAGCCGCGGGCGCCCTTCCCATCACTGTGTTGGGGGCCCGCGGGCAGGTAGAGATCGAACATGCCGACTCTCGCATCCAGTCTTTTGTCTGTTCAATTGCCCGCAGCACCCTGGAGCTGGGGTTGCGCGGCAACCTGAAGAACCTAGATGGGTTGGTGGTCCCTTCTATCTGCGACGTAGCTCGCAACCTCTCCGGCGTCTGGCGACACAACTTTCCCGATAAGCTTGTCTTCTACCTCCACCTGCCTCAGAACGTGGATTCCGCCGCGGCCGACACCTACTACCGCGGCGAACTCGAACGCCTGCGCCGCAACTTGGCTGAACTGACCGAGCAGCCTGTTTCCGACGAAGCCTTACGAAAAGCTATCTGCACCTACAACCGTAACCGCGCCCTGCTGATCGAGCTCCTCCAGCGCCGCGCGGCCAAACCCGAGCAATGGCCCGCCGCGCACGTCTACGTGCTGGCTGCTGTCGGCAACGTTTTGCCCCGCGAGGAACACAACCGGTTACTTGAGCGGGCGCTCCCTCTGGGCGAAAAGAAGCCATGCCCCCAGCGGGATGTGGTACGGGTGGCCCTGCGCGGAGCCTTTTGCGAGCAACCGCCCCTCGAACTCCTCGAGGTGTTGGAAGAGGCCGGCTGCGCGGTGGTGGACGATGATTTGCACGTCGGGGCGCGCTTTTTTCTTACCCCGGTAGCCGAAGAGGGCGACCCACTGGCCACGCTGGCCGAAGCCTACTTGCACCGCACGGTGCTTACCCCGGTGAACAACCCCGGGCGGCGCTCCCGCACTGACGACTTGCTGCGGTGCTGCCGGGAGCAAGCCATCCACGGCGTCATTTTTGCCAGCCCCAAGTTCTGCGAGCCCGCGCTCTACGACTTGGTGCTGTTGAAGCGAACCCTGGAACGCGCCGGTGTTCCCTCGCTGGAGTTCGAGTACGAGGAGAAGATGACCGTCTTCGAGTCCGTGCGCATGCAGGCGGAGACGTTCGTTGAATCCGTTCTGTTCTTTTCCTAAGCGGGGTGTGATGGCAACAAGTTACCAGTACCAAGGCATCAGCCGTGATTTCCAGAAAAAATTGCTGGAGGACTGGTACCGCCGGCTGGAGAACGCCCCCCGGAACGGCACCCCGGTGGCCTACCTGTTCATCAGCGGCAACATCGGCGAGCTGCTGCACAGCTTTGGCTTCGAACTGGTCTTCCCCGAGGTCAACGCCCTGCAGTGTGGGATCAAGAAGGTGGCGGGTGACTTCATCCTTAAGGCTGAAGACCTGGGTTACTCCTCCGATGTCTGCGGCTACGTCAAGAACGACATCGGCCTGGCCACCAGCGGCAACCGCGGTCCCTTTGGCACCCTGCCCAAACCCGACCTGTTGCTCTGCAACTACTCGGGTTGTAATACCTACATCAAGTGGTTCGAGGCCCTGGCCGAGCACTACGGTTCCCGCCTCTTCCTGCTCGACGTCCCCTATCGCCGCACGGGCGAAAAAGAACGCCCGGAAGACCTCGACTACGTGGTGGCCCAACTGGAACAATTGGCCCAGGTCTGCGCGGAAATTACGGGAAGGCCCTACAACCCCGATCGGCTCAGCCAGTTGCTCGAGAACTCGCGCCAAGCCGAAGACCTCTGGGTGCGCATCCTCCAGTCCGCTCGCCACCAGCCCTCACCCTTCGACGCCTTCTTCGAAGCTGTGTTCTTCATGGCCCCCATTTACGTGCTGCGGGGCACGCGCGAGTGTGTGGACTACTACGAAGCCGCCTGGAAGGAAATCGCGGAGAGGATCCAGCACCGCATCGGACCGGTGAGCGAAGAGCGCTTCCGGGTGGTACTGGAAGGCCCGCCGCCCTGGCCCTATTTCCGGAACTTCTGGGAGCTGTTCAAGTGCTGGGGTGTGTGCTGCGTGGCCTCCACCTATTCGAAGGTGGGCGGCATCTGGGACTTCGGCCTCCGCCACGACCCCAGCCGGCCGCTGGAGAGCCTGGCCGAGTACGCGGTGAACTGCTATACCAACTGGGACTGGACACTGCGCCGCCAGATGCTGGAACGCTACGTCGACGACTACCAGGCCGATGCCTTGGTGATCCATTCCGTGAAGAGCTGCCGCGCATTTTCGGTCGGGCAGGCCGACGTGCGCGAATACTTCAGCAAGAAGCGCGCCCTCCCCACCCTGTTCGTGGAATCCGATTTGGCCGATCCGCGCTACTTTGCTGAAGCACAGATCCGAAACCGCATTGATGCTTTCTTCGAGTCACTGGAACACCGCCACCTGGCCACGCCGCGCCCGGGGGCCTAGGAGGCACACACCATGCTGGTAGTCGGTGTAGATGTCGGTTCCACTACGACCAAAGCGGCCATCCTGGATGAGAACAAGGGCGTGCGGGCCCTGAGCTTGGTGGACACCGGGGCCAACGTGGTGCGCGCAGCCGAGCGCGCCTTCAAAGAAGCACTGGGACAAGCCGGACTGGAAGAATGGGACGTGACGTTCACCGTGGGCACTGGCTACGGGCGCTATCGTGTCCCGTTCGGCGACCTGCGGGTGACTGAGATCAGTTGCCACGCCAAAGGAGCGAACTTCATCTTTCCCCGCACACGCACCATTCTGGATATGGGTGGGCAAGATACCAAGGCCATCCGGATTGGTGACGCCGTCGAGGTCAACGACTTTTGCATGAACGACAAGTGCGCCGCCGGAACCGGCCGCTTCCTGGAAGCGGCGGCTGAAGTGCTGGGGCTGCAGTTGAACGAATTGGGAGAAGTCTCTGCCCAGGCGAAAAACCCGCTGAAGATTACCAACGTGTGCACGGTCTTTGTCGAGCAGGAGATTGTGATGCACCTGGCCCGCGGCTGTGCTGTGGAGGACATTCTGGCAGGTTTGCACCGGACCATCGCCGGGCGCAGCATCGGGCTGTTGCGCCGCGTCGGGCTGGAGCCGGAGATCACGTTTACGGGAGGCGTGGCCCGGAACACCGGGGTAGTACGGGTGCTGGAAGAACGGTTGAACGTGAAACTCAACGTCGCCCCCGAATCCCAGTACATGGGGGCAATTGGCGCGGCACTCTTTGCCTGGGAACGCGCCGTCCACGGTGCAGTCACTAGACACAATCGCAGCCTCGGCAATGGTGCGGACACGCGCAAGGGAGGCGAAGCGAAGTGAACTACCTGGTCGGGATTGACGTGGGCAGTCGCACCACCTGTGGCGTGCTACTCGACGACCACGGTCGGGTGCAGGCCCAGACCAGCCGTGGGACCGGTGCTCGCTTGGAGCAAGCGGCCCACAATCTCCTCGAGCAACTTTGTCGGCCGCTGGGAGTGAGGCAGAAAGACATCGTCTATACGGCCAGCACCGGCTATGGCCGCTACCGGGTTGGGTTCCGCCAAATCCAAATCACCGAGATGACCTGCCACGGCGTGGGCGCGCTGTGGCTGTTTCCAAAGACACGTACGGTACTGGACATTGGTGCAATGAACTCCCGCGCGATGCGCATCGCCGACAACGGTCGGGTGGTAGCCTTCCGGATGAACGATCGCTGCGCCGCCGGTGCCGGACGGTTTCTGGAGCGAGTGGCAAAGGCACTGGAGATTGAGCTTGACCAGGTGGCAGAGTTGTCCTTGCGCTCGCAGGCCCCCCAGCCTATCTCCAGCATCTGTGCCGTGCTGGCGGAGAGCGAAGTCATCAACCACATCACCGCCGGGAAGTCGGTTGAGGACATCCTGCGGGGCGCGCATAACTCCATCGCCGAACGCTTGGTGCCTTTGGTGCGACAAGTAGGAGCGCAACCAGAGATCACACTCACAGGCGGAGTGACGAAGAACAGCGGCATGGTGCGGGCCCTGGAAGAACGCCTGGGCGTCCGGTTGAACGTCAGTCCTCAGTCGGGCTACGCCGGGGCGTTAGGCGCGGCCCTGCTGGCCCGCCAGCGCTGGCTACGTCTGCAAGATGCTGCCGCCGCTCGGGTAGGGACAGCTGCGTCACAGTCGGCCGCTGGGAGCTGAGGTGACTTATTTGTCCACGCCGACGTGTTGCCGGGGAACACCGCCGTTCACATCAAAATCGCTGCCGCTCCCCCTTGTGAAGCTGAGGGCGTGGTGCGCTTCTGCGACGCCGCGGGAGTGGGCATCGAGTTCACTACCCTCACCGTCGCCAACCGCCAGCGCCTGGATGAACTCATCGCCGCGTTTGCCCAAAGAGAGACTCGCGCCTTCTGAGCCCACGATTGTACGGAACTTACTTGACACCTACCCCCAACGGTTGTGTAATCTCAATTGTTAGGCTAGAGGGGTGATGCAAGGTTTAGAAGAGTGGTTGATCCACAGGGGGGAGCAGGACACAGTCTTCATTCTTCCAGCGGTTCCGCTTTTCCTTTCTGGCGCGTATTCTGCTCGCCCACGAGTGAAGCCAACTCCGGACAGGAGGCTCTGATCACTCAGGGGACTCCGCCATGACTGACGTGACGATAGGTATCGCAGGCGCCGCCGGCGACGGCCTGGACAAGACCGGCGATACCCTGGCTAAAACCGCCTCTCGCCTGGGGCTTTACGTCTACGCCTACAACAGTTACCAGTCGGTCATCCGTGGGGGCCACATCTGGTTGCGCGTGCGCCTGGGCCAGGAGAAGGTCGCCTCGCACGGCGACCACCTGAACGCTCTCATCGCCTTGAATCAGGACTCCATCGAACGCCACGCCCCAGAGGTGGAACCTGGCGGCGTCGTCCTCTTCAACGCCGATAAACTGCGCATGAATATTCCTCTGCGGGACAACGTCATTGCTGCCCCCTTGGGGATTGGCGAGCTGACGAAATCCTTCGGTCGCATCCAGCCGGTGATGCAGAATATGGTAGCGCTGGGCGCCTTGCTCTTTCTCCTCGGGCTCGACTTCGAGGTCACCGCCGAGGTCCTCACCGACACCTTTGCCCATAAGGGCAAGGCGGTCATAGACCAAAACCTCGGCCTGGCACGCGTGGGCTACAACTACGCCCGCGAGCGCTTCGTGCCCCTCGGGTGCCCGTGGAATTTCTCTCGCAAGCGTCGGGCCTTCCTCACCGGCAATGAAGCCTTTTCCCTGGGCGCCGTGGCGGCAGGCTGCAAGTTCTACTGCGCCTACCCCATGACCCCCGCGTCATCCATTCTGCATTGGATGGCGGAGCACGGCGAGCGCTGCGGCGTGGTGGTCAAGCAGTGTGAGGACGAGCTGGCGGTGGTGAACATGGCCATCGGCGCGGGCTTTGCCGGCGTGCGCGCCATGTGCGCCACCTCCGGGGGCGGCTTTGCCCTGATGACCGAGGCCATTGGTGAGGCAGGCATGATCGAAGCCCCGGTGGTCATCATCACAGTGCAGCGCGGCGGCCCCTCCACCGGCATCCCCACCAAAACCGAGCAGGGCGACCTTAACCAAGTCTTCGGCGCCTCTCAGGGTGACTTCCCCCGCATCATTATCGCCCCCGCCGACACCCGCGACTGCTTCCATACCGCCGTCGAAGCCTTCAACCTGGCGGAAAAGTACCAGCTTCCTGTCATCCTCATCTCTGACCTGCTGCTCTCGGAGCATCCCGAGACCCTCGAACCCGAGGACCTCCCGGCCACGGTCCCTATCGACCGCGGCGAGCTGGTCACCGCATGGAGCGGCGAGAACGGGAAGTACAAGCGCTATGCTTTTACCCCCTCGGGCATCTCCCCGCGCGCCCTGCCCGGCACAGCCAATACCCTTCATGTGGCTGCCAGCGATGAGCACGACGAGGAAAGCATCCTGATCAGCGACGAGTTCACCAATCCCGCGGTGCGCCGCAAGGGCGCCGAAAAGCGGATGAAAAAGCTCGCCCGCGCCCTGCGCGACCTGCCCGTGCCGCGCCTCGAGGGTCCCGCTGACGCCGCGGTGACGCTTATCGGCTGGGGCTCAACCCAGGGCGTGATTCAGGAGGCCGTGCAACAACTGGCAGCCGCCGGCATCCGCGCCAACCAGCTTCACTTCAAGTATCTCCTGCCCTTCCACAGCCGCCAGGCCAGCGAGATTCTACAACGCTGCAAGCGCACCATTTGCATCGAAGGCAACGCCAGCGGACAGTTCGCCCGCCACCTGCGGGCGGAGACCGGCTACAGCGTCCACGAGCGCATTCTGAAGTATGACGGCGAACCCTTTGAACCCCGCCACATCAGCGAGCAAGTCCGAGCCATCCTCGCGGGACAACCGTGCTCACTCGATGTCACTCCGGCCGAAGCCCGGGAGATTGCTTACCATTATGTCCGCAAGCACCTGAGCGGAGAAGTACGTCCGGGGCGGATCGAAAAAGCCGACGGCGACGGAGAACCGGTGTGGCGGATCGAGATTGTGCATCGCGATTCCGGCGAGAAGCAAGGGGAGCTGCGCGTGGGTGTGGAAACCGGCTCGACCTATTCCTGGCAGCCAACTTCTTAGGAGGACAGCATGGCGACCATCGTTGAACTTCCGATTGAAACCTACGCAGGCCCGGTGGACCCGGACTGGTGCCCGGGCTGCGGCGACTTCGGCGTCCTGAAAGCGGTCAAGCTGGCTGCTGGCAAGGCGCAGGTGGCGCCCAAGGACCTGGTGGTGGTCTCCGGCATCGGCTGCTCCTCGAACCTCCCTGGCTATGTGCACGCTTATGGCGTCCACTCTGTGCACGGCCGTGCGGTGGCGGTGGCCACGGGCATCAAGCTGGCCAACACGGACCTCAAGGTGGTGATTACGGGTGGCGACGGCGATGGCTACGGCATCGGCATTGGTCACTTCATCCACGCCATGCGCCGCAACCTCGACCTCACCTACGTGGTGATGAACAACCAGATCTACGGGCTCACCACCGGCCAGGCCTCGCCCACCACCATGAAGGAAATGCGCACCAAATCGACACCCCGCGGCAACGTCGAGCTGCCCATCAACCCCATTGCCCTGGCCCTGGTCTCCGGTGCCACCTACGTCGCCCGCGGCTTTTCCGGCGAGCCCAATCACATGGCCGAGGTGATTGCTGGCGGCATCCAGCACAAAGGGTTTGCGCTGATTGACGTCTTCAGCCCCTGCGTCACCTACAACAAGCTCAATACCTATCCCTGGTTCAAGAAGCGGGTCTATAAGCTGGAGGACAAACAGGGCTACGATCCCGCCAATGTGCGGGCGGCGCTGGAAAAGTCGTTCGAATGGGGCGAGCGCATTCCCATAGGATTGTTCTACAAGGACCTACAGCCTACCTACGAGGACAGCGAGCCTGCCTTCCAGCGTGGCCCCCTGGTCGGCCAGCCGCTGGCCGCTGATCCCGCGCTGTTCCAATCGCTCGTGGAAGAAGCGATGTAGCAGCAGGGCGGGGACGGCTGGCAGTCGTTCGCCGTAACAACTAAAATCAAACCGCAAGCTTCCCGCTACCGGAGCAGTACAGGGCGTGCGGGAAACGCTATGGTGCCCCTTCTCCGCACCTTTTTGCTCGCCCCCCTAGCTGTTTTTCTGATTTTGGCGGCCTGCCCTGTAGTCGCGGGTGCCGCCGCAACTACCCATGCCAGCGAGGGCGCGTCCAGCCACGGCAATGTTGAGACACAGGACAATCCTCCCGTTCCAGAAGCTTCAGGGCGGCCTGTCCGCGAGTTAAAAGAGTTACCGCGCAACATCCTCCGCGACCAAAAATTCCTCTGGCTCCGAGCGTTTCGCCTAAAACGTGCCGATGTTCCCTGGGCTGGGGTTATCTTTGGGACCACTGCCGGCCTGATTGCCCTCGACAGACCCGTAGGCCAGGAACTCTCCGACTCGCCGCCGGGTGCGGGTTTTGCTTTCAGCCGGCGCGTCGGGCAATTCGGCGGCGGACTTACTGACTTCGGCGTTGCCGGTGCCTTCTATCTCGTCGGCCGCTGGCGCGGCGACGAACGCGCCCGCACCACCGGCCTGCTCAGCTTCCAAGCTGTGGCCGACAGCCTGATTGTGGTCCAAATTCTGAAGACGGCCAGCCAGCGCCCGCGCCCGACCCGCGCTGACGGTCGCCTGCGGAACCATAATGCCGACGGCGAATTCTTTACTGGCGGGCGCTCGTTTCCCTCCGGCCACGCTGCCCACGCTTGGGCGCTCGCCACGGTAGTGGCACACCAATACCGCCACCGCCGCTGGGTGCCGCCCACCGCCTACGGCTTAGCGGGCCTGGTCGCGGTGGCTCGTGTCACCCAGCGCAAGCACTTTCCTAGCGACATCTTCGTCGGCAGCGTGCTCGGTTACCTCATCGGGCGTCACGTCTCTCACGCCGCTCAACGCGGGCCGGCTGACATTCCCCTCCGCTGGCACCTGCTGCCCTACGGGCCGCCCAGCGGCGGGGTGGCCCTTACATTTGCTTGGGAATTCTGAAGCGTAGGTTCCCCTCTAAATATTACTTCTCATGAGGCCGATGGGTGCCCAAGGTGCGGTATGTTTGCCAAGGGCTGAAGGCAGTTGTCGACTTCGGCTATTGTATTCCTCTCTCAGTAAACTGGCACTTTCTGCCACTCGCCACGAATGATGGCTTCCCGGATTGCTACGGGCGTTTTGCCTCGCTT
>JBHIAG010000069.1:0-12072 GCA_046758465.1 Terriglobia bacterium | reverse complement strand
GAGCAGCTGACTCTTAATCAGCGGGTTCCAGGTTCGAGTCCTGGGCGGCTCACCAGCTTTTCTTATCTTAATCCTACCGCAGCCGGGCAACCCGGCGTCGCTGGCTCTGCTCTGCTGGTGGAACAACAAACCGTAGTGGGCCGATTGACAGAAGCTGAGTCGGCGGGGTAGGCTTCGCGCAGACTCGGGCGTGGAAAGCTGATGATTGACGGTCGACTGATACTGCCGGTGACTTTCGCACGTGTGGGAATCTAAGGAGAGACCTAAGGAGGGAGGAAGGATGCGGAAACTGGCGATTGTATTGGGTGTAGTGGTGGTTGTGGCGGGCGCGGCCTTTTACGGTTGGCGCGCTTACTCAGGCCCGTCTGCACCGCCGCCCGAGGTGGCGGTGGGCGGGGCGGTGGCCGACTTCACGCTGGCCGACACGAATGGCCAGGCGCACTCGCTGGCGAGCCTGCGAGGAAGCCAGGGGACGCTATTGCTGTTTATCTCCACGCGTTGCCCGGTTTCGAACAACTACAATGAGCGAATGGAGACTTTGCACCGGAACTACGGGGTGCGCGGCATCCGCGTGGTGGGTATCAATCCCAACCGCACCGAGCCCGTCGAAGAGGTGCGGCAACACGCGCAGGAGAAAGGCTTGACGTTTGTCGTTCTCAAGGATGTCGGCAACCGCATCGCCGATTACTTCGGAGCTTCGGTGACGCCGGAAGCCTATCTACTGGACACCAAGAACGTTCTGCGCTACCACGGGCGGCTCGACGCCGACCAGCATGAGCCGAGTCTCAAGGCGAATGAGCTGCGCGTGGCGCTCGAAGCCCTGCTTGACGGGCGGGAAATCACCAATATTGGCAAGAAAGCCTTTGGCTGCAGCATCAAGCGTGTTTAGGCTAAGTAGGCAGGTTGAGCGCGGGGCGCTAGCAGCCTTACTGGCAGCGATCGCTCTCGGGTGTCAATCTGCGCACAAGGAACCGTTACCTGCGGCGGGAGAGGTTACCACCGAAGCTGGCTGGATTGATCTCAGCGGGCTTGAGCGGCGCTTGGCGGAAGAGCGGGGCCGTGTGGTGGTGGTGAACTTCTGGGCGACCTGGTGCGAGCCGTGCCGCGAGGAATTCCCCGACCTCATTCAGTTGCACCGCCGCTACGCTGGTCGCGGACTGACCCTACTTTCGATTTCGCTCGATAACCCCAAACTGCGCGACACGGAGGTGAAGGAGTTTCTTACCGAGCAGCGCCCGACATTCTCGGTGTTCGTGAAAACTGCGGGCGATGATGATGCTTTCATCAACGCCCTTGAACCCAGTTGGCGCGGAGCTCTACCGGCGACCTTCATCTATGATCGCAGCGGTCAGCGCCGGCACGCCCTGTTCGGAAAGCAGACACTGAACTCCCTGGAAGCCTACATCCAGCCGCTGCTTTGAGCGGCTGTCGGAAGCCGATGACTGGCACCAGCGAGACGGAGCGCCTCTTGTGCCGGAAGTGCCTACTCATAGTGGCGAGAAGCAATGCCAGTGGGATTGATTTTGCTTGTGCTAACCGAAAATGCCGTCTTAGACTCTGATTCGCAACCTACACGGATCGGACCGAGAGAGGAGTGACCGCAATGGCCAGGCGAGCCACAATTAAATTCCACTTCTATGGCTGTCTCCGCAGAGGGCTTTGGCCGCTAGCGCTTCTGGTCCTCCTTGGCGCTGCGGTTGCCGGGGCCCAAGCGCCAGCGCCGAAGCTCCCGCCGAAGACCCGGACGGATAACGTAAAGGAGATACTCCACGGCGTTGAGATTGTGGATCCTTACCGCTGGCTGGAGGACCAACAGAGCCCGGAGACGCGGGCGTGGATCGATGCCCAGAATGAGTACACCCAGTCGGTCATTGGCTCGTTGGCGGGCCGCGAACAACTCAAGCAGCGGCTCACGGAGCTAATGAAGATCGACACGCTTGGCCAGCCGCGTGTGCGCAACGGGCGCTACTTCTTTTCCAAGCGGCTGGCGAACCAAGACCTATTCGTCATCTATATGAGAAAAGGGCTCACGGGCAAGGACGAGGTGCTGATTGACCCCCACCCGTGGAGCCCTGATCGGACGACGAGTGCCACGCTATTGGACGTTTCCAACGATGGCAGTGTCGTGGCCTATGGCGTGCGCCAGGGTGGGGAAGACGAAATCACAGTCAAGCTGTTGGAGGTGGACACGCGAAAGGATTTGCCTGACCAGTTACCCCGGGCACGTTACTTCAGCGTTTCTCTTAAACCTGACAAGACCGGTTTCTACTACGCGCGCCATGGCGCAGAGGGCCCGCGGATCTATTATCACGCCATGGGTGAAGACCCGGTCGCCGACCGCGAGCTCTTCGGCACGGGCTATGGGCCAGATAAGATAATCGCCGCTGAGCTCTCAGAAGACGGGCGCTACCTGCTCATCACCGTGTTCCACGGTTGGGTTCGCAGTGAAGTCTACTATCAGGATTTAGCCAAGCCGGGGCCCATCGTGCCGGTCGTCAATGACATTGCGGCGCTGTTTGGGGGAGAGATTGCGGGCGACCAGCTCTTTTTGCAGACGAACTGGGAAGCCCCGAACGGACGGCTCTTGGCCGTGGATCTAAAGAATCCTGGCCGCGAACACTGGCGTGAGCTCATCCCGGAGAGCGCGGCCGTTATCCGCGGGTTTTCCTTGGCGGGCGGCAAGCTGTTTGTCAACTACCTCCGGAACGTGCGCTCGGTGGTGAAGACGTTTACGCCCGCTGGCCGCTATGTCCGCGACATTGCCTTCCCCACCCTGGGCTCGGTGAGCGGCGTCAGCGGTCGCTGGGGGAGCCCGGAAGCGTTTTTCGTCTTCAGCTCCTTCCACACCCCCACGACAATTTATCGCTACGATGTGGCTACCGGAAGGCAGGCCGTCTGGGCGCGGCTGGAAGTTCCTGTTGACACCAACCAATTCGCCGTCCGGCAAGTCTGGTACGAATCGAAGGATAGCACCTTGGTGCCGATGTTCCTCGTGCACCGCAAGGGGATTAAGCTTGACGGGTCGAACCCGACGCTGCTGAGCGGCTACGGCGGTTTCAACGCCAGCTTGACCCCGATCTTTTCCTCCACAGCCGTGGCGTGGGTGGAGCGTGGCGGTGTCTTCGCGATGCCGAACCTGCGCGGCGGCGGGGAATTCGGCGAGGCGTGGCATCGGGCGGGAAAGCTCGAGAAGAAGCAGAACGTCTTTGATGACTTCATCGCCGCGGCCAAGTGGCTGATCGAGAATGGCTACACGCAACCATCGAAGCTGGCCATCCGCGGCGGCAGTAACGGTGGGCTGCTCGTCGGCGCTGCTCTCACCCAGCGCCCCGAACTCTTCCAGGCGGTGGTCTGCACATATCCGCTGCTCGATATGCTCCGCTACCACAAATTCTTGGTGGCCCGTTTCTGGGTACCCGAGTACGGCTCGGCCGACGATCCCGAGCAGTTCAACTACCTCTACGCCTACTCCCCCTACCACCGGGTGAAACCGGGCATGCCTTACCCCGCCGTGCTGTTCATTACCGGAGACTTCGACACGCGCGTCGATCCGCTGCACGCGCGCAAGATGGCGGCGCTGCTTCAGTCAGCCACCGGCTCGAAGCAGCCCGTGCTGCTGCGCTACGACACCAAGTCAGGCCACTCCGGCGGGAGGCCACTCAGCAAGCAGATCGAGGACTCGACGGATGAACTACATTTTCTCTTCTGGCAACTCGGAGTCGTGTATGAGGAGAGGAATCAATAAGGGGAATTTCCCCTCTTGCGTGGTTTGCGGCTGCAGAGCCCATTGCAGCGGTTGCCAAAGATAATCCAGGGAACCTTGGCTAATTCCGCACGTCGCTTGGTGTTGCCATCCGCCACAGGTAGCGTCCCGGCGGTAGGGGTAGGCTGAATGTTGGTCATGTTTGTAGGCTCGTTTGGGCGGGCCCTGTGGGTCTGGGTGAGATTGGTCACCGGGATTGTATTGGTTGTCCTCGGCGTCCTCGGGCTGTTTCTGCCGATTTTGCAAGGTTTCTTGCTGCTCATCCTCGGACTCGTCATCCTGGGAGCGCACTTCCACTGGGCGCGGCGGCTGCTGGACTACGTGCGCATCCGCAAGGCCAGCCGCGACACGCGCTAGCGGTCCCGCCGCGCCTGTGCAGCGTGAGTTTCTACCGAGCAGGCTGGGAATGTTGTGCGCAACCACCAGGACGAGAAAAATCAAGCCGACTTTGCGCATGCCGTCCCAGCTCAGGCCCGGGACGGGCGAGAGTGAAGCCGAGAGGGCGCAGAGGAGCCAGTAGATGAGGATGGGGAAGTCGAGCGGGGAGCCGTGCAAGATGCCGCGTCGCACCAGGATCAGGCGGGCGAGCCAGGCGAGTGCGGCGCCGGCGTAGGCGATGTGGGTGGCAGGGGACTGGGGGCGGAGGCCACGGGGGTTGGAGGTCAGGGTAAACGGGACAAGCGGGGCAGGTTGGGACTCGGTGCAAATGAGGGGGCGGGAGCGGTGCCAAAATGGGAACCATTCTCAAAAAGTTCACGATGTTCACGATTCTCAAAATGTTCATGGTTATTAGACAGGCCGGGGGTAGATGTGGTAGGTGGAAGGGCGACAGGAAGAAGGTGCTAAGAGACGACGAGGAATGCGGGAAAATAAACCGGGAAGAAACATAAAGATGAAACTAGTTTTTTCATCTCAACCCCAATCTTTTCAGCAGGTTAGAGACTCTCTTTTTACTATACCCCCCTCCCCTGGGTCGGGCGAGAGTTTCGAGAGAATTTTAGGCCGGTTGTGGGAGGCGATAGGCTGGCGGTAGCACCTTCAACCGCAAGGCAGGTGAGCAGGATGAAACGAGCACTCTTGACTGCGTGTGCAATTCTGCTGGGCGTGCTGGCGGTGTGGGGGCATGATACCTGGCTGGTGCCGGAGGCGTTCTTCGTCAGCCCCAACAGCCGCCTCCGGGTGGCGCTCAACACCAGCGAAGACTTTCCCAAGCCCGAGGTTGCCCCGACACCCGAGCGGATTGCGAGCTTCTTTGTCCAGGGGAGAACGCGCACGGCTGTGACCGGCTATCGCGTCGAGGGGGACTCGCTCGTCGCTGAGGTGGAAGTGGGCCTCACCGGGCATTATATTGTCGCTGCCGCCACGCGGCCGCGGTTGCTCGTGTTGCCACACGAGGATTTCAACACCTATCTCAGTGAAGAGGGCTTGGCGCACATCCTGGAAGCGCGCCGGCAGCGCGGCGAGGCAACTGCGCCCGGGCGGGAAAGCTATCGGAAGCTCGCCAAACTGGTTCTGTGTGCTGGCGAGCCTGCGGATGAGAATTTTCGTCAACCTGTGGGCTATCGGGTTGAGCTTGTGCCGTTGGAGAGTCCCTGCCGCCTCCGTGCAGGGAATTTGCTGCCGGTTCAGGTACTATTTGACAGTGCCCCACTGCCCGGCGTCTATGTGGGGGCCGGCTATACTGGTGTGCACGGGCACAACTACCCGGTTTGGGTGAAGACCGATGCCGCTGGCCGCGCACACATTCCCCTCGAGCGCTCGGGCACGTGGTTTGTGCGCGTGCTGCATATGATTCCGGCCGCCGACATCCCCGGCGCCGACTGGGAGAGCTTTTTCTCGACGCTGACATTCAGCGTTCGCTAGTTCGGTACTTTGCTTGCTATATGGACACCAGGTTGTGCCTCATAGAGGCCTATGGTTGACATCCACTCCCATATTCTGCCCGGTGTGGACGACGGGGCGCGCACGCTGGAGGAAGCCGTGGGCATGGTGCAAATCGCGGCTGACGATGGCACTACCTGCATAGTGGCCACGCCCCACTGCAACGACCGTTATCCCTATTCCCTGGAACAGAATCGAAGACTCCTCTCTGAGCTCAGCGCCGCTGTTGGCACACGCATGGGGCTGGCGCTGGGCTGCGATTTCCACCTGAGCTATGAGAACTTGCAGGCACTGCTCGCCGGCAACCGCACCTACACCATCAACCAGGGTCCCTACCTGCTGGTGGAGTTTACCGACTATGCGATTCCGCCGCAGTTGGCCGACACGCTGCATCAGTTGCGCCTGCAGGGTCTCATCCCTATCGTCACCCATCCTGAGCGCAATCCGCTCCTGCAGCGCGGCCTCGGCCTGCTGGGGAAACTGATTGCCATGGGCTGCCCAGTTCAGGTGACGGCGAGCTCGCTGCTCGGCCGGTTTGGTTCCCCCGCCCGGCAAAGCGTCGAGGAGCTATTGCGCCGCCAGATGGTGCACCTGGTGGCGAGCGACGCGCATGACACGGAGCACCGCCCGCCGCGCTTGTCAGCAGCCTGCGCCGACGTCGCGCGCAACTTCGGAAGGGAACGCGCCGATGCGCTGTTTCGCGACAATCCCCGTGCCGTGGTTGAGGGAAACGCTCTGCCCTATTTCCCCGAACCGGTTGCCCGTGAACGCAAGCGCCGTTTTAGTTTTTTCCGCCGTTAGCGCGGCCGGCCGAAAAGATACTGCTCAATCAAATCACAATAGATGTGTCCGACGAGCGCGTGCACTTCCTGGATGCGTTTGGAGTCGTGCGAGGGAACCGCGAAGAGAAAGTCAGTGACAGGATGAAGTCGGCGCGTGTAGGCACCCGCGAGTGCCGCGGTCACGCCACCCAACTCCCGCGTGCGCCGGAGTGCCTGGATGACATTCGTCGAGCGCCCGCTGGTGGTGATACCGATGACGAGGTCGCCGCGTCCCACCAGTCCTTCCACCTGCCGCACGAAGACTTTCTCGAACCCGTAGTCGTTGCTCACAGCGGTGAGCACGGAGGTATCCGTCGTCAGCGCGAGCGCGGACAACGCCGTGCGCTGCCGCCGGAAGTGGCCGAGGAGTTCGGCCGCAATGTGCTGCGCGTCGGCAGCACTGCCGCCGTTGCCGAGCAGATAGATGCGCCGCCCGGCGCGCAAGGCGTGCACGCTGGCCTCGACCAAGCGGGCCAGTTCGACGAGCGCACGCTGCCCCAGGCGATGCTTCACCTCGCAACTCGCGGCCACTTCAC
The DNA here is from genome assembly GCA_046758465.1 of Terriglobia bacterium. GTDB lineage: Bacteria > Acidobacteriota > Terriglobia > Acidiferrales > 2-02-FULL-67-57 > JBHIAG01. The sequence continues at coordinate 5,071 of JBHIAG010000069.1, read as the reverse complement.
GGGCGGCGAAGGTCACCGCCTGGCTGCGGTTGAATCGGAGCCCAGGTCGTTTTTTCATTGTCCGTCAGGGCTTGCTGTTTTAGGGTGGGGGCACTTTAGCATAGACTCGGACTTGTGGTCTGCTCGATAATCTTTGCGAGAGTGCGGTTCCATGCCGGGTTCCGAAGAGAAAGAACGTCGCCACGCCACGCGCTTTTCCGCCGCTGAGCCCGCCGCCGCACTGACAGCTAGCAATCCGGAAGCTTTGCCCGCCATCGGCCAGGTGGTTAATATCAGTGGCGCCGGGATGTTTCTCAACCTCGACCGCGAGCTGGATGTCGGCACCCGGCTCAGCCTGGTCTTCACTCTCCCCGCGGCGCTCCTGGGTCGTGAGCAAGACGCGGTCGTCTGGTGCAAAGCACGTGTGGTGCGCCTGGCCGAGGGCAGGGAAGGCGAGGCTGGCTGCGGCGCCATCATCGAAGAAATCCAGTTTCTTCCCGACTAGCTTCGACGCGCGCCGCCAGATAGGCCGCGACCGCTTCCTGCCAGCCGCGCAAGCGTGCAAAGCCTTCTGACACCAGATGCTCATTCGCTAGCGCCGAATGGGCCGGCCGTGTTGCCCGCCGGCTCAACGAGGTGCCATCCACCCCATCTCCGGGCAGCCAAACCGTTCCGGGTCTTTCACCTCCTTCAAGATGAGGTGGGCACCGCGCTCCTGCTGACCGAAGCGCTCGGCCGCCGTGTAGATGTTCCCCTCGATGACGTTGTCGCCAAGAATGACGCAGAGCTTGCCGCCCTCCGCGAAGTGCTCGGCCAGACGTAGCGCATCGCATCGGCGATGCCACCTTCGCCTTCCTGGTAGGTGTAGTGCAGGTGCCGGAGGCCAAAATCCTTGCCGTTCGAAAGCAGACGCAGGAAATCGCCCGCATTCTGACCCCCCGTGACAATAAGGATTGTGGTGATGCCCGCGTTCACCAGAGTCTGAATCGGATAGAACATCATCGGCTGGTTGTAAACTGGCAGCAGATGTTTGTTCGTGACGCGGGTAAGCGAATGCAGACGCAAGCCCAGCCCGCCGGCGAGCACGGCACCTCTCATCGTTCTACCCTGTTTGGGTTGGCCAAGCTTTGGCGCATGAGCATACCACAGCCATCGTAGAAGCTATTTCAGTCGGTAATGACTTCGAGGGCTTCTTCGAACTTTTTGAAGGGCGGGATGATGTAGACGCCTGCGGCCTCCGTGCGTGCCCAGGCGAACAATTCGCGCGCCAGCGCGAAGCCGCGGTCGCGGGCCGCCGCACCGGCTTGTTCCAGTCCTTTTTGCACATGCGCGGGAATCACAATCCCAGGCACTTCGTTGTCTAGGCGGACAGCAAGCTTATAACTGGTCAGTGGCCAGAGGCCGATCACAATTGGAATCGGTGGCTTATCTCCCAGACGCTTGACAAAGGCGTACCACAGCTCGGGATCGAAAATCGGCTGCGTCATGGCAAAATGTGCTCCCGCCTCCACCTTCAGGTGGAAGCGTTGGATCTCCTCGTCCAGGTTATCGGCGGCCGGGTTGAGCGCAACCCCGATGGCGAAATTCGTGCTGCCGCCCAGCGCTTTGCCCGCCCAGTCGGTACCCTCGTTGAGTCGTCGGATGATCCGCACCAGCCCGACAGCATCAACTTCATAGACACCGGCCACTTCGGGGTGGTCACCCAAGACCGGCGGATCACCCGTAATCGCGAGGATGTTGCGGATGCCACCCACCGCCCAGGCGCCGAGCAGCATTGCTTGCAGGCCGATGATATTCGCGTCACGGGTTGTCAAGTGCGGAATGGTCTCCATGCCAGCGCGCTCGATCGCCGCCGCTAGCAGCAGGGCGTCCATGCCAACCCGAGCCAGCGTTCCGCTGTTGATGTCGACCGCGTCCACCCCCCCGGAGCGGCGGAATTGCTCGACAGCCTCCAGAATCCGTTCTAGGTTGACACCTTTGGGGGGATCAATCTCGACTGAGATCACAAATTGGCCCGCCTGCAGCTTGCGGTAGAGCGCCGATACCGGCTCGGCCTGCACCACTGCCGGCGGTGGCGCTTCCAGGACGACTGAAGCGCGTGGGCGCGAATCGCGGCTGGGAGTGAGGTCGCGCACGGCCTGGGCCATGGCGCGGATGTGTTCGGGTGTAGTGCCACAACAGCCACCAATGATGCTGGCGCCGCTGCGCACGGCTTCGCGGGCAAAGCTGGAAAAATAGTCCGGTGTGGCTTTGGGATAAAGCACGCGATCCCCTAGGCGCTGCGGGAATCCCACGTTGGGTTGAACGGACAGGCGAACGCCGCTGCTCTGCCCCATTGCACACAGGACTTCCAACATGGCCTGCGGGCCAATGCTACAGTTGGCGCCAATGACATCCACACCCAGTGCCTGCAGTCGCTCGGTGCCGGTGCGAGCATCATCGCCCCCCAGCGTCTTCCCCTCCTCGTTGTAGGCAAGCTGGGCAATGATAGGCAGACCCGAGAGACTTCGAACTGCCTCGACCGCCCAGACCAACTCCTCGAGATCGGGGAAGGTTTCCAGGATGAAGAGATCAATTCCACGCTCCTCGAGTGCTGCTGCCTGTTCGGCAAACAGCTCGCGAGCGCGCCCGCCTGCCTCAGGCTCCGCCACGCGCCAGCCGGCGCCCAGTGGGCCGATCGAGCCGGCGATGAGAATCGCCGCCCCGGAAACCTCCCGGGCTTCGCGCGCCAGCTTGACCGCGCGCTGGTTGATGGCGACAAACTGGTCAGCGAGCCCGAGTGACACCAGCTTGAGCCGATTGGCACCGAAGGTATTCGTCTCTATGAGGCGCGCACCGGCCTCGATGTAGTTCAGGTGAACCCGCAAGACAAGTTCCGGCTGCAGGAGGTTGAGCTCTTCGAAGCAGCGGGTCGGCCCGACCCGCTCATAGAGTTGGGACCCCATGGCGCCGTCACACACCAGGATGGTGTTTTCCAGCAGAGCCTGTAGTTCAGTGGACTTCATGGGTGCCAACCTGCATGCACGTACCGCACCATTCTAGCTTGACCCAGAGGAAAAGAATACAATCCAAACTGGGGCTAAAGCGGCGGATGGTAGGCCTCCGGTGGCGGTGGCTGATTTTTCACCCCTGCCACGGGTGGCAAATAAGGTGCCTGCTTCCACCCTCCCCGTGAAGGGCATTGCACGTCAGGCTTCGGGACTGCCAGATTGTGCTAGGCTGATCGCTGACCCCAGGCCCCGCCGAGCTCAGAGGAGTGAACACATTGGCACAGTGGCTGCGCCTGCTGCCTTTCCTCATCCTTCCTGCCACGCTTCTGGCCGACCTGCCGGCGCGCGTCGAGCAGAAAACAATTCGTGGATTTGTCCTGCAGCTTCGGTCGTCCACGAACTTTCAGGTGGATGACTATAGAATCCTCCGGACAGACAAAACGCGACTGGAATATCAGCCAGGTCACGAGGAAGCACTCCGCATCGGGAGCGAAGTGGAAGTCTCGGGGGCCTACGACCCACAGCAGAACCTGCTGGTAGCCGAGCGCATACGGGTCCACCCGCCTCCCTCGGGTGCAGTTCAGGGCATGGCGATTCTCGAATATCCTCCCGAGGTGATTCCCGGTGGCTTACGCCTCCTCTGTGACGGCCGCAAGATCCATGTGGGAAAAGGTACCCAACTTTTTGAACGAAAGGACCAAGACTCGCCTGTCTCAATGGCTGACCTACACCAGCGGCTCAGGCCGGGGAGCTATGTGGACTACTCGGGAACAATCTCGCTGCACGGCTCTGTGGAAGCTAGCAAGATCGTATTTTGGAAGAACACGACTGAAAAAACAGAGGCAAGACTCCTAGCGGCCTATCAGCCGCGCCAGCACATTTCCGGGCAGGGCAATTTATCCCGCAGCCTTTCGGTGGGGAAAATGCGCTACCGGATCTATCCCAACCCGATCATCCAGGGCTATGTCCATCGAGTTGGGGTACGCCTGCTCTCCACTTTCTCACGAACTGGCACAGCGAGGTCACCTTTCGCACACCTGAACTTCCGGTTTTTTGTCGTCGACAACTTGCAGCCCCGCGCCACTGCTTACCCGAGCGGCGTCGTCGTGGTCCGTGCGGGCCTTCTCTATGTAGTCGAGAACGAGGCTCAGCTTGCCTTTCTGCTCGCCCATGAAATAGCTCACACTATCCAGGAACATGCGTGGCGGCAATGGCATTATCAGCGGCGGAAACTGCGCATTTTCCGTTGGGCCACGGCCTATTTGAGCTGGGTGGTTGAGCAGGCCATCCGCAAGGGCTACGAGCGCGAGCTCGAAAACCAGGCCGACCGCCTCGCGCTCGCCTACATGGCCAGAGCGGGCTACGACCCGCGGGAGGGCTACCAGTTCCTCAGGCGCCTGGAAAAGGTTGGGGGGATTGCCCTCCGCCCGCTGCTTTGGAGCAGTCATGACAGCTTTTCAAGTCGGCGCAGTTCGATTATGGCCCTCATCCAGACAAGTCACCACGACCTCGAATTCAGCCGCCTCGAAACTAACCTCGAAGCGTTCGCAGCGGCGCGGCTGTACCTGCCCGAGACGCAAATCAGGACGGCTACCGAGCAATCCGGCTCCGGGCAGGAGAGACGGTAAGTGCGAACCATTCGATCTGTCAGGGCGTAAGGAGCGCTTCCCTCCGCGCGCTCCGTGGCGTAGACCTGCAGGGCTCATGGCCGCCCACACCATTTCGGAGCGCCATTCCTGAAGTGGAACTGAAGCGGCGGTTCTCGATGCCACCCACTTTTGTAAGCCCTTTCTAACCAATGAGTTAGGCTAATTCGCATTCTGGGCTTTAACATGCTAGGGAATTGAAGCGGGTGAGTTTCCCCGTCGGAGGGTCTTCTCCAGCGGGAAGGGAGTAAAACACCAATGAGAACAACAAAATCCCAGGTAGGACTGGCGCTTATTTTGGCGGGCGCGATGGTCTGGTATCCGGTCCTGGGGGTGACGGCAGGCAATCCGGCTCTGGGCAAAGTGGTGCCCCGGGGCCCGGCCGAGTTGAACGGCACGCGGCTGACGCTCGAAACCACCCTCTATCCGGGCGACACCATCACCACCCCGGCGGAG